>NZ_BLPI01000003.1 GCF_019649015.1 Agarivorans litoreus | reverse complement strand
TTAGATTCTAATTGTCAAGCTTTCTTAGTACCTTAGTTATAATAAATTTAGAACGTTAGTATTAAGTTACTGATAAACCACATACCAAAATAAGAAAATACAATATGCCAACAAAACACATCGACGATGCGACTTGGAGAAAGGTAGAAAAAGAGACGGTAAAAGCGGTAGTTGCCTCTCAAGCATCACTAAAGGACACCGAGGTGTTGAGAACCCTTATTTTAAAGGGCATAGAGAACATATCGGAAGAGGACTACATAGATCTAGCGAGGAAGAAGAAACGCTAAAAGTCTCAAAATCGAGACAAAAGTGCAGTATCACCTTTACTGCACTTCGCTTCGCGAAGACCTACCAACAATAAAAATTTGAGCGGCTGGCGCGGCGCGCTGCGCTTAATCGCCTTTGCCGCCAGCCACCGCCAGAAGTTAATAAAAGTAATAAAAGGTAAGTCGCATAATGGCGATTATGCAAAATTCAACTTAACGAACTGACTTTAGGCAACCTCCCGCCCTGCGGGTTCCTCCTACGTCCAAGACGTTCTATTGAGCTTTACATAATCACAAACC
>NZ_BLPI01000002.1 GCF_019649015.1 Agarivorans litoreus | reverse complement strand
ACATTATGCGCCTTATGGGTGTAACTCGTTAAATGTGGGCTTGTTTGGTGGTCAATATGCCGATAATTGGATGTATCGGCATTAGAGCTTAAGAGCGGTTTGGCAGGATGGCATGTAGCGAATATTTATCATTAAGATGAACGACTGACCGCGCGCCATTTAGGTGAACGGTCATAATCAAATTCAGTTGGCGCTTGGTGTTACGCTTCCCGCTTCGCAGTCGCTTTATCCCTGCGGGATTTATAAAACCGTATCAGGCCATGAACAATGCAGGCAAAAACAAACGCTGAAAAATAAAAAAACCAATCTCTATCAAACATTATTCAAACTCCATTAAGGTTTGGAAAGACTGTTTGAAGTCGTCCATTACTTCCGTTCGTTCGTCCAGCTTTTCACGCAAGCGATTAACTTCCTGAGTAAGCTGTAAAATCTCATTGCGCTGTTTTAAAAACTGATCACATGCAACAAGCAAAGTCTTAGTGCCTGTTTTAGTGCCGAGCTGCTTAGCAGCAGTGTTAATCATAATATCATCTTGTTCGGTCGTTCTAACGGTTAGCGCCATGATTAAGACTCCATCTTTTTAATAGCTAATTGCATACATTGTTTAAGTTCATCAGTAGTCAGGCTGTAGCGCTCGATTAGGCATTCATCGAACCAACCGCGCTTTAAATGCTCGCGTAAAATCTGAGGTGATGAATAACAAAAGGTATCAATCAAAGTTGCTTTAGTTTGTTCTGTTAACATGACGTAAATCCCCTATTCGATTGCAAAACGTATTCCCTAACTGGTAAATACATTATAAATGCAATCATTAAGGTTTGCAATCATTTCGATAAAAAATGCCAACGGAAATTTAAGGTTTTGCAATCTAAAACGCTTTGCCGGTTCGTCCTAGTCAAAGCGTTTTGCTATCATTTTGGAAAAGTATGTTAAGCGTCAGTAGAAGAAGTACTAACAGGGATTTTAAACATTAAAGGACGTTCAGCGAGATTACGGCATTGCATTTGGTCTAAGTCCAAAGGAATACCTTCATAGGTATAACAAGTGCAAAAAGTATCATTGGATATACACCCAGACACCAAAGGTTGAGTTTCTTGTTTAGCAGCTACAGTACCCAATTCAACCGATGATGTTTGAATAAATCCAGAGCTAGAAGTTTGAGTTGTAGGCGCAGCCTGAACGGTTTCAGTTTCACCAACAAAAAAGCCAACCGCTTGAGTGGCCAAGAACGCAACGGAAGCAATCAACATAACAAACAACCCTAAGATAAATTTAAGCTTGGTGGGAAAACGCTTTTTAACAGTGTGTTTGGTGGAGCTTTTATAAAGTGAATAGAGTTTCTTATCGTAAGAAACCTGCTTTACATCAGCATCCCGCCTATCACGCTTATCAAGTGGGTCGATAGCACAACGCGACCATGTTAATTGGCGACAGCGTTCTAAACCAAATTGGCGTTCAATATGGATATGTTCAGTAACAAGTTTTCTAATGTGGTGATGTATAAACGTTGGGCTTTGGGTAATCAGAATTAACGTGTGTCCAGTATGTCTGATAGTTTCCATAGCAATAACTTTATCATCAGTAGAATTACCCGCTTTACCAGTCGAAGGAAAAAGGCGTTGGCATTCGTCATAAGTAACTATTGACCCCTCTGGAGTTTCCCGCCAATCATCAGGGGGAGTTTCAACCCCATCAATGCAACAACCATCAATATCAGCATAAATAGGTCTATGTTGTGCGGCTTTAGAATCATCTTTATTGATGACCGATTGAGCATAAAGGCGCTTGATAGCTTCGAGTGATTTGCCGGAACCTGGCACACCAGTTATTAAAATAATGACACTCATTTAGACACCAATGAAACAGATTGAATAGCCGCATTAATAGCTAAGCGGGTGAGAATTGCAGAAAACAAAATGTTAAAGGCTTGACCTACACCACCAAGCAAAGCGAGCTGACTAATGCCGCCAGTGATGCCCGTAAGTGATGAAACAGCGTTAGAAATGTAAGAGCTAACAAGAATGTCTAAACCCGTATAAATAGTTAACGACATTCCCGCACCAACAAGAACGCGACCGAGTAAGGTAGAAGCAAGACCACCCAAAGCGGCCATAAGTGCATTTATCATGATTTCATCCTTTGACCAGAAACAATAAAGGCAGCACCAACCCAAGCAGAAATGATCACCCATATTCGAGCGAGCGAAACAAATTCACACATAGGCGTATAATCAAATTCAAGGGGTTTAGTAACGCCAGCAAAATCTACTGAATAGGTATAAGGTGCAGGACAAGAGCCAGAACCAATGCCAGAACTAAAAGACTGCTCAAGTTGCGATAAATCCACATCTTCTTTGTAATCCTCAGTAGGTATAGCTTTTATTTCATCAGGTTCTTGGCGGAACCATTCCATAAATTCACAGACACCAGTAGCCCATGTACAAAAAACAGGTAATTCACCAGTGTCAGGAACTTCAGACGGAGAACCATCAGAGGGAGTAGATTCATCAGGAATAGTAATATCGGGAGTGTCGGCAGGATCACCTTCATAATTATTTTCAATATCGTAATTAGCTACTAATGAAACAGCCGCTCGTACTTCTGGAATGTTATAGGGATAACCAGTAGAAGGATCAGTTAAAACATTATCTAACAAAGAAAAAGGAGCTAAAGAATCTAAAAGCTCATTAAATTGATCGGTAGAAAAGTATTTTTTAATCTCGGAATCTTCACTATAAAGAAAATGAAACTCAGCAAAAACAGATGGAATATTGGAAGAATGCCTATACTTAGAATGAATTTTACCTTCAGTACCAGAATATAAATACCAACCACCTTCAAAATTAGCTGTTGGATAAGCTTCGGCAGTCATAGATAAACATTCATCAATCGACATAATATCGCCGCCAGCGGCACAACGACCAAAAGACATCACACCACTTTCTGTAAAGTAATATTTCTCAGGAACAGAAGGGTCGTCATATTGGTCATAACCAAGGGCATAAATGCCAGCTTGTAAAGCAAGGCCAAAAGGTGACGCCATACGCAAACGAGCAGCAGCAGAAATGCCAGCTTTAGAAATGGTAAGAGCTTGTTTAAAAAAGCGCTGATTTGTATTTGAAAGAAGATTGCGAGCAATCGTTAAATTAGCTGCAACGCCACTAGATGTTCTAACAACGTTATCTAATTTTACAGGTGTGTAAGTCCAATTGTTGGCCGCTTGAGCTGGAATAGTAACAACAAAACCTAGCGAAAAAGTATAGAACAAGCCATAAAGAAAGTTACGCATACAATCATAGAATCCGGTGTGAACATAAACATGATAAGAACCTAGAAAAAAGCCACCCCGTGAGAGGTGGCAATTTGTTTAAAAGAATTGAGCTTTAAGCCATTTCCAACCCATCGCAACAGCGGCAGGTGTTAACAGCGCAGCACCAACAGTACTAATGGCAGCAGTAACAATTACGATTTGTGCCAACGGTTCAGTAACGTCCATAATATTTATCCTTAAATTATGATTTGCGGTTTGTAATGGCCTCGCGTATTTCCCTAAAACCCCAAGCAACAATAAAACAAATGAGGATTTGGGGAGCGAGATCCATAAAGTTTTCTACTGTGAAAGCGCCAACTTGAACCCACTCAGTACAAGCAGAATCAACAACCGTTTTACACACTAGATAACTATTCATTGCTAGACGGCCTTGTCTAACTTGGTAACAGGTTTTTTATCATGACCAAAAGCGTCTTGCTCAAGCTGAGGAACAAGAACGATATTAAAGCGATTAAGCTCTAAATCACCGTACTTACCAACCTGAAAACACTCACCTGATAATGTGTATTTGCCGGGCTCGTAAGCATCAGCGCGGCTTTCAATAGGCAGCTTAAATTCAAGCGGAAAACGGCCACCTGTTGAGATGTAAGCT
This sequence comes from Agarivorans litoreus, assembly GCF_019649015.1. Lineage (NCBI taxonomy): Bacteria > Pseudomonadati > Pseudomonadota > Gammaproteobacteria > Alteromonadales > Alteromonadaceae > Agarivorans > Agarivorans litoreus. The sequence goes on along the minus strand of NZ_BLPI01000002.1, from coordinate 1,270 downwards.
TTCTGTTTAAAGCGGTCGGTAACTTCGCCAGTATCTTTGTTTGTGAATTGGCGGTTTTCTACGTCTAATTTGTCAAATACTTCTACGGTAATCATGCTTATAAGCCTCTAGTTAGTTCATGTACGTTATGGTCTGTTGCATAGAACGGGCTGCATGGCGTGAACTCTTCACCAACAGCTTGTTTAAGTCCTGTTTGTTCGAATGACCAAATAAGGCGTTTTTCATGCGCCCAATCTGGAGTGGAAACTGGTTTAGCTTCAAGAACGCGAAGCAAGGGAACAACGTTAGATTGGTCTGGAGTATCACAAGGAAAAGCAATATCAATGTTGTGCTCTAATAAGCCTTTACGGTGATTGTAAAAAGTTGGCTTAGGCAATATCTGTTTTAAGTTAGTGCCCTGCTTCCAAAGCATGTATGAAGACTGCAAACGGCGAGGCAGTTCTAAAACTTTATTATCTGGTAGTGTCGCATTGGTGTTCATTTCGATTCTCCCGATATACTCGGCGTATGTGTCTTTAACTTTTTCAGGCGTCCAATCTGAGCCCTTATCCATTTCTATTTTCTTTAACTCCAATGAGCGGAGCGTTACTTCTAAGCGCAGCTTGTTCTCTGCGAATTTTTTAAGCGGTGTAAAGTGAAACTGCTTAGGCAAGGCATGTTCACCCCCTGCCCCAATTTCATCGAATTTTGAATATGCTTTGATAGACCAACGGCGGGAACTCTTACCCCAATAGCACGTGGATTTAGATGAAACTGCGCGACCATGACGGGTTTTTGATTTGAGTTCAGCAGCTTGAAGCCATGAACGAACAGACACTAGATTGTCTAGTTCATACATGTAATTGATATCTAGTCGCTTAATTTCGTAATCGCCACGGTTGATGGCAAGTATCGATTCAATATCGTAAGGGAGAGAAAAAGCGACTTTCACATGAGCAAAAACAGCGGCCATCATGCCAACTAAATCATCAGAGCCAAACACATTATGACCTTGAAGAAACTTGCTTGGATTACCGTCAATATAGATATGGGTTGCTTCCCCTAACCCATCGCCGCCTTGAGACTTAACAAAAATAGAAGACTCATAAGAACCGCGGACTTTGGTCGAACAGCTAGAACACCACTGAACATCACCATTTGGAGACAACTTCATCACCTTATCCGAAGGGATAGGGTGATGCGGGTATTTAACCAAAATTGTCGCCCAATCAATCATGCAACGTCCATGTCTAAGTTTCTAAGAATTTATATTCTGCGGATAACTTAGGTT
>NZ_BLPI01000001.1:1825000-2120000 GCF_019649015.1 Agarivorans litoreus | reverse complement strand
GTGACGCCTGCCCGGTGCCGGAAGGTTAATTGATGTGGTTAGCGCAAGCGAAGCTATTGATCGAAGCCCCGGTAAACGGCGGCCGTAACTATAACGGTCCTAAGGTAGCGAAATTCCTTGTCGGGTAAGTTCCGACCTGCACGAATGGCGTAATGATGGCCAAGCTGTCTCCACCCGAGACTCAGTGAAATTGAAATTGCCGTGAAGATGCGGTGTACCCGCGGCTAGACGGAAAGACCCCGTGAACCTTTACTACAGCTTGACACTGAACATTGACCCTACATGTGTAGGATAGGTGGGAGGCTTTGAAGCGTTGTCGCTAGATGACGTGGAGCCGACCTTGAAATACCACCCTTGTAGTGTTGATGTTCTAACGTTGTCCCGTTATCCGGGATGCGGACAGTGTCTGGTGGGTAGTTTGACTGGGGCGGTCTCCTCCCAAAGAGTAACGGAGGAGCACGAAGGTTGGCTAAGTATGGTCGGACATCATACGGTTAGTGCAATGGCATAAGCCAGCTTAACTGCGAGACAGACACGTCGAGCAGGTACGAAAGTAGGTCATAGTGATCCGGTGGTTCTGTATGGAAGGGCCATCGCTCAACGGATAAAAGGTACTCCGGGGATAACAGGCTGATACCGCCCAAGAGTTCATATCGACGGCGGTGTTTGGCACCTCGATGTCGGCTCATCACATCCTGGGGCTGAAGTCGGTCCCAAGGGTATGGCTGTTCGCCATTTAAAGTGGTACGCGAGCTGGGTTTAGAACGTCGTGAGACAGTTCGGTCCCTATCTGCCGTGGGCGTTTGAGAATTGAGGGGAGCTGCTCCTAGTACGAGAGGACCGGAGTGGACGAACCGCTGGTGTTTGGGTTGTTATGCCAATAGCATTGCCCAGTAGCTACGTTCGGAACTGATAACCGCTGAAAGCATCTAAGCGGGAAGCAGGCCTCGAGATTAATTCTCACTAGGACTTTAAGTCCTCTGAAGGGCCGTTGGAGACTACAACGTTGATAGGCAAGGTGTGTAAGTGCTGTGAGGCATTGAGCTAACTTGTACTAATTACCCGTGAGGCTTAACCATACAACACCTAAAGGGTGTTGCTTATAGACACTTTATTTAGAAACCATGAATGCTTGTTAGTGCTCATGAGGTATTTCAGCTTTTTCGAATGTTAAAGACAACAGTTTTTGCCTGGTGGCAATAGCGTTGTGGACCCACCTGACTCCATGCCGAACTCAGAAGTGAAACGCAACTGCGCCGATGATAGTGTGGGGCTTCCCCATGTGAAAGTAGGTCACCGCCAGGCTCCTATACTAAGCCCTCGTCTAACGACGAGGGCTTTTTACTCTAGCTAAGGAAATTTTGGCCTCGCCAACTAGCTTGAGTGAACAATGTAAAAGTTTTTGCCTAGTGGCAATAGCGTTGTGGACCCACCTGACCCCATGCCGAACTCAGAAGTGAAACGCAACTGCGCCGATGATAGTGTGGGGCTTCCCCATGTGAAAGTAGGTCACTGCTAGGCTCCAAATAGTAAAGGGCTTCCCAATGGGAAGCCCTTTTTCTTTGTGCGCTATATATAGTTGTGTGGAGCTAGCAGCAATTTTACGCTTTGTTGATAGCTTTCTTAGTGACTGAGCTGATCCTTTGTTACAATTAGCCAAGCATAATGCTAGCAATCAAGAATCTATATTAATGACTCCACGTTTTTCTCGTAACGCATCGTTACAGTCTCTTCCCCAAATTGCGCATGATCCACTGCAGTTTAAAACCTTGCTGAGTGCAGAAGAGTATCGCCTTGCCTTGCTAACGCGGATAGCCGAGGCTAAGTCTCGAATTTATATCGTTGCGCTTTATCTTGAGGATGATCAAGCTGGCCGCAGCATTATGGAAGGCTTGTATACTGCTAAACAGGGTAATCCAGAGCTAGAAGTTGTTGTCTTAGTTGATTGGCATCGTGCTCAGCGTGGTTTAATTGGCGATGAACAAGCCGAGGGTAACGCTGCGATGTACCGCGAGTATGAACTACGTTACCCAGGCCTTATTACCTTCTACGGTGTGCCTGTGAGTAATCGCGAATTGTTTGGTGTACTGCATTTAAAAGGTAGCATTATTGATGATACGGTAGTGTATAGCGGTGCCAGTATTAACAATATTTACTTGGCGCAGCAACAGCGTTACCGCTTTGATCGCTACCACTTGATTCATAATGCTCGCTTGGCTAATGCGATGGTTGACTATGTAGAACAGTACCTAGTGAATAGCGAAGCGGTGTCTAGTTTATCGGCCAATGAGCCAGTGACCACTCGTTCGCTAAAGCCTGCGATTCGTCGTTTACGCTTGTCATTGCAACGTGAGCAATACTCTTACTATCCCCAGCAATGTGACGAAACAGAAGTTGGCATTACACCTTTACTGGGTTTGGGGCGTCGCCAAAATTTACTCAATAAAACCATTCGCCAGCTGATCATTAAAGCCAGCCATCAAATAACCATGTGCACACCTTATTTTAATCCTCCGGGCAGTTTGTCTAGGGAAATTAGCAAAGCCTTAAAAAGTGGTGTGAAAGTAAAGTTGATTGTTGGCGATAAAACCGCAAGTGACTTTTACAGCAAGCCAGATGAAAACTTTAAAGTTATCCATGCGCTACCTTATTTGTACGAGCTGAATTTGTCTAAGTTTGTTAAACGACAGCTAAAATACATAAACAGTGGTTTGTTAAGTATTCATTTGTGGTCGCATCAAGATAATAGCTTTCATGTAAAAGGTTTGTGGGTTGATGAGCGCTATAGCTTGTTAACCGGTAATAACTTGAATCCACGCGCTTGGAACTTAGACTTAGAGAATGGCTTATTGATTGATGACCCGAAAGGATTATTGAATGAGCAAAAGCAGGTTGAGCTGAATAATATATTGGCTCACACTAAGTTAGTGCATTGTGTGGCAGATTTAGACAACCTCGCTAATTACCCCTTGCCAGTGAAGCGCTTGCTAAAACGAATAAACAGGGTGCGCGCTGACCGTTTGCTAAAACAAATCTTATAAGTAGCTGCCTACCTACTTAGCCCAGCCTTAAGCTGGGCTACTAAGACAAATAAGCCCTTTAGCTAGGGAATGAGAAATTTACCCCTTCACGTACCGACGCTGATGGCCAACGCTGGGTAATGGTTTTACGTTTAGTATAAAAGCGCACAGCATCAGGGCCGTAGGCGTGTAAATCACCAAACAAAGAACGTTTCCAACCACCAAAGCTGTGATAAGAAACCGGCACAGGAAGCGGAATGTTAATACCTACCATTCCAACTTGAATGTTGTCTGAGAAGTAACGTGCTGCCTCTCCATCACGGGTATATAGGCAAGTACCATTACCAAATTGGTGCTTGTTAATCAGTTGCATACCTTGTTCCATGCTATCCACTCGAACCACACACAACACCGGTCCAAAAATCTCTTCTTGGTAGGCTTTCATCGTTTCGGTGACATGGTCGATTAGGGTTCCTCCAACGTAGAAGCCATCAGGGTAGCCCGCTACTTGAGTATTGCGGCCATCTACAACTACGGTGGCGCCATCTGCTTCAGCACTACTAATGTACATTTCAACTTTGTCTCGCTGTTCGGCACTAATTAGTGGTCCAAAGTCGTTTTCTTTATCTGAGTAGGCACCAACCTTTAGGTTCTGCATTTGCTGAGTTAAACCATCTACCAGCTTGTCGGCAATTTCGTCACCTACGGCAACCGCAACCGATAAGGCCATACAACGTTCACCCGAGGAGCCAAAAGCTGCGCCAAGTAGAGAGTTTACTGCGTTATCTAAATCGGCATCAGGCATGATGATGGCGTGATTTTTTGCCCCGCCTAAGGCCTGGCAGCGCTTACCATTGGCGGTAGCGGTGCTGTAAATGTACTCGGCGATTGGGGTAGAACCTACAAAGCTCACCGCTGCAACACGCGGGTCGGTGAGTAGGGTATCTACGGCTTCTTTATCGCCATTCACGACATTAAATACACCTGCTGGTAATCCTGCTTGATGAAGTAGTTCGGCAATTAGCATTGTCGCCGACGGATCTCGCTCAGAGGGTTTTAATACAAAGCTATTGCCGCACATAAGTGCCATGGGGAACATCCACATTGGCACCATCACAGGGAAATTAAATGGGGTTATCCCAGCTACTACTCCCAAGGCTTGGAATTCACTCCATGAGTCTATGCCTGGGCCAACGTTACGCGAATGTTCGCCTTTAAGTACCTCGGGTGCAGCGCAGGCGTATTCAACATTTTCAATACCACGTGTAAGCTCGCCCATAGCGTCATGGACGATTTTTCCGTGCTGTTGGCCTACCAGTTCACAAATGCGCTCGGCATTCTCTTCCAGCAAGGTTTTGTAGCGAAACATAATTTGGGCTCGTTTCGCCACTGGCGTATCTCTCCAAGCTGGAAAAGCCTGTTGAGCGGCGCTAATGGCTTGCTCAACCGTGGTTTTGTCAGCCAAGGCAACTTGGCTAGCGACTTGACCAGTTGAAGGGTTATACACATCTTGTGAGCGCGTATACTCGTTGTGGTTTTCGCCGTTAATTAAATGACCGATGATAGACATAAAGCTTTCCTTATAGGCTTAGGCTTGGCCTGATAGTTGATTAATGGAGTCGCCTAAGGCATTAAATAGGCTGTCGATTTCTGCTGCGCTTACGTTAAACGGAGGCGCTATTTGTATGGTGTCGGCGCCATAGCGCACGTAGTATCCTTTTTGCCACATTTGTTGGGCCACTAAAAACGGATTAAGTGCTGGCTCACTGGGTGCATGAACCAGGCTTAAGCCTGCGGCTAAGCCCATGTTTCTTACATCGCTTACTAAATCTAACTGCCCTAGCTGATGCGCGGCATGTTCAAGTATTGGGCTCATTTCCCTTACTTGTTCGAACATCTGTTCTTTTTCCAATAAGTCCAAAGAGGCAAGTGCTGCGGCACAAGCAATAGGGTGAGCTGAGTAGGTATAGCCGTGGGGCAGCTCTAACATATAGTTTGGACCACCTTCTTCCATAAAGGTGTCGTAAATTTCTTGCTTGCAGGCCACTGCTCCCATAGGAATGACCCCGTTGGTGAGCTGCTTGGCCATGTTAATGATGTCTGGCGTAACGCCGCAGGCCTCTGCTCCGGTTTTGTAACCTAAGCGGCCAAAAGCACAAATCACCTCATCGAAAATCAATAAGATTTGGTGTTGGTCGCAAATCTCACGTAAACGTTTTAAGTAGCCAATAGGCGGAGGAATTACCCCTGCACTGCCGGCCATAGGCTCAACAATCACTGCCGCTATATTGGAAGCATCATGCATGGCAATTAAGTCAATTAAGTCATTGGCGAGTTCAGCGCCTTGGCTTGGTTGGCCTTTGGTAAAGGCATTTTCTGGCAATACCGTATGGCGCATGTGGGCGCTATCTACCCCGGCACCAAATATGGCGCGATTTGGGCCTATGCCACCCACTGATATGCCGCCAAAGTTTACCCCGTGATAGCCTTTGCCGCGGCCAATCAACTTGGTTTTACTGGCAAGGCCTTTTTTACGCCAATAAGCGCGAGCGATTTTCAGTGAGGTATCGGCAGATTCAGAGCCAGAACCAGTGAAAAATACCCGGTTTAAGCCTTCAGGCATAAACTCGGTAATTCGCTCTGCCAGTTGAAATGATTTTGGGTGGCCAAACTGAAACGCTGGAGAGTAATCAAGCTGGCTGGCCTGTTGGGCAATGGCATCTACTATTTCTTGGCGGCCATGTCCCAAGCCGCAAGTCCACAGCCCTGACAAACCATCAAATATTTTGCGACCGTCGGCATCAAAGTAGTATTTGCCCTTGGCTTGGCAAATCATTCGTGGATCTTGTTTGAATTGGCGATTTCCCGTATATGCCATCCAGTGGCTATTAAGTTGATTTTGGGTAATTCCCATGTCTTGCAATGTGGCCATTTGCTTCTCCTTGCAAAGCTAGATGCTGTGTTTAGCCTAATGCTGGTTTTAAGTTACATAAATATGTATCTTTGAATCTAAAGTTTCATAAGGATGAAACATAATGCAGAAGATCTTGGGTCAACTTAGTGATACTGATTTACGCCTACTCAAAGTTTTTAGGGTCGTGGTGGAATGTGGAGGCATTTCGGCAGCCGAAGTCGAACTAAATATTGGTCGCTCGACCATTAGCCGACACGTTAAGGATTTGGAGATCCGCCTTGGGGTTACCTTATGCCAGCGGGGGCGAGCTGGGTTTGTGTTGAGTGCCGAAGGACAACATATCTATCAATCAAGCTTACGTTTGATGGGCGCCTTAGATGAGTTCCGCGCAGACGTTCAAGGCTTACACAAAGAGATGACCGGTAACCTAGCCATTGCCTTGTTCGATAAAACCGTCACCAACCAAGAAGCTAAAATTTCCCAAGCATTGCAGCTATTCGACCAACGAGCCCCCAAGGTTAGTTTAGATTTATACGTAGAAACCTTATCGGTGATCGAAAGTGGAGTGATAGAAGGGCGTTATCATGTTGGTGTGGTGCCGGGACCGCGTCAATCTGCCAGTTTGGCCTATCAGTGGCTATTCGATGAAAAAATGTCTCTGTATTGTGGCTATCACCACCCCTTGTTTAAACGCAGTGATATTACGATTAGCGAGCAAGAGATAGTTAGCCAAAAATATGCTGGCCTTGGCCACAACTCACCTAATATGGATACTTCTCAGCAAAAAGGCTTTAAGCGACATGCCACCGCTTATGACCAAGAAGCAGTCGCAACTTTATTATTGTCGGGCAGTTATTTGGCTTATTTGCCCGACCATTATGCACGTAGTTTTGTGGAGCAAGGGCTGATTAGAGCCATTGGTGGCGAGGTGTTTAGCTATGACTGTCCGTTTTTAGCGGTAAATCGTATATCACCCAAACCCTCTCGGATATTGGCTTGTTTCCTAGAGTGCTTAAAGCAAGCCCATCACTTAGTTTAAACGGGCGCCTATCCACGCTTTAATCGCCTTTATTTGGCTTGGCGATACACTGTGTGCCATATCAAATAGGCCAAATTCCGCTTGGTAGCCTAAAGCTGATAGTTGCTGATAGGCTTGCTCACCTAAGCTTGGGGCTACAACATCATCTTGTCGGCCATGCTGGATGAGGATCGGCGTATTAGCTTGGAAGTGCTGTTTAGGCAGGCTTTCATTGACTAAGTAGGTAGACATACACAACACACCACCTAAGGCATGCTCTAGGTTTAACGCACAGTGATACGCCACCGCACCGCCTTGAGAGAAACCGGCCAAAATAATGTTTTTACTGGGGATACCTTGAGCAAGTTGTTGCTCAATTAGCTGGCTAATTTCTTGGCTTACTTGTTCTAAGTGCTGTTGATTAATTTTACGCTGCGGTGAAAACGCCAGTATGTCGTACCAAGCGGGCATAAAGTAGCCAGCGTTAACGGTAACGGCGCGCTCGGGCGCTGCTGGAAAGATAAAGCGCACTGCTGCTTCATCGGGCAGTTTAAATTGCTTAGCTAAAGGTACAAAATCTTCAGGACCAGCGCCTAAGCCATGCAGCCAAATAATACAATGGCGAGCAGCTTGCTCGGGTTCTACAGTTATAGCGTGAAGTGGCATGGATATTCCTTTGCTGATTGAGAGTCTTCTAGGTAAGCTGTGCACCAGTTTTAGCAACAGGCATTGTATGCCAATGCCGCGGAGAGACAAGCATGCAAGAATTAATCGATGAAATTAGAGCTGCCGATCAGTCTGGCGCCTATCCTAGTGAGCTACCAACAGAAGCGCAATTAGTTGAAGTTGAAGAACTTATCTTAATTCCCATGCCAAGTGATCTGCGTGCTTTCCAACTTACCGTGAGTAATGTTATCTGTGGTAGCTTAGAGCCTGTAACCATTAGCGACCCTTACTTACATACTTATTTGCCAGAGGTGGCGGCTACCGCATGGAGCTTAGGATTACCGCGTGAGTTTATTCCTATTTGCCAAAATGGTGACAACTTCTACTTCATTAGCCAAGAAGGTGAAATTGGCTACTGGCAAGGCCAAGAAGATCTAGTGCCAGAGTGGGATAGCATCTGGGATTGGGCTAGCGAAGTATGGATGCAAAGCTAAGTAATACCAATCACACTAAGAAAGTGATTAGAAATAACGCAGGAAAAACACTCGAGAATAAGGCAGTTTTTTTTGATAAGTAGTTATTCTACAATCAAAAATTCTAACGCTATTATCGAGTATTTTAACCAGATAGAATGAACAGTTACTTAGTACGATTGGTATAAACATGGAGCAACAAGACTACCTCGCTAAGTTTTGGTTGGTGATTGGGCATATTCCAGAAGGGAAAGTGGCCACTTATGGCGGGGTTGCCGAAATGGCTGGTTATCCTCGAATGGCGCGTGCAGTAGGGCGCTGCTTAAAAACCTTACCCGAAAACTCCAATTTACCATGGCATAGAGTGATTAATGCTAAAGGCATGATCTCCTTCCCAGAAGGCTCTCCGCAATATCAATGTCAGCGTCAGCGTCTTGAGGATGAAGGGATTATCTTTCGCAATAATAAAGTGCCTCTCACCCAGCACCTTTGGCTGGGTGATTAAGTTACTTTAGGTAGCTTAAGGCTATTTGGGCTTTAATATAGCCTGTTGTTTGGGTTCTTCTAAACCTGCTAAGTGATGAGTTAAAGCTCGCACCAAGTAAGACTTAGACAAACCGGTTTTTTGCTTTATTTGGTCTAACTCGGCAATTACCGCTTGGTTTAAGCTAAACGTGGCATTTTTTGCTGTCTGCTTAGATGCATTTCGCCTGGTTTGTATCGGCAAGTGCACCACATTTTCGCAGCCACGAGCATACAGCTCGGCTTGCGCAATAAAGCTATCTACATCGCAAAACTGTTTTGGTTTAGAAGCCCGAGGCTTTTTCTTGAGATCGTGCAATGCCATGATCTGCCGCTCCTTGCTCACATACTATAAATTCTTCAGCAATATTGCGGATTTCTTGGGCTGCTTTTCCTTCCGGCTCAAGCTCCAACACCGTGTAGCCACGCTCTTCGCTATCATCATAGATATTGCGATTAAAGGTGATGGCGTCTAGCACATTTAACCCGTAGGTTCTGCATACCTCTTTGGCCTCTTCTATACGCTTGTATTGGCTTGGCAACGAAGGGCATTGGGTGAGCACAACGGCTTCTTTTAAATGAAAGTTTACCGCTTTACAGGTGTTAACTAACTCTTCTAAATGGGGCAGGGTTTTTATATCACGCCGCTTAGGGCGTAGTGGAACGATGGCGTGGGTGGCAACGGCCATACTCGAACGCAGGGCTTTGCTATCTTGCCCTCCGCAATCTACTACCACAAAGTCGAAACGATTTTGTAGGCTAAGTAAGTCGTTGCGAATGTTGCCGTACAGTTGCACACAGTTAATGGTTGGAAGGTCTTCTTGCTCGTTACGTGCTTGCACCCAATCCGAGCTAGTACGTTGTGGATCGCAATCAACCAAGAGAATTTCGGTATTAAAGCGTTGTTTCAAATACACCGCCAAGTTTTGGGCCAGACAGCTTTTTCCACTGCCCCCCTTTTCACCGCCAACGAGAAGTATCATGGCTAAGTCCTTTTTGTTTTGGTCTTTTGTAAGTGTCTATGTCAGCGGAATTATTATTTTTAGCTGACTCCCCCAGCTTAGGCGAAAAAATAATCAAAGCAATAACCCTAATTGATCTGAGTGTTTATAAAAGGGTTTAAGTTATTGAATTTAATGTGTATTAGTGGCTATTGAACAAGCTGCATCTAGCTGTAACAAAAGTTTTACATCAATACTAAAGTGGTAGTGCTTTAGCTTGCTTAGTTCTTGAGATAGTTTTCACTTGAACCTCGCTGCAAGCTGGTTACACTGCTTATCGCTGAATTACTCCTTAGAAGGCGGAGCGCATGTTAAAAAAATTGATGAGTGTTATGGCGTTGGTGATGGCGGTATTGATTATTACCCCCGACGCAGAGGCCAAACGCTTTGGTGGAGGTAAGTCTTGGGGTAAAAGCCAACCTACCTTTAAAAAACAACCGAGCCAAACTAATCAACAGGCTAATCAGCAGCAGAACCAAAACAATGGTACTGCCGCAAATACTGGCCGTCGCTCAGGGATGATGGGTGGATTGTTAGGCGGCTTATTAGCCGGCGGTTTGTTTGCTGCTTTGCTTGGCGGTGGGGCCTTTGAAGGCCTACAGATGATGGATATTTTGTTGTTTGCTTTAATTGCCTTTGTGGCGGTGCGTTTCTTACGTGGCCTCAACCAACAAAAGGCAGCGGCAATCAATCACCAACCCGCGCAGGCTTATCAAGCTCCTCAGGCAGAGCAACAGTGGCAACAGGGTGGTTTTGCTAGTGCTAGCCAACTTGCTAGCGAAGGCGAAGAGGACGTGCCGTTTAATCCGCCAGCAGGTTTTGACGCGAATGCCTTTTTAGAAGGTGCTCGTGGTCACTTTGATACTCTGCAGCGCGCTTGGAACGACAACAAGCTAGAGGTGATGCAAGAATACTTGAGCATTGAACTATACAACGCCCTAGCTGAAGAGCGTCGCTCATACGGTTCTGAGGAAATAAATAGTAGTGTTGTGTTTATTGATGCCGAACTGGTTCGTGCTGATCACTCAATGTTAAATGCCGAAGTAAGCGTTAAATTTACCGGTAAAACACGTGATGAGGTTAGCGGCCAAGAAAGCGATGTTGCCGAAGTGTGGCACTTAGAGCGCAAACTCGATCAAGCTAATTCACCGTGGTTGATTGTAGGCATAGAAGCGTAATGTCTGGTGATGACTCTCTAGTAGTTCAACAAGCTGCTAGTGAGTGGTTTTTGTATATTATTAGAACCAAACAACAGTATTTGTACACCGGCGTGACTACCGATGTGGCGCGCCGTTTTGCCGAGCACCAACAAGGTGGTGTTAAAGGTGCCAAAGCCCTACGCGGAAAAGGCCCGCTACAGTTGGTGTATCAACAATGTTTGGCGTCGAAGCAGCAGGCCATGCGCTTAGAATATGCCATTAAACAATTACCAAAAGCCGCTAAGGAACGCTTGGTGCAGGGAGAAATAGATTGGCAAAGCGTGTTGCCAGAATCAAGCTCCAAAGCTTAAGTTACTAAGAGTTAACTTAAGCTCTACACATCAATGTTATTGCCAGTCGCTAAGTCCATAGCGTTGTAAAATTTTGGCTAACTCTCCACTGTTTCTTAAACCTTGTATACCTTCGCTTAAGCGATGAGCTAAAGCCGGGCTTTGTGGGTTAGCCGGAGAAAACGCAATGTACACTGGCTCGCTACTAAAGCGAGTGGCGAAGCGAATGTCGTTATTATCTCCCCGTTGGTGGGTGTAATAATTCACTACACTTTTATCTTCGACGTAGCCATCAATTTTTCGTTCCATCAGCAGCTTATGCATACGCTCCAGCGCCTGTTCACTGCGAACAACCACCAAATTACGGCGATGTTGATGAGCACTAATATAGGCATCAAGTTCATCGTTGTAGTCATAATCAGCAATCACCGCTATCGTCAGGTCTTCCAGTGAAGGAACGCCTTGATACTGCCAGTTACTATCGCTACGCATCACTAGTACTTGCTGGGCTTTACCAATGGCCAGCTTAGGGTAAATAAAACCTTCGGCTTCGCCGGCGAGTGCCCCTACCACCGCTTGATAAACACCTTTTTGAGTATGACGCAGCGCACGTGACCAGGGCATCTCAACTAGGCTTACTTGATAATCGGGCGCAAAAACCTGCTGTGCAATCTCGATGATGTAACCCGGTGAGCGACTGCTCACTTGGCAATTAAAAGGGCACCAGCGATCAGCGGCCAAACGCAGCGGCTCCGCTTGGCTAGCTGGGCTCGGCAAGCTAAGTACCAGCAACAGTAAGGTGGTTAAGGTGTTTTTGTAGGCTAACAAGGCGAGCTAAAATCAACGGTGATGGTGGTAAGCATTGTATAATCTCATTACAGCTAATTATTGCAGTGTATTATGCTGATTTATTGATGGATTGTACTGATTTACCTAAGGTACCTTAGCGGTTAATTCTATAGTGCTGTTTAGCTAAGTTGACAGTAAAAGCTTTTCTTCGAGATTTAAAGCTTCTTAGGCCATAAGCTTGCTGGCCTAAGCTTATAGGCCAGTGTCTGAAGCAGAACGCTTTACGCGCTTTTGGCTTAACTGCTTTTTCCATAGGGCGAGTTGTTTAGGTAAGGGGCTTTGCAATACCAAAGGTACCACAATTAGAGCCGCGCCAAGCCAGGTTAACCAGTCGGGCATTTCACTAAAAAATAACCAGCCAAAGATTGCTGCACCAATCAATCCGGTGTATTCGGCGCTAGCAATGCTGTTGGCATTAGCCGACTTATAGGCAATGACCGAACCAGCGTGTAAAAACAAAATAAATAAGCTACTGCCGCCCGCAAGGTAAAGCAGTGACCAATTAAAACTGTGCAAGTGTGGCCAAGCCAGAGTTAGTGTGGCCGGCACAACCATTAGGTTGGTCCAAAATAAGCTGGTGACTACCGATTCTTGTTTGGGAATGTACTTTACCGTTAAGTTGCTTAAGGCAAGTGTAAGCGCCGTGCCTAAAGCTGCGATAGCTCCCCAGTTAAATTCGGTGGGGCGAATAATTACCAGCACGCCGATAAAGCCAATGAATGCGGCAGCCACTTGAGTTCGGTTTACTGGGCTTTTGTGTAACCAGATACCTAGTGGCAACATCATAATGGGTGCGGCGTAAAATAAGGCATTAGCGGTGGCTAGCGGTAGCGCTATTAAGGCTACCACCATGCAGCCAGAGCCCGCTAGCCACAAATGCCCACGAACTACATGCACTAAGGGTTTTGCTGGCAGTTTTTGTTTGGTGAGCAAAAATAAAGGCAATAGCAATAATAGCGTGCTGAGTTGGCGATATAGCAGTATTTCAAATACTGAGGCTTGTTCTCCGGCTACTTTCATCAGTGCGTCAGACAGCACTGCGATCTGATTAGCTACCACTAAAATGAGGATGGCAATAAAGGTTGAATTGTTACGCATAGCTGCCTCCCGTTAATTAATGGCTAATAGGTGAAGCAGCAGTGTAGAAGCTTGTTAAACATTAAAAAAATGATAATAATTAAAAATACATGAAAAAATTTAATGTATTTGCATGAGAACTCTACCTCCACTTAATGCCTTAATTGCCTTTGAGGCTGTAGCGCGAAATCAAAGTGTCGCCAAAGCAGGCGAAGAATTAGGCATTAGCCAGAGCGCGGTAAGCCACCGCTTGCGCTTGCTTGAAGAGTATTTAGCCGAGCCTTTGCTGATTAAAGTTGGCCGCCAACTACAACTAAGTGAGGCTGGGCGCAGCTACTTTAGCGAAGTAGAGCGTATTTTAAATGAATTAAGCCACATCACCCGCCAAGTAAAAGGTGAGGGGGTTGCGCAACTTAGGCTTACTGCTTACAGCTCATTTGCCTTAAAACGTTTGATACCCTTGCTTCCAAGCTTTAGGGCGCGTAATCCAGAAATTGATTTACGCTTGCAAATGATTACCGAGGAGCCGGTCTTGTCTAGCGCTACTGGTGACTTGTTCATTTGTTTTGCTGATTCAGCTCCTGGTTATGTGAGCCACTTATTGCACAAAGAACGGTTGGTGGCGGTATGTTCGCCGAGCTTTTATCAAGAAATCGATCAAAATAACTGGCGGCAAGAACTCCCACAATTTCCCTTGTTGTCTTGTGACTTAGATGAAGATGCTCAGCAACCAGGTGGGGATTGGGCGGTGTGGTCTAAGGGCTTGGGGATATCGCTGCCAAGCAATCAAGGCTTCCATAGTTTTAGCCACCAAGTACTCGCCTTAGAAGCCGCGGAAACTGGCCAAGGTATTGCGCTAGTGAGCGATTTTATGGTGGAAAAAGACATTCGCGAGGGTAGCTTAGTCGATCTACCGGTTTCTTCGGTATATACCGGTTACGACTTCTACCTTTGTTATAAACAAGCTCGCAGCCGCGACCAAGGCTTGCGCGCAGTGGCCGATTGGCTGATAGAAACGGCGGCTAGTCCGCTAGAAGTTTAACTAACAGTAAACTTAAGCTGTCGACAAAGTCTAAACGTAAAATTTCAAACTCATCGTTTTGCATCACTTGCTGCATGGTCGATGAAGGGTGGCTGGTATGCCAACAACCAATTACGGCTTGATAAAGAAACATCACTTTAGTGAGGGCTTGTTGTTGGCTTAGCTGAGGCGACCAATGTAAAAACAACTTGGCTAGTTGTTCGGCCATGCCTTTAAGCTCTCGTTTAAAGCTGATGGCTTGTTCGATATTCTCTTGTTTTTCTAATACCGTATGCAAAATGGCCGAGAGGTAACAAAAGGTAGGCTGAGCGGCAATGGTCTCGGCTAATACTCTAGGTTTTAGATTTTGCTGAGACAAACGTTCCAGCCCTAGTAATAGCTGTTTAGCCTCTTCTAAATAAAGTGCCATAAACAAGCTTTCTTTGTTGGCAAAGTAACGATACAAAGCCGGCTTTGATAGCTCTAGTTGTTCGGCAAGTTGGCTAAGTACTACCTGTTCGTAGCCATGTTCGCCTAAGGCTAATTTAGCGGTGCTGAGTATCTGTTGGCGGCGTAATTGCTTTTGTTCAGGGCTGATGGCGCGTTTTTTAATAGCTGTATTCACAATGGTATTCATTAAGCTCTTGATAGGTAAACCTTAGTCACTAATTGCGCTAAAAGCTATTTAGCAATTGCTTAGCTCTTGGCAAATCTCTTATGGGAGAGAGCAGGTTTACTGTAGCGTTCTATTATTAAGTGATAATACCGCCAAGCTTGCCGGTAAAGAAACCTAAGTTTTGCGAGCTTTGATCCAAACCTTAAATAAGTTACTCATGGAAACTTGTGTTTAGAGGTGGTGAGGTCTATATAAGTTACCAGTGGTATCTTAATTTAAGTCTTAGGGCAGGGAGCCAAGTGAAACTCAGTCGCCGTTCATTGTTAAAATACAGTATTGCTACTGCTGCGCTAGCTAGCGGAGGAGCATGGCTGGTAAGCCCTGCTTCCATAGACTTTAAGCCTATGCCTAAGCTCACTTTAAAGCCGCAATACCAACAGGTGTTTTGGTACTTAATTCCTGCTTTCTTAGAAGGTGCTGTGGCTAGCGACGATGTAGCGCGAAAGCAACATGTGCTGGCCAATATCGATCAAGCGTTCAGCATTCTAGAACCCCACACTCAAGCTGAGTTAAATCAACTACTAGAGATATTAGCCTCTCGTGGAGGTTGGTTATTGCTAAGTGCCGGTGCAGCCCGGCTTAGTGAGTTATCGATAGCGCAGCGCTTATTGTTGTTACAGCAATGGCAGCAGCATTATCTACAACTATTACGACAAGCCTATCAAGGCTTACATGAACTGATCACTGCCGCTTGGTATGGTGATCCAACAGCATGGCCAGAATTAGCTTATCACCTGCCAGTGCAAGCTAGGGGTTTAGTGAATGATTAAAGATATTATTGCTGAGGGCCTAGCATCGGGCTGGCAACATATTGATGGAGCCAACCAACAAGGTGAGCAAGAGCTAGATTGTGACGTACTAATCATTGGCAGTGGTGCCGGTGGCGGGATCAGTGCGCAAGTGCTTAGCCAGGCAGGGCTTAAAGTAATGGTTGTGGATGAGGGGCCACTCAAAAGCAGTCAAGACTTTAAGATGCAAGAGCGCAGCGCTTACCCCGACTTATACCAAGAATCGGCTGCACGAAAAACCAAAGATAAAGCCATTAGCATTTTCCAAGGGCGTTGTGTGGGCGGCTCAACCACGGTGAATTGGACCACCTCTTTGCGTACTCCAGAGCCCACTTTGCAGCACTGGCAACAGCGCTGGGGTTTTAAGCAGCTAAATTCGCAAAGCCTGGCGCCTTACTTTGTTAAGGCAGAACAAATGTTGGGCATTAGCCCTTGGCTGCAAACAAATCAAAACAATGCTTTATTGGCGAAAGGCTGCGAGGTTTTAGCGTGGTCTTACCAAGCGATACCTCGCAATGTAAAACAGTGTTGGGACTTAGGTTACTGTGGCATGGGTTGTCCAACTAATGCTAAGCAGTCGATGTTAGTAACAACCATTCCTGCTGCGCTCAATGCTGGTGCCACTTTGTTAAGTCGATTTCGAGTGCAAACTTTGCATTTCGATAAAGGTGCTATCACCGGTGCGCAATTGCAGGCTTTAGATGCTTCGCAGCGCTTACATGGCGAGAGTATTAAGATTAAAGCGCGCCAGGTCGTGTTGTCGGCAGGTGCTATTGGTAGTCCTGCTGTGCTGTTACGCTCCAAGGTTCCAGATCCTTATCAGCTAGTGGGTAAACGAACCTTTTTGCACCCCAGTGTGATGAGTGGGGCGGTGTTTGAGCAAGCGGTAAACAGTCATCAAGGCGCACCGCAATCGGTGTATTCCGATCACTTTGTATGGCGAGAAGGCAGTGAAGGAGAGTGTGGTTACAAACTGGAAGTACCTCCGGTACATCCTATTCTGTTGGCCACTAAAATTAGCGGCTTTGGTCAGTTTCATAGTGACATGATGCAGCAGATTAACCACCTTCAAGTCACCATTGCCCTGCTGCGCGACGGCTTTAATGAGCAAAGTATTGGCGGACAGGTGCAGCTTCGCGATGATGGAAGCCCTGTGTTGGATTATCCCATTAGTGACTTTGTGTGGCGCGGAGCGCGTCGCGCGTTATTGAGCATGGCTGAGTTGCAGTTTGCTGCAGGCGCTAAACAAGTATTTCCCTTGCATGAACAAAGCAAGCTAGTGAGTTCATGGCCGCAGGCCAAGACTATGATTGAGCAATTGCCAATGCAGGCCTTGGCTACGCGTTTAGCGTCAGCGCATGTGATGGGAGGCTGTGCCATGGGAGGCGATGAACAAACATCCTTAGTAGATGAAGAGGGTAATTATCGCTGGCTGGATGGCTTAAGTGTGATTGATGGCTCTGTGTTTCCTACTAGCCTAGGAGCTAATCCGCAACTCAGTATTTATGCTATGGCTTTAAGAAATGCCGAATTGCTGGCAAAACGCCTACAAGCTTAGGCTTTGCTTAAGCAAAGCGTTTACAAACCAAGCTAGCCACTGCTAGTCTTAAACAAAGATTAAAAAAGGCCTAGCTTCATGTGGTTACAACGTTTGGTAAGGTTAAAGGCGCGACCGCGCGGCTTTCATCTAATTACTGAAGAATTAATTTTGCAGTTACCTGAGCTGCAAGATTTTAAAGTGGGCTTGTGCCACCTGTTATTGCAGCACACCAGTGCCAGCTTAAGCTTGAATGAAAATGCAGATCCCAGTGTGCGAGCCGATTTAGACGCTCATCTAAACAAAATGGTGCCGGAAAATGCCCCCTATTTTGAGCACACCTACGAAGGCGCCGACGACATGCCCGCTCATATTAAAAGCAGCATGTTAGGGGCCGAACTAACCTTGCCGATTAACCGAGGCGAGTTGGCATTGGGAATATGGCAGGGCATTTACCTTGGTGAGCATCGTAATCAAGGTGGTCATCGGCAAATTATCGCCACCATTTCTGGTGAATAGTCGTTGTATAGTTTTACTTGTTATTCACAATACCGTCCCAATATCTTAAGCAAAGTCTTTACCTAAGTTGGCGCCATGGATCTGTTAGCTATATTTCTGCTCACCTTTATTGTGATGTTCTTTTGGCGTCGCCGAAAAGACGCTGAGCGTGCCCAACACTTAATCAAACAAAAATGTAAGACGCTAGAGCTACAGCTACTTGAAGTAAATTTTAAGCAAGAAAAACCGCAGAAAATGGCAGGCTACTGGCGCTGGTGTCGTTACTATCAGTTTGAATTTTCTTCCACTGGCGACAGCCGCTATCAAGGCCAACTAATTATGGCTGGCAGCCAATACAAATTTGAGTTACCGGTTTACCGAGTGGGTGATGATTTGTATGAAGGTTAGGCTAACCCCTACTAATCATACATCAGCGTTTCTGCCTTATTGCTATCAAACTCTTTCAAATATTTACGTGCTAGCTGCCTAAAAGGTAGGGCTTTTACAATTTCTTCAAAGGGCTGAATAGCAAAGGCCCAAAAGATTGATACTTCAAAATAAAGAATCAGCAGTGCGCACAGTGGAATTGAGATTAGCCATTGCCCTATAAAGTTGATTTTAAACACGCTGGTGGTTTTACCTAAAGCGCGTAAGGCATGTCCATGCACGGTATTGTAACCCCGCACTATCGGTAAAAAGATATACAAAGGTGCGATGAGACTAAGCGCTTGATAGGTTTCGGCATCTAAATCTGGGTAGATATTTGGCAGCATAAAACTAAGCCCGGCAAATAACAGCGCACAAATCACCGATATTGCTACAGCAACATCAATACTTTTGTTCACATTTGCACTTAAGTCATCGAGCTTTCTTGAGCCAATAGCTTGGCTAATACTAATTGCAGAAGAGTGTGCCCAAGCGGCAATAAACTGGGTGCCGGCCCTAAGCCAAGGCATTACCAAAGTAATCGCCACGTAAGCGTTAATGTTGAGCTGGGAGTACAGCAGCTGATAAACGCTAATGCCAATTTGCAGGATGGTAACGTTCACCGCTACCGGGAAGATTTCTTTACTATGTAGTCGAATGCTATTAAACAAGGCTGGCATCGACTGATTTAAACTTAGCTGTAGGCTTTGATCGGCTTTCAAACACAAACTCAAATAGCTCATGCGGATAACGATAGCTATTAAGCTACCCAAGGCAGCACCCTCGACACCCATGCCCAAAAACTCACCCCAGCCATGAATGAGCAAATAAGATAGCAAAGCGTTGATTGGCATTTCGATGAGGTAGCCTTGCAGCGGGATTTTGCTTTTTCCTTGGCTGTTGAGCAGGGCGATCATCACTTGGGTAACGGCGGTAAATAGCACCAAGTATTTAGAAATGGCTAAGTAGCTCATAATTTGTTGCTGTAGCGCGATGTCATCGGCGAGCGCGCCAACAATGGCTTGGTCACCAAGGTGTAACACTAACCAAAAGATTATCGCTACAGTCACGTTGATTGCTAAACCAGACCAAAAACCTTTGGCAATGGCTTGCTTATTACCCGAGCCTATTGCCCGACTAAGCACTAATTGAGAGCCGTTGGCCAAGGCCATTTGAATGCCCATGATAAAGGCTACCAGGGTCGCAGCTATCCCCATAGCAGCTAGAGGGATCTCGCCCAGAGGAGACACCAATAAGGTGTCTACCATCAACATTGATTGCATCAATAGGCCGTTTAAGGCGAGCGGCCAAGCTAAGGCGATATTCTTTTTAAGGTAGGATTGGCTCGGCACAACAGTCTCTAGTTATAGCAATCAATTTAGGATAATCAGTAGTATATGTTGTTTTGTATTACAAATTAAGTTGGTAGATCAAATTCTGTTGAAATAAGCAGCGTTTTACTAAGACATTAAGAAATAACTTAGCATGGCACTTCCACCAGAAATGGCACATAAACTTAAAGAGAATGTACGAATCCATTGCTGTGGAAAGCGTTTTCCGTAGCGTCGCCCCAGAAAAGCCCCTAACAACGCAGCAGGAATTAAAGGCAGAGTCGCATATAAATGTGTTAGCGACATAAATCCTACCGACGTTTGCACGATGAGCGACATAAAGCAGCTAGCAACAAAAAAAGCCGACAGATTTGCTCGTAAATAGCTGGCTTGCTGATGTTGTAATAGCAAGGCCATTGGTGGGCCGCCAATTGAGCTACTGGTTCCCATAAAACCAGAGATGAATCCGGCTATTGCCATACGCCTAGGTGTGGGAGCGATACGAATAGGAAACAAGCTAATGGCTACGGCGATAATTACCGACAAACCTAACCAAAATGACAGGCTTGCTAGATCGGCCCACAGTAATAAAAGTCCGCCCGCAATAGAGCCTGGGATGCGGCCGATAATCGCCGCTTTTAAGCCGCCAAATGCAATGCTGTGTCGGTATTCAATGGCACTTAAGCTTGCCACTACCAGTGCAACCACAACCATGGGGCCTGGTACATAAACAGGGGAGAGTTGGAACAATAACGGCGCAGCAATTACCGCTAGGCCAAACCCTATGGTGTATTGCACAAATGCACCGCTTAACACCAGTAAACAGGCTAACAGTGTAATCACTTTGCCACCTCACTCACCCAAGCCTTGGCTAAGCAAAGTGGGTCGTTGATAAAAGCTATTCGCCTAATTAAGCGAACATATCCTTTGGTGCTGGTGGCTAAGAGTAGCTAGTTCGATTAAGGCAATTACTTCGCTGGCTTGCTGAGCACTTACAGCAAGTGGTTCACCCTTAGTCACTGCATTTACAAAGTTATCATAAAAAGCCAAATAATTGCCTTTAATTAATGACTTATGCAACAAGGCTTGGCCTGCTAAGTGAATTTCGCTGCGATTATTATCTTGGCCAAATATGGCTGCATTGGCCGACAAGCCAGCTGCAAGTTGCTGCTCTTGAGGATCCATGCCCCATTTAGCATAGGAGCCTTTGCTACCATGTAGCTGAAAGCGTGGGCCTGGCTCAACCATTAAGGAATTACAGCTAAGCTGTACTTTTTTGTCGGGATAAATCAGCTGTAGGTCAAAGCTGTCAGGTGTTACCGCCCCGTCACGCTGTGTATCCAGATGAGCCCATAGTTTGTCTGGCTTACCAAATAAGCTAAGGACTTGATCGATAAGGTGAGCGCCTAAATCGTAGAGCACTCCGCCGCCTTGAGGGTCGAGCTCCTTCCAGCGTTGTTTCACTAGCGGGCGATAGCGGTGAAAATGGGCGGAATAACTATGAATACGACCAAGGCTTTGGCTAGCAAGCAGCTGAGAGATAGTTAAAAAGTCACTGTCCCAGCGGCGATTATGAAACACGCTTAAACACTTTCCGGTTTGGTCTGCAATTTGTTGCAGTTGCAAACATTGTTCGCTGGTTATAGCTAAGGGTTTTTCAACGATTACATGTTTGCCGGCTAGCATGGCTTGTTCGGCTTGCTCTGCATGCAGCGAGTTGGGGCTGGCGATAACGACAATATCAATGTTGGGGTGATTGATCAGTGTATCGCTGTCCAAACATAATGCCTGGGGGTAAGCATCGGTAATCTCTTGCTTGCGAGAGCTTGCGATGGCAAATACATTCAGCTGCTGATGGGCGCTAATCAATGGGCCGTGAAATACTCGACCAGATAAACCAAATCCAATAATACCTACGTTTAACATGCGTGCTCCTATAATGGGCTTAAGGCAAAGGAATTGTTGCTAGTTTAACCGCCTCAGGTTGCTGGCGTATGACCGACAGTAACCAAAGTTGCTCGCCGTCGCTAGCAATGGCTTGCGCGGTATCGGATTGCTCCAATGCTATTACCTGCAGCACTTCCCCAGATTGTGGCTCAATTTCCAATAGGCTACTGAATCGAGAGCTGAGAACAAACCAACTACCTTGATGCAAAGTCATGCTGCCTAACTGATATTGAGAGAGCTGATCTTGCTGGCCTGCGCGGCTTAGCTCAAAGCTTTGTTGCTGTTGACCGTCGCGGTTGCCGCGATAACAGCGTTTTAGGCCTTCGCGTTCGCAGGTATAAAGACGTTGAGCTTGTGGATCCCAGACCAAACCTGCGGTTTTATGATGTAAGCCGTCGCGTAACCACTTGCGCTTATCAACAAACTTCCAGCTTTGTTCGGCTAGCTCAAAATACAACAAGCGTGCATCGCTGGAAATACCCACTAGGTGATCATCTAATAAGACTAAATCGGCGATATCGCCACTGGCGGGTAACTCTTCTAGTTTGGCTTCGGTGAGTTGCGGGTTAAGGTAAGCCAGTTTTGCAGAACCAGTGACTAATACGGTTTGTGGTGCCAGCGTGCCAATTAACCAGTGCTGTTGTTTTGGCAGCCACAAAAGGCTGGCCGCATTTGGTATGCCGTTTAGTTGGGCTACTAACTGCGGTTTTACGCTGTGCTCTGCTAAAGGACTATCTTGAAACTCGCTACTTGGCGGTGGAAACATCACCAAGCCGACCAGGGTGCCAATCATTAAAAGGGCGATCAAACCAATAACTTTAAACATGCTGTGCCCACCTTGGCGACATCGATAAAAAACCGTAGCTTCTATGGCTTAGGTTGGTAATAACTTAAGAACATGGCAATGCTGCTTTGCACAAGTTCTGCTTGTTCGTCAGCGCTTGGCATTGGCATGCGGTTGATAATTTGTGGCCAAAAACAGCGGCCTTTTAACATCGATAAAAACTGACTACTCACCAAACTAGGGTTTTCACTTTGGATGCGTCCGTCTTTAATGGCACATTCAAACCAATAATTGATGCTGTTTTCTAAGGTAGCCATATGTTGCATGGTTGCAACCATTTGCTCTGGCATATGAATCGCTTCGGCAATCACTAATCGAGCAAGGTCGATAAACTCGGGATCGGCAAATAACCTTAATTCTTTTTGCGCCAGTTGCTGCAGCTGCTCTGCCAAACTCAGTTTGCTGGAATAGTCCATTTTTGTAGCGGCAGAAATCACATCTAGCATCATGCTAACAATGCCAATAAACAAAGCCTGTTTACTGGGGAAGTGGTTATAAACAGTGCGTTTACTTACCTGAGCCGTTTGAGCAACGCGATCCATGCTGGTGGCGGCATAGCCACTAGCCTTAAATTCAGCGATAGCTGCATTGATGATTTGAGCGCGTTTTTTCTGGCTAAGAGTCATTGTTCAGGAAACATTAATTTAAGCGGAATTGCTGTTGGCTGATTCTAACAAATTTAGTAAATACATGGGCTAACAAATTGCTGCTGATTGTTCATTGAAATGTCATCTGCTGGTTCGTAATAACAGCCACACTGGGAAGGTGATTTTAAGATGAACCAAGACACTGTTGTAGAGCGAGAGTGGCAATACCCACCTTATGAGCGAAGTGATATTAGTAAAAAACTAAGCGGCTTACCTCCCTGTTTACGCCAGTATTATTTGTTACTTAGTTGGCCGCTTCAGTTTGGTTTAGCGCCTGCTGTGGAATCGAGATAATAAAGCGAAAGCCTTTTTCTGGTTGGGTATCAACGTGTAGCTGCCACTGCAGTTTTTGGGTGATGAGGTTATATACGATATGCATACCTAAGCCGCAGCCTCCTTGGCCTCGGGCTGTAGTATAGAAGGGCTCAAAAATGTGGCTTACGGTTTCTTGGCTGGCACCTTTTCCTGTATCGGCCACGATGAGTTGCGCGCCTTGGCCAGCTTTTTCTAGGGTAATACTGATGTTGCCTTCGGTTTTTCCATGGTCGAGTCCGTGAATAAGCGCATTGCCAAATAAATTGGTAATCACTTGGGCGATTGCTCCTGGATAGGTAAATACATGCAGGTTGGGATTTAGCTGAGTGTCGAGACTAACCTTAGTGCCCTTAAGTTGATGTTGTAAGCTACGGAGTACTTTGTTGATGTAGTCGGCAAGGTTAATACTGCGCTGTTCTTCGTAGCTTTGGTCTACTGCAACTTGCTTAAAGCTGGTGATAAGTTCTGCAGCGCGTTGCGCACTGCTAATGATGATGTCACTGGTATTCGAGGCATCATCAACAAACTTTTCAAAATTGGCTTTGGTAAGTTGCTGGTTTTTCATTTGAGAAGCCAACAGTGCAATTTGTTCTTTGAGGTGGCTTGCTGCTAGTAAACTGTTACCTAAAGGAGTATTTATTTCATGGGCAACACCGCTGACTAAGCCGCCTAAGGCGGCCATCTTTTCACTTAACTCAACTTGAGCTTGGTATTGTTTGGTTTCTTCTAAAAGACGTTGGTGATCAATAATGTCGGCGATTTGTGGTGCCATAAATTCGATGAACTCAGCGTGTACACCTTCGGTGAGCGCCACCATATAACCAAAGTGTTGATTACCGCTTTTTAGTTCGTTAATAACCCATAAGCCTTGGTGTGCTTTGTCGCCAATCACCTCCTCGAAGGCTGCTGGCAAAGGAGTGAGGGAATCCGCCAAGGCTAGTTTGCCAGGCTGCAAACGATGAGCTAAATAAGTGTGACTTTCTCCTTGTTCACTAAAACCTTGTTGGTAGATATACAACTCAGGAATACCAAGCTCATCCAAGGTGGGTTGGGCTTGAGTTAAAATAGTATCTAAGGTTTGTCGTTGGTGCAGCAAGCGCGTTACCGCTAGACGCTGGGCATTGCTGTCGCGTTGTTGGATCAGCAAGCGGTGTTGTTCGTCGTTGTTATGTTGTTCTAGATCTTTTGCGGATGCTCCGGTACTTGCTCGAAGTATCGACATGGTTTCAAGTTGGTATTGAGCATCGAGAGTTGCTCCGTTAATGCTCTCAACTAACAATTGCGCTGCAAGAGAGCCAGTACGTTGGGCGGGGTAAATAGCGGTAGTTAAGCTTGGGCGAATGGCGTCGGCATACTCAAAATCATCAAAACCACTTACTTTTACTTGCTCTGGAATAGCCACTTGTTGTTTATCGAGTTCTTCGATTACCCCTTTGGCGCTTAGGTCATTCACACACATAATGGCGTCGGGCAGGCGCTGTTGCTCCGACAGCCATTGGTGGAAGAGTTTACCGGCTCCAACAGGTGTCATATCGCCATGCAGGTGTTGTTCAGGGGCGTGACTTAAACCATGTTCTGCGAGTACATCTCTAAAGGCTTTATAGCGTTGCTGGGATTCAAAATTGTTTTCTGGGCCGTCGATATACAGAATGTCTTTGCTGCCAATTTCTAGTATATGCTGAGTGAGTTGATACATGCCGCTGTAGTTATCGACTAGCACTGAAGGAATACCTTGTAGCACTGAGCCGATATTTACGATGGGTAATTGGCCAATCGCCTCAACAACTTTATGCATCACTTTATTAGAGGTTTTGTAACCTACACCGCCACCGTATAACACCACTCCGTCTATATCTAGTTTGCTTAGTTGGTTTACGAGCCATAGATCTTTATCTTGAAAATCTTGCTCAACGGACAAGTAACCAATTGGCATGAACAGGCAGCTATATAATTGCGGATCGAGACTCGTCCGAATACCTCGAATAACTTGTTGATCGATAGTTTGAGACAAGGTTGGCAATATTATAGCAATGCGTTTTTTCATTCAGAACAATAGTTTTAGTGTTAATACCTTTCAATGTAACAAGTGAAACTGAGATTGCTGTGATTTAGCTAGGAGAATTGTTAATAAATTGTATTTTTGTTGTTTGGTGGCATGCGTCAATTTGCATAGAAGCATGCCGATCGCATTTAACTTACGATTGGCATGACTCGATTACGGCCTAGTCTTTTCGCTTCGTAAAGTTGAGTATCTGCTGCATCTACAATGGCACGAGACTTACTTACTACGTTGTATTCGGCTACCCCGAATGAACAGGTGATGTTGTCGATACGTTGGTTGGAGCGACGATCTTTAAGGCTGAGTTTCTCAATGGCTCGGCGAACCGACTCTGCTAAATGGCGAGCCGAGCGCAAGTTTGATTTAGGGCAGATAATGGCAAATTCTTCACCGCCAATTCGATAGGCTTTTGCACCATCTCTGCACGCTTCGTTAATCCGTTTGGCTACCACTTTTAAAACTTGATCACCCAAAACATGGCCATAGTTGTCGTTAAATGCTTTAAAGTGGTCAATGTCAGCGAGGATGATACATAAACCTTCCGGGCTTGAGTCTAATAAGTCTTTAAAGTCTGCGTCAAAGGCGCGCCTATTTAAGGCACCTGTTAGTGCATCGTAAAGGGCTTCTTTTTCCGTTTCTTTAAGCTGATTTTTGAGGTTTTCTATTTCAGCTTGAGCTTTACCTAGTTGAGAATTGAAAAAATCGGTGCTTTGCCGAATGTTGGCAGCGTCGTCAATCAGGTTGCGAACTAAGCCAAGCACTTGCTCTAGCGGAATGCCGTCTTCCTCAATGCGATTTAATTTGGCAAAGTTTTTTTCAATACTAGATTGAAAGGCACTGGTATCTGAGCCGGTATCAGTCATGGTTTGTGACAGCTCGGTGGCCATCGCTTCTAGGCTAAGACGCATGCTTTTTACATCTAACTCTTCTTGGCTAGCAATATGATTTTGATAAAGAATTTGGCTGCTCGTGGTAGGAACTGTGTCATATTCGCTAATGATTTCATCGATAGCTGCATTCAGCTCCGGGTTTTGATCATCAACGTACAGATACCATAAGGCATAGTTACTAGGTGTGGCAGGAATTTGATGCTTCATCATCAAAGGCACCGCCTTTTTTAAGTTTAAGGTCGCTTTTTTTAGAATTTTATCGCTCATATGAGCTCCATCGATACTCGTTGCCTAACGCCACTTGCAGCCTGCTTTTATAGCGTTGAAAACAATACGGCTTTGTTAATCAATAATGAACCAATAGGAGCCGAGTAAGCTCCCTCATTCAGGTTAAAATCTTACTAAGAGGCTTTTGGGCACAGGTAAACATGAGCACTGACTAATTCTGGCTCGGCTGTCGTTAAGGGAATTAGTTGTACGGCGTTGCCCTTAAGACTAATAACTCGCTGGCTTAACTCTTGTTTACCGCTATCGCTGTCTAAACTCTGCGGGTCTAGGTTAAATACCCCTAGAATATTACAATCGACAACATCGGTAGATTTCTCGGTAATTATGACTCCTTGGTTTTGTTCAGGAGCAGAGCTTGAACAGGCTCCTAGTAAGGCAATGGCGCTGGCAACAATCAGAGTTTTTTTCATCGCAATTCCTACAATTTCAAAGAATTAATAAATAAAGGATATTTTTCTTATCAATAGCTTAGTAAATTTTACTCAGCTATGAAAACAATTTGCAGCTTAATTTTTGTTTGTGCAGTGCGAGGAAGAAAACGGGACCAAGTATAAAACTGCAAGCGTTTAGATTGTTGGCTGATAAAAAAGATAATAAAAAGCCCAGTTAATTAACTGGGCTGTGCTGGTAGTTAAGCTTGGCTACTTACCAATTAATATACGCAACATGCGACGAAGCGGTTCTGCTGCGCCCCATAGCAGTTGGTCGCCAACGGTAAATGCAGAAATGTATTCTGGTCCCATGGTGAGCTTGCGAATGCGGCCTACAGGAACACTTAGAGTACCAGTCACTTTGGTTGGAGTAAGTTCTTGAGCTGATAACTCGCGATCGTTTGGAATCACTTTTACCCAATCATTGTGAGCGGCTAAAATTTCTTCAATTTCAGCCACTGGAATGTCTTTTTTCAGCTTAATGGTAAGCGCTTGGCTGTGACAACGCATAGCGCCAATGCGCACACATATCCCGTCGATAGGGGTTTGTTGATCGCTGGTGCCAAGAATTTTGTTCGCTTCAACTTGCGCCTTCCATTCTTCTTTACTTTGACCACTGGCTAACGGCACGTCAATCCAAGGGATTAAGCTGCCAGCTAACGGTACGCCAAATTGATCGGTAGGGAAGTCGTCACTACGCATTTTATCGGCCACTTTGCGGTCGATATCAAGAATGGCAGATGCTGGATCGGCTAACTCTGTGGCTACGTCGTCACGAATCTCGCCCATTTGGCTGATTAATTCACGCATGTTACGCGCACCAGCGCCAGAAGCTGCTTGGTAGGTCATTGGGCTAACCCATTCGATAAGGTCTTTTTCGAACAAGCCGCCAATGGCCATTAATAACAATGAAACGGTACAGTTACCGCCTACATAGGTTTTTACACCCTTGCTTAAAGCTTGGTCAATCACGTCACGGTTTACTGGGTCTAATACAATAACTGCATCATCTTCCATACGAAGTGCTGATGCTGCATCAATCCAGTACCCGTCCCAACCACTTTCGCGTAGTTTAGGGTAAACGTCTTTGGTGTAATCACCACCCTGACAGGTGATAATGGTGTCCATGGTTTTTAGGCTGTCGATATCGAAGGCATCTTGCAAGATGGTTTCGCCGGTACCAACATCTGGACCTGCAATACCTACTTGAGAAGTACTAAAAAAAACCGGAGCTATGTGGGCAAAATCGCTCTCTTCGCGCATACGCTGCATTAACACGGAACCCACCATGCCGCGCCAACCAACCAAACCTACTTTCATGGTCCGTTTTACATCCTTTATTTTATGATCTTTGTGTTTGCTGTTTGGCTAAACAAGTGCGTTTAGCCAATCTTTGAGATTACCATTGGCAAGCCTTTAACACTAGCGCTTATCAAAGAAAATTGAGCGCTTTTCAACCACTATTTGCGAAGATGATTGCAGCGCGATTTAGCGTGGGCTAGTTGGAAAGTTAACTACCTTGGGAGATTGACGCTGGTCTTCGCTTATATTTATGTTGCGGCTGCGGCGTTTTCCTTGGGAATAGCGGTCGTAGCAAGCATCGGTAATGCCCATTTCTTGGCAAAATTGTACGAAGCTGGCAAAGTCCTTACCACTAAAGGCGTTGTCACTGCGGGTGAGTTGGCTGTCGATGTAGGCTTGGGTGCCATTAAAGTTGATATTGGCGCAGGCATCATAGGGTTGGCCATATTCACTTACTCGGATAGCGCGCACCATTTTTATTTCGAAAATCCAATCGCCAATTCTTAAACAACGTTGATCAAACTGTTCCATGTTGATTCCTTTAGCTAAATAATTTGGCGAGATAATAAGAAGCCGCTCACCCTAAACCCTGTGAGCTACAGCACAAATTAAGCCAAATATTTAGCACTTAAAAATCAACCTCTTAGTTATTTTAGGGTGAAAAGTTGTCGCCAAATGGCGACAGAGACAAAAATAATAGCGCTATAAATGTAGTTAGCTAGCAACAAAAGTTTACACTTGTACCTTAAATCAGAGACTTAGCTTGGTTATTCATCATATCAATTGACTGTCTCTAATTGGCGACGGTGGGATTTTTGTGCATCTCTGGCATTATAGGCGGCTGTTTGGATTCTTGTTCCTCGCTAGGATAGTTGTTTGATTAATTTTCGCGTACTGGCGTCAATCCGCCGGCTAAGCTTCTGGGCTTTAGCCACTTTAGGTTTACCGTTGTTACTTAGCTTGTTGCTTGCTTCTTATTACTTGCAGCAGGTTTCTACTCAAGGACAGCAAACGGCTTTTTTATCGGCGCAAGTGGTGTCTGCAAGTAAACGCTTAGATGAGTCTTTGTTGGATTTAGAACGCAGTGCTCGCCAATTCAGAGTACTTGCTGATGAAAACCGTTTAGCGCTTTATCAGCGCCAATGGCAACGGGTATCTAAAGGTTTGTTTGAACTGCGCACTGGCACTGAAGATAAAGAACTGTTGCAGATTGTTTATGAATTAGAGCAGCAACTGCAATCTTTAAGTGAGCTAATGGAGAGTCCTCAAGCCTTACAGAAAGTTGCCTTAAATATTCAATTTAAGCGTTTTGCTAGTTTAAGTCATCGTTTTGATCAACGCAGTCAAAGTTTAATTAATGAGCTGGCCATGGCCTTGCAACATACCACGCAACAAGCGCAGCAACGCTTATTGTTTAGCATGGTGAGCCTACCTTTTGCCTTAGCCGCAGCAGTACTGCTGGTATTGGTGATTACTCGGCCCTTGCAACAGTTACGGCCACAAATTGCTCGTCTAAAGTCGGGCGAATTTGAGCAAGCCATTAAGGTAAGTGGGGCTACCGAAGTGATGGCGATTGCCGATGCCTTAGATGATATGCGTTTAAGGCTATTGAGTTTAGAGCAGCAAAAAACCGCTTTTATTCGACATATTTCACATGAGCTAAAAACTCCGTTGGCGGCTATTCGTGAAGGGAACGAACTGCTCTATGATAACAGCGCAGGGCCACTTAATGCCCAGCAGCAGGAGATTACTGAAATACTGCGCGACAGCAGTTTGCGCTTGCAGCAGTTAATTGAAGCCTTGCTTGATTTTAACTTACTGCTGGATACTCCTGGCGAACAAGTCCATCACCCAGTTGCTTTAAAACCGCTTATCGAAAAAGTGCTGGCAAGTCACCGATTAAGCCTGTCCAGTAGAGATTTAGTTTCCAAGATTGAGCTTGGCGAAGATTGTGTGATGGCGAACCAAGAGCAGTTACGAGTAATTGTAGACAATTTGCTATCGAATGCGATCAAGTTTTCTCCTCAAGCGGGAGTGATAAAGTTGGGCTCATTTGCCACGATAAATGGCGTAAGTTTATACATTGATGACGAAGGTGAAGGTATTGAAGATGAACTGCAAGAACGCATCTTCCAGCCCTTTGTTCAGGGTAAATCTGCCAAGGATCCACGTTTAAAAGGCAGCGGTTTAGGTTTAACCATTGCCAAAGAGTTAGTTGAACGGCAGCACGCCAGTTTGCGCTATCAGCGCTTAGAACAAGGCAGTCGGTTTGTCGTAGAAGGGTTACAAGGAAGCGAGTTAGATGAAAGTTAGTTTGTACGTAATGCTGCTTAGTATGGTAACGCTAATGCTTAGCGGTTGTGAGTTAACACGCGCCAATCAACCGGTGGTGTCTGTAAGCGACGCTCAGCAACTTGAGCTTGGAGAGTTTGACCCAGCGGCCTACTATTTAAACCTTGAAACCCTCAGTGAGGATCAAATATTCAACGAGTTAGAGCTGTTATTACTGGATCCGCAGCAGGGTAATAATGGTATTAAACTTGGCCTAATATATGCCTACAAGAAGTCACCCGTGAAGAATCCGCACCGCGCTCATGCGCTGTTCAATAAGGCTTTAGCTAGCGAGCAAGCATTTGCCCAACGCGGCATGCTAGTGGCCTTAAACGACCAAATTGCGGATAGCTTGCGTTGGTTACATAAATACGAAGATCTCGCTTCTACCCAGCAGCAGCAAGAAGATTTACTGCAGCAGCAAATTGGGGCATTAAAAATGCAGCTAGATGAACTCACGCGAATTGAGCAACAATTAAATGAACGAAATTAATCATCGAGGCGGCAATTTACTGGTTGTCGATGACGATCCCAGCCTATTAAGGTTAATAAGCCTGCGTCTACAATCTGCCGGATATCAAGTGCGTGCAGTGGCTAGTGCTAAAGAAGCCTTGGCCGAGTTGGAAAGTTACCCAGCCCAGCTAGTCATCAGCGATGTACGTATGGATGGAATGGATGGCTTAGCGCTGTTTAATGCGATAAAGCAGTTGTACCCCAGCTTGCCGGTGATGTTACTTACTGCCCACGGTAATATTCCTGATGCTATTGCGGCCACTCAGCTGGGTGTATTTGGCTATTTAACTAAACCCTTCGATAGCCAAGAGCTGTTGGCAAAAGTGGCTGATGCTTTACAGCTTCTGCCAAATGTTACTGAATGCCAAAGCCAACAACCGCAGGCTAGCTGGCGCAGTGATATTATTAGTCGTAGTCCAATAATGGATGTGCTGATCAAGCAAATTCAACAAGTCGCTCCCAGTGATGTAAATATCATGATTCAGGGTGAAAGTGGCTCGGGTAAAGAGTTGTTGGCGAAGGCGATTCATCAGGCTAGTCAACGTCACCAAGGCCCATTTGTTGCGGTGAACTGTGCCGCTATTCCCGAAGGCTTGTTTGAGTCTGAGTTATTTGGTCATGCCAAAGGCGCGTTTAGTGGTGCAGCCAATGCGCATCCCGGTTTATTTCAAGCCGCTAACGGTGGAACCTTATTTTTAGATGAAATCGCTGATACGCCCTTAAGTGTGCAAGTTAAATTGCTGCGTGCACTGCAGGAGCGGGAAGTTCGTCCGGTGGGTTCAACCAAGAACATTCCAGTTGACGTGCGAATTGTCTCGGCCACCCACCAAGATCTTTATCAAGCTGTGCAGCAACAAGAGTTCAGGGAAGATCTTTATTATCGCCTTAATGTGGTGGAGTTGGGCTTGCCGCCATTAGCCAAGCGCCGCGAAGATATTCCTTTATTGGTGCATCATTTCAGCCAGCAAATTGCCGATCGCCAAGGCAGTGCGCTAAAAACCTATTCTCCAGAAGCCATGTCGAGCTTGGTGTCGGCGCGTTGGCCAGGCAATGTGAGACAGCTTATGAATGTGGTTGAGCAAACCAATGCTTTATCTACTGGGCCACTGATTCCAGCGCAATTAGTTCAGCAAGCCTTACGTGAAAAGGCGAAGTTGGTGAGTTTTTCTCAAGCTAGAGATGAGTTTGAGCGAGGCTATTTAGCGCGCTTGTTGCGGCTAACTCAGGGGAATGTGAGTCAGGCAGCGCGCTTAGCGATGCGTAATCGCACCGAGTTTTATAAGTTACTGGAGCGCCATCATCTGCGCCCCGAGTCGTTCCGAGCTTAAAGGTGCTTTTCGTTAAAACGATCAACAATCACGGCACAAGCTGCATCGCCAGTGATGTTTAACGAAGTACGGATCATGTCGAAAATACGATCCAA
Source organism: Agarivorans litoreus (assembly GCF_019649015.1). Taxonomy (NCBI): domain Bacteria; kingdom Pseudomonadati; phylum Pseudomonadota; class Gammaproteobacteria; order Alteromonadales; family Alteromonadaceae; genus Agarivorans; species Agarivorans litoreus. Next base: position 2,087,704 of record NZ_BLPI01000001.1, on the reverse strand, counting down.
GGCAAACAATAGTGGTAGGCCTTCAATAGGAATGCCTGCCGCTAGCAATACCGCGACGACCAAGAACGACGGGCCAGGCACACCTGCTTGACCAATTGCCCCCAAAGTAGCGGTAAAAATAATTGCCGCATAAGCCGCTAAGCCTAAGTCTACCTGGAACATTTGCGCAAAAAACACCGCCACTAAACCGTAGTAAATAGCATTACCACTCATGTTAATGGTTGCCCCTAAAGGCAGTACAAAAGAGGCAGTGGCTTTAGATACTTTTAGCTCTTCTTCTACTACTTCCATGGTAACCGGCAGGGTTGCCATAGACGATGACGTTGATAGCGCTACCGCTTGAGGCTTTTTCATGGCACTCATAAATTCACGCACCGACATCTTAGAGAACAGCTTAATAGTGAGCGGGTAGAAGACAAAACCATAAATAAGAATCGCTGCTACATATACGGCAAACAGCTTAGCAACTAGGCCTAGCATGGCAAAACCAAAGGTACCTACCGATTCAGCCATAAGACCAAATACACCGAGTGGCGCAATGAGCATTACTACGTTGATCATCCAAATGAAGGCACGAATAACAGTGTCTAAGCCGCTCATGATAGGAGCCGTTTTATCGCTAGGTTGCTTAGATAAGGCGATACCAAAGAATAAACAAAACACCATGATCTGTAGAATATTTGCATCCATTAACGAGGCAAATATGTTTTCTGGGATCATGCCGATTACGGTTTCCATTACACCTGGTACGCCACCTTTATCGGCGTATTCGTTAGAAAACATATCGCTAGCTTGGCTTAAGTCTAAACCGGTGCCTGGCTGAAATAGAGAGCCCATGACTAAGGCGAGCGCCACTGCAACCGCAGAGGTAGCCATAAAGAAGCCAAAGGTAGAAATACCAATTTTACCCGCTGCAGGGCTGTTACCAAGGTTGGCTGCGCCAGAAATAATCGACACGCCAATGAGTGGAATAACCAGCATTTTAATTAAATGGATGAAGATCGCGCCAAGTGGGGCAAATATAGCAGCTTGCTCACCCATTACTGCGCCAACTACCGTACCAATAATCATTGCTATGACTACCTGTACGCCAATATTTTTATAGAGTGGTTGTGCTGTGTCCATCAAGTTTCCTGTTGTGAATAGTGTTATCAGTGCAATTGATGGTCGCGAATTGTACTGTATAAAATCTATAAAGTAATCATATATACCAATTTTTGATTATTTTTCAGTTTTATATGTTGTTGGTGGTATTGGGAAACAGGCAGTTATTTGAGGTGTAATTGTGCTTCTATTGTTAAATAGTTCACTATCGTTTTTTCAACAGGCTATTATGTCGCACTTTTATCATTTAGTTTTCCTGGTATGCATACTTTAGAGCAACTTCGTTCTGGCCAACTACGCCAACACACTCGCATCAATATCAAAGATAACCTAGAGCAACTGCCAGAAGAGTTTGCAGACTATTGCCCACAGGTCGAGGTGCTGGACTTAAGTGACAATCAATTGAGCGCCTTACCTGAATCACTTAGCCAATTGCAACACTTGCGAATAGTGTTTGCCTCAAATAATCAGTTTGAAGTATTGCCAGAGGTGCTGGGGCGCTGCGCTAAGCTAGATATGATAGGTTTTAAATCAAATAGTATTCGTTACGTATCTGCAGCAGCATTGCCAGCAAAGTTGCGCTGGTTAATTCTTACCGACAATCAAATTGAAAGCTTGCCCGAACAACTGGGTGAGTGTAGCGAGCTGCAAAAGTGTGCCTTGGCGGGCAATCGCCTTACTGCCTTGCCGCAATCAATGCAGCACTGCCACAAATTAGAACTACTGCGTGTATCCGCCAACCAACTGGCTAGTTTTCCTACTCAATTATTAGCGCTTCCGCGCTTGGCGTGGCTGGCGTTTGCCGGAAACCCTTTTTGCCAAGGTTTTGAGCATGGATCTGGTTTAGCAAAATATTCACTTGACGATTTTGTGTTTGATAAAGTTCTGGGACAAGGTGCTTCAGGGGTTATTTCTCTCACTCATCCTAAATCCGGCGTTGCACTACCCAGCAGCGTGGCTATTAAAGTGTTTAAGGGAGAGGTCACCAGCGACGGTTATCCCAGTGATGAACTAGACGCCTGTTTACATGTAGACCAACACCCAGCTTTGGTTAACTTTGTTGGTCAAATTAGCGAGCCCGATTGCTCTGCGGTGGTAATGAAACTGATTCCCGAGCATTTTAGTAATTTAGGCCAGCCACCTAGCTTAGCGACTTGCACGCGGGATACCTTTTTACCGGAACAGCAACTGGGCATTGCGGCAATTGCTAAGATTGTGGAGCAAATGCAAAGCCTACTGCAACACTTGGTTGAGCATCACATGTGCCACGGAGACTTGTACGCACATAATGTGCTGGTGGATGACAATTCCAACATTGTACTGGGAGATTTTGGTGCTGCTTCGCATTACGAGTATTTACCAAAAGAAGTGCAGTTGAAACTTGAACGAGTGGAACAACGTGCATTAGCGTTTTTTATCGAAGACATGCTAAGCATATGTTTAGCCGACGAGCGAAGTTCTATCGCTTATCGTCAGCTAAACCAATTAGCTAGTAAGCTTCTTGGGAGCTAGATAGCTGATTCCGGTATAACTCGCGACAGTGACTAATAAAGTCGTGAGTTTCGGCATTGTCTTTGGGGAAGCGCATCTCTAGGCTTGATTCAATAAGTTGCGGCTCATTTTCATCAATGGCGATGCAATAGTGTCGGTTAGCATCTTCCGCAAAAACGGTTTGGGTATATAAGAAGTTTTGCTGTTCGTCGTAAACATCAAATGTATTACTGTTACTAAAGCTCACCCTAAATACGGCATATTGATAAGCGGGCTTTCCTGCATCATCCATTGGAGCTTCACCATCTAAACGTTGATTCAAAGTAATATCAACTTCTTCAACACCATTGGCAATTAGCAAGCGTTCAAACTCAAGTATTTGCTCTGGCAAAGCATCATCGGGGAAAGAGCTTTGTAAGGGGTAAAACGTTAAGAATACTCGGTTGAGCGGATCCGGCTCTGTTGAATCATTACAGGCCGTTAAGCCTAGGGTTAGTAGTAGTGCGCTTAGTAATCGACAGGTCATGTGCTTTCCTATTTATTGTTTTTCACATCCTGTGGGCTGGCTTCCTTAAGAGACGCGTCAAAAAGCTTGAAGCGTCATATTCAGTTTTATTCGGCTTTTTCTTCCACGCCTTCATTAATTGTTCGACAGGCTAAAATGAACTGGTGGGCTTCTTTTTTGGTTTCGGCAATTTTAACGGGCGAATCTACTACTAGCTCAAACTTGCTCATGTAAATACTGGGCAAGCATAGGTGGCGTTGGGTCATATCGGCGAAGATATCAATGTTGTATAAAAACTCACCGCTCTCAGAGTAAACATCTAAGGTAGTGCTGCCTAAAAAATCAATTATGAAAGTAGCATTTTGGCTGGCGTCTTCACCGTTGATTCTTGGTTGCTCACCATCACGACGCTGGTTAATGGTGATGCTTTGCGCGGGTGACCCGCCGTCAGCTCTAAAGTGACGTTTTTGAGTAATCGTTTCGGTGTCGCCGGCAGCACCAGGGAAAGACGTTGCAGGGGGGTAAAAAGTAACAGCAACTTGGCTTCTGGGTTGGTCATCTTCAACAGAACAAGCCATCAATAAAGCAGACAGTAGCGCAACAACAGCAATACGCGGGGACAACATCATAACTCCTAAGTAAGCAACAAGGCTAACTTTCCTGTTAGCTATCTTCGTCCCTGAGTAATTACTGAGCTTTTTACAGAAAGCGTTTAACAGACGCAAGTGAAACTTTTAATTGCAGGCTAACTATCGGTATTTATTTTAGTTTTTGCGAGATTAATAACACAACGCTTACTAATTGTTAGGTTGCAGGCCCGTCAACGGTTGCCTAAAAATTTGTACATGATATTTTCGTTGCACGATTTAGTTAAGGACTTCAGCCATGCCAAAGGCCAGTGAAATAAAAAAGAATGCCGCCATCGAACATAACGGCAAAGTGTATTTTGTAAAAGACATCGCCAAGTTAACTCCTAGCGGACGTGCCGGTGCGAGCCTGTACCGCATGCGTTTATACGATGTCGCCACCGGCGCAAAAGCTGACGAAAGCTTTAAAGCCGACGAAATGATTAACCTTGCGGATGTGAGCCGTCATCAAGTAATGTTTTCTTACATCGATGGTAATGAATATGTGTTTATGGATAACGAGGACTACACCCCTTACAACCTAAACAGCGAAACCATCGCCGATGAAATTCCCTTCATCACCGAAGATACCGCGGGTATGCAAGTGGTTACCGTAGACGGCGCACCAGTAGCTGTAGAACTACCAGCCAGTGTTGAATTGGTGATCGTAGAAACCGACCCTTCAATTAAAGGCGCCTCGGCCAGCGCCCGTACTAAGCCAGCTATTTTAAGTACCGGCTTGTCGGTACAGGTGCCTGAATACATCGCCAGTGGCGAGAAGATTAAGGTAAGCACCGCTGAGAAGAAATTTATGAGTCGTGCAGAGAAGTAACTTGCTTCGATGAAGCTTAGATGGACAAAGCAGCTTTAGGGCTGCTTTTTAGTTTCAAGGAATGAAATGTGAGCAGTGACTGGAGCTACTCTAGCTCAAGATCCTATCAGCTAAAAACAGCATCTATTGGTTTAGCCTTCTGGCTAGGCTTTAATTTACTAACGGGCTTTATTACCGATGATCGAAGCTTAGACGACAATTATTTCGTTTTGTTTCTGGTTATCGTTTATGTGGCCATTAAATGCAGTTACAAAGCCGTTTTAGCCAATTCTTATCTTACTATTTCACGTTTTGGAATGGTCACCGCATACGTCGATTTGTACAAGCTAGAAACTGTTACTTCTAATAAAAAAGAACTCAACTTGGTGACCATGGATCAGGCGCGTTACAAGCTTAAACTTTCCAAATTACCTGAAAGTTCTCATGTTGATATTCGTAACTCAATCATACCGCTAACTGGTGAGAGACAAGCTGTGCCTGCGGCAGTTGTGGATTTGAAAACAGATGATAAGCGGCAGCAAGTTATATCAGTTTTCGGAATGGCATTTGGCTTGATGTTAATTTTTGAAAGTATCAGTTCCTTTGGTGATGTTAATCTTAACTTTGCGTCAGAAGACTCTCGATTCAATGCTCACTTAGTTACTTTGTTACATGGCCTTTTAGTGGCCAGTCTGTTGGTAGGTAATGGGCTTAGTCAGTTTTATGGCAAAACAATCTATCAGCGTATTAAGAGAGCTAAAGCCAATACCGTTGTATTAATAGCATTCATCTTATTTGGAATTGCAGTAAGCCTGAATGAAAGCGGTGTGTTTAACCAGCTTGAAAACCCGCTGTTGGTTAATGTTATCGCTATTTCTATTACTCTAACCTTTGTTGGGCTGTTGGTATTCGCCTATTTTTTAAAGAAAAGAGCTGAGAAGCAAGTTGGCTGAGGTGAGTAAAGCTAACTGCTGTAAAAGAAATCCCGTGCGCATACATTTTTCTAGGAGCGAAATTTGAGCTTTGAGACATTACCATTACATGATGCTTTGCTAGGCCGGATAGAAATAGACTGGGACACTGCTTTGGTCTGGTTAGACTTGCAAGCATTTAGCGAAGTGTCGGAATCCGCATTACCTTACTGTTTGCTGTTTCGAGTCGTTACTGACTTCCGGTACTCTAGAATCAACGAGTGGGGACCTTCTAATTCTATACTTGATGCAAAAATGCTTGGAGACGAATACCACATACAAATGCAAAGCGGTGACAGCATTTTTATAAAGGCGAGTGGTTATGAGTTTCGGCCAACTAACAAAATCAAAACCAATGAACTTCTGGTTCTTGGCAATTAGGACTGTTTGTTAAATGAAGAAACTAAATAGCACCATAAAGTTTCTCGCTATTTTACTTTACGGTTATTTTGTTTTGTATCAGCTATACGGTGCAGGTGTTTACGGAGAGATCGCCGCAAGAGGAGTAAGCCCAGATCTTGAATCAAGTCCATTTAAGTTTTGGTTGGTCGTTTCTGTATATATTCTGATTTTAGCTGTAGTTCTGTTATTGCTTGGTTTGAACATTGGTGGGGATATAAATCGTAGATTCAAAAAGCATGGTGGAAGTTATAATTTGAAAACTGCCCTACATGTCTTTAGCGACGTTTTTGGTAAAGATAAATAGTAAGCCGTAAAGCTTCAAACGCCAGTATAGGTTTGGCATTGCTTTAGCCATTTCAAAGTCGCCTCCTTAAGGCGGCGTCATTGTTAACTCTCTTATTGTTGGATTTGTCATATTTGACAAATCCTTCCTACAATTAAGTTAATTGTTACTATGGTTATGCTAGGAGATCATCATGGAATATTCCGCGGCATTAAGTGTTGATTTGCGACAAATGATTATCGCTATTGAAACGGCGGTATCCTTAGTGGGCATGAATGATACTAATCATGGTAAGCGAGTGGGTTACATTGCTAGCCAAATCGGTCACAACTTGGGCTTTAGTGATGCAGATCTTCAATACGCTTTCGATTTTGGACTGTTGCATGATTGCGGCGTATCTACCGAGCAAATGCACTCAAGCTTAGTGAATCACTTTGATTGGGAAGAGGCAAACATTCACTGCAATATTGGTTATCAACTGCTTAAGCCGTTTGAACCTTTGGCTAAATTCGCCACGCCAATTCTCTATCACCACACCGCTTGGAGTGATCTACCAAGTGTCAACATCAGCCCCTATGACGCGCGCATGGCTAATTTGATTTACCTCGCTGATCGTATCGATGTTCTCGCGGCTGGCCATTATGAAACAGATATCCTCATTGCCAAACAACAGGTGGTTCGCACCATAGTTGGTTATTCTGGTAGTTATTTTGATCCGGAGTTGGTGCAAGCTTTTCAATCGGTTGAGCGTTCAGAGGCGTTTTGGATAGCCTTAGAAAACAGGCATATCAGTCGTTATGCTTGGGATATGGGCAGAGTCACCAGCAAGCGCTTTTTAACTTGGCCTCAGGTTAAACAGCTATCGATGATCATGGCTTATATTGTTGATCAAAAGAGTCCGTTCACCGCTCAGCATTCTTTGCGCGTGGCCGAATTGGCCAAGTTCATCGCAGGATGTTATGGCCTCTCTGCGGAGCAGTGTGACAAGGTGGAAATAGCAGGTTTATTGCATGATTTAGGCAAACTTCATACCCCCGACAACATTTTAGAAAAGGCTGGGCCACTTAATGATGTAGAGCGGGCGATCATGAATCAGCATAGTTATGAAACTTATGAAATATTACGCCATATCGATGGTTTAGGTGAAGTTGCTCGCTGGGCTGCCTATCATCATGAAGGCATCAATGGTGCGGGTTATCCCTTCCACCCTAAAAAAAGTGAACTTTGTCTTGAGGCGCGAATTATTGCTGTGGCCGACATTTTTCAAGCTTTAGTACAAAGGCGCCCCTATCGTGAGGGTATGAAGCAAGAGGCGGTGCTCAGCATTTTGAGTGAATTAGGCGATTCCGGCAAGTTGGACAAAGAAGTCGTGAAGCTAGTAACACAGCGCGCAGCTGACTGCTATCAATATGCCTTGGGTGAATCGGCCGAAAGTGCTCAAGCTTATTTGGATGGCTTGGTATATCAGGACTTAAGCTTAAGGTCATCGACAGGAGAGGGAGTCAAAAGCAGCCCTTGGGCTGCTACTGATTCTCGCTGATCAAATCATCGTTCTGCCTTGGCGCATCAGCTCTTCAATCTCGCCTAAACTGGCTGGGTCGTCGATGGTGGACGGGATGGCGTATTCTTCGCCGTCGGCCAGTTGGCGCAGGGTGCGGCGGAGGATTTTGCCGGAGCGGGTTTTAGGCAAACGCTGCACGATAATGGCTTGTTTAAAGCATGCGAGAGGGCCAATTTCATTACGTACTTTTTGTACCAGCTCTTTGGATACCTCTTGCTCACTTTGTTGCACGCCGTCTTTAAGCACCACTAAGCCAAAGGGCACTTGGCCTTTTAGGTCGTCGTGGCTGCCAATTACCGCACACTCGGCTACGGCGGGGTGGGCGCCAACCACTTCTTCCATTTCACCGGTTGATAAGCGGTGACCTGCCACGTTAATTACATCGTCGATCCGGCCCATTACAAACAGGTAATCATCTTCATCAATGTATCCGCCATCACCAGAGACATAGTAACCGGGGAACTGTTTTAAATAGGCCGATTCAAACCTCGCTTGGTCTCCCCAAACGGTAGGCAAACAACCAGGCGGAAGCGGCAGTTTTATGGCGATAAAGCCTTGTGCCATTGGGCCACACTCGTCGCCCATTTCATCTAAAATAGTAACTTGGTAGCCGGGTAGGGCTTTGGTGGCGCTGCCGGCTTTTACAGGCATACGCTCTAAGCCCAGAGGGTTACCGGCAATGGCCCAGCCGGTTTCGGTTTGCCACCAATGGTCGGTTACTGGCTTGTCAGTTTTGTTGATGGTCCATTCTAATGTTGGTGGGTCTAAACGTTCGCCCGCCATGAAGATGTCTTGCAGCTGGCTTAGGTCGTAGTCTTTAACCAACGCGCCATCGGGATCTTCTTTTTTAATCGCGCGAAAGGCAGTGGGGGCGGCAAACAATACTTTTACTTTGTGCTCGCTAGCAACCCGCCAAAATGCGCCAGCATCGGGAGTGCGCACTGGTTTGCCTTCGTACAAGATGGTGGTGCAGCCGTAAATTAGCGGAGCGTAAACGATGTAAGAGTGACCCACTACCCAGCCTACATCGGAGGCCGCCCAAAATACATCACCGGGTTTTACGTTGTACACCGCTTGCATCGAGTAGTTCATCGCAACCGCGTGGCCGCCGTTATCGCGCACTACGCCTTTGGGTTTGCCGGTGGTGCCAGAGGTATACAAAATGTATAGCGGATCGGTGGCGTCTACTGGCACGCAATCAGCCGGCTCAGCTTGCTGTTGCAGTGCTTGCCAATCTAGATATTGCTGATTAAATTCAACCGCTTGCTGAGGGCGTTGCCATACTAATACTGGGGTAGTCATCTGTTGGCTTTGCTCTAAAGCTAGGCTTACCATGGGCATGTAGTTGATGACTTTGGCGCCTTCCAGCCCGCAGCTGGCGGTAAGAATTACTTTAGGTTGGGCGTCGTCTATGCGCACTGCCAACTCTTGCGCAGCAAAGCCACCAAATACTACCGAGTGAATCGCTCCAAGGCGTGCACAAGCTAGCATGGCGATGGCAGCTTGAGGGATCATTGGCATATACAGCACCACTCGGTCGCCTTTAGTGACGCCTTGAGCAGCTAACATGCCAGCGGTACTGGCAACTTCATCACGCAATTGTGCGTAAGTGAATTGTTGTTTTTGTTCGGCTACTGGCGAGTCATAAATAAGCGCGGTTTGTTCCGCTCGGCCATTTTCACAATGGTAATCCAGCGCCAAATACGCGGTGTTCATGCTGCCGCCTTTAAACCAGCGATAATTGCCGTGTTCATCTTGGCTAAGTGCTTGTTCGGGTGGGCTATACCAAGCCAGTTGTTGGGCTTGCTCTAACCAAAACTGTTCGGGTTGCTGTTTGGCGTAGTCTGCTTGTTGCTGATAACTCATAATATGCTCCTCGTCCCTAAGCTGTTTACCACTTGGCAAGGGGAATTTTTTATTAGGCTTTTCTTCGGTTACCTTAGGTAACTTAAAAGCTGTTGCTGGGCACGCGTACCCAACCTTCCATTAGTATTCTGGCGCTGCGACTCATGCTTACTTTGGTCACTTGCCATTGCTGGTTAACTTGTTGAGCTTGTGCGCCAACTTTAAGGCTGCCCGAGGGGTGGCCAAAACGTACTACCTCGCGTTCGCCGCCGCCAGCGGCTTGATTTACCAAAGTGCCGGGAATAGCTGCCGCTGTGCCTATGGCTACTGCTGCGGTACCCATCATGGCGTGGTGTAACTTACCCATAGATAAAGCGCGTACACATAAATCGTTGTCTTCTGCTTTAATCTGTTTGCCGCTGGAACTCTGATAGTTTTGCGACTTGGCAACAAAGGCGACTTTGGGTGTATGTTGGCGTTGAGCGGCTTGTTCCAGTGAGTCAATTAAGCCCATTTTGAGGGCGCCATGGGCGCGAATGCTTTCAAACATGGCTAAGGCTTTTTCATCATTATTAATGTCTTCTTGTAGCTCTACACCGCTGTAACCAAGCTGCTTGGCATCAACAAAAATCGTAGGGATACCTGCGTTAATCATGGTGGCTTGCAGGCTACCAATTCCCGGAACCTCTAATTGTTCGCATAAGTTACCAGTAGGAAATAAGGCCCCTTCGCCATCGGCAGGGTCAATGAAGTCAATTTGCACTTCGGCAGCCGGGAAGGTCACGCCGTCTAATTCAAAATCGCCACACTCTTGCACTTCACCATTAAGCATAGGTACATGAGCAACAATGGTTTTTTGAATATTAGCTTGCCAAATGTGGATGCTGGCAAGGCCATTTTGCGGCAGAGAAGCGGCATCTACCAAGCCTGCGTTTATTGCAAAAGCGCCCACAGCAGCGGTTAAGTTGCCGCAGTTGCCACTCCAATCTACAAAGGCCTTGTCGATAGCAACTTGGCCAAACAGGTAATCGACATGGTGATTAGGCTGCTGGCTTTTCGCTAGAATTACCGTTTTGCTGGTGCTGGAGGTAGCACCGCCCATGCCATCAATTTGCTTGGCGTAAGGGTCGGGGCTGCCAATTACTCGCAACAACAAGTTATCACGTGCCTCACCAGCTTGCTGCGCAGCTTTGGGCAGGTCATCAAGTTTAAAAAACACCCCTTTACTGGTGCCGCCACGCATATAAGTGGCAGCAATGCGTTGTTGCTTAATCTGGCTCATGCTGCCTCCTATTGGCTATTTTCAAGAAAGTCTTGAGCGAAGCGCTGTAATACTCCACCGGCTTGATAAACCGAGACTTCTTCGGCGGTGTCTAAGCGACAAACTACCGGTAAGTCGATGCGTTCGCCGCTGGTGCGAGTAATCACTAAAGTAAGCAATTCGCCCGGTGCAGGTGTACCAATTACATCGAAGGTTTCGCTGCCATCTATGCGGTAGCTATGGCGGTTGTTACCCTTGGTAAATTCCAGCGGTAATACACCCATACCCACTAAATTGGTGCGGTGAATTCTCTCGAAGCCTTCGGCCACAATTACCTCAACGCCTGCAAGGCGCACCCCTTTGGCCGCCCAGTCGCGAGACGAGCCTTGGCCGTAATCAGCGCCAGCCACAATGATTAATGGTTGCTTACGCTGCATGTAGGTTTCTATGGCCTCCCACATACGCATTACTTCGCCTTCGGGCTCAACTCTCGCTAGAGAGCCTTGCTTAACCTTGCCGCTTTCTTTCACCATTTCGTTGAACAGTTTAGGGTTGGCAAAGGTGGCGCGTTGTGCAGTTAAATGGTCACCGCGGTGAGTGGCGTAGGAGTTAAAGTCTTCTTCCGGTAAACCCATCTTATCGAGATAAGCGCCAGCAGCGCTGTCTAGCATAATCGCGTTCGACGGGGATAAATGATCGGTGGTGATGTTATCCCCCAATACCGCCAATGGGCGCATGCCTCGTAAACTTCGCTCGCCTGCCAAAGCTCCTTCCCAGTAGGGAGGGCGGCGAATATAGGTGCTTTGGGGGCGCCATTCATAGAGAGGAGAACTGGCACTGCCATAATCGACTTTTAGGTCGAACATTGGTTGGTACACTTGGCGAAATTGCTCGGGTTTAACGCTTTGCTTAACTACTGCATCTATTTCTTCATCACTTGGCCAAATATCTTTTAGGGTAATCGGCTTACCTTGGCTATCGTGGCCTAATGCGTCTTTTTCAATATCAAAACGAATAGTGCCGGCAATGGCATAAGCCACAACCAAAGGTGGCGATGCTAAAAAGGCTTGTTTGGCGTAGGGGTGAATACGGCCGTCGAAGTTACGATTGCCCGATAGCACCGCGGTGGCGTAGAGGTCTCGCTCAATCACTTCTTGCTGAATCTTAGGATCGAGCGCACCACTCATGCCGTTACAGGTAGTACAGGCAAACCCCACAATGCCAAAACCCAGTTGTTCTAGCTCGGCCAATAAATTAGCGTCCTCTAAGTACAGTTGTACTGCTTTTGAGCCAGGTGCCAGGGAGGTTTTCACCCATGGTTTGCGGCTTAAACCCATTTGATTGGCTTTACGCGCTAATAAACCTGCGGCAATAACGTTGCGTGGGTTAGAGGTATTGGTACAGCTGGTGATAGCAGCAATAATACAGGCGCCGTCGGGCATTATGCCGTCAAGCTGTGGTACTGGTGAAGCAATGCCTTGGCTAGCTAAATCGCTGGTGGCTACCCGACGATGTGGATTAGACGGTCCTGCGATATTGCGGCCAACGCTGGATAGGTCGAAGTGTAACACGCGTTCGTATTCGGCCTGTTGTAAGTCATCTGCCCATAGGCCAGTGGTTTTGGCGTAGTTTTCTACTAAGGCTACTTGATCGGCCTCTCGCCCTGTGAGTTTGAGGTAGTCGAGAGTATTGTTGTCGATGTAAAACATGGCTGCGGTTGCGCCAAACTCGGGAGTCATGTTGGAGATAGTGGCGCGGTCGCCCAAGCTTAGCTGCGCAGCCCCCTCACCATAAAACTCTAAGTAGCTGGACACTACTCCTTGCTCACGTAAGAACTCGGTAATGGCCAGTACAATGTCGGTGGCAGTAATGCCAGCTTGGCGCTGGCCAGTTAGTTCTACGCCAATGATGTCGGGTAAACGCATGTAAGATGCGCGCCCAAGCATTACGTTTTCGGCTTCTAAACCGCCCACGCCAATAGCAATTACCCCCAAAGCATCTACGTGCGGAGTATGGCTGTCGGTACCCACTAATGTATCGGGAAAGGCCACACCATCACGCGCTTGAATCACCGGCGACATTTTCTCGAGGTTGATTTGGTGCATGATGCCGTTACCTGGCGGAATCACATCTACATTTTCAAAGGCGGTTTTACACCAGTTGATAAAATGGAAGCGGTCGTCATTGCGGCGATCTTCAATTGCGCGGTTTTTTTCAAAGGCATCAGCTTCAAAGCCGGCATGCTCTACCGCCAAGGAGTGGTCAACAATTAGCTGGGTAGGCACCACAGGGTTTACCTTGGCGGGATCGCCGCCTTTATCGGCAATGGCATCTCGCAAGCCTGCTAAATCGACCAGGGCGGTTTGGCCAAGAATGTCGTGGCAGACTACGCGAGCTGGGTACCACGGAAAGTCTAAGTCGCGTTTGCGCTTAATGATTTGGCTAAGCGCAGCATTGAGTTGCTCGGGGGGGCAGCGGCGTACCAGGTTTTCGGCCAGCACCCGCGAGGTATAAGGCAGGCCAGCGTAGGCACCAGCTTGAATGGCTTCTACTGCCGCGCGAGTATCAAAATAGTCGAGTTGGCTATTGGCTAGAGGTTTGCGGTATTCGGTATTCATAAGCGTTTCCACAGCAAAAAGGGAAGGCAGTGGAGCACCGGGCTCCACTTACTGGCAAAAACTAGTCGCGCTGCTCAAGCGGTACATAGCTGCGAGGCTCGCTACCGGTGTAGTCGGCGCTGGGGCGAATAATCCGGTTATTTGCACGCTGTTCCATAATATGTGCAGCCCAGCCGCTTACCCGTGAGCAAACAAAAATTGGCGTAAACAGTGGCGTGGGAATATTCATGAAGTGGTAAGCGCTGGCATGGAAAAAGTCTGCATTACAAAACAGTTCTTTTTCGCGCCACATTACCGCTTCTACTCGCTCGGATACGGCATAAAGGTGCTGATCGCCAGTGGCTTCGCTTAACTTTTTCGACCAGGCTTTAATCAGCGCGTTGCGTGGATCGCTGGTGCGATAAATGGCATGACCAAAACCCATGATTTTGTCTTTGCGGGCTAACATGGCCATGATTTCAGTTTCAGCTTGTTCAGCGCTGGTCCAATTTTCAATCATTGCCATGGCGGCCTCATTGGCGCCACCATGTAGTGGCCCGCGTAAGGCACCAATCGCACCCGAAACAGCAGAGTGAATATCCGACAGAGTGGAAGCAATCACTCGGCCAGTAAAGGTGGAGGCGTTAAATTCATGCTCAGCGTATAAAATCAGTGAGCATTGCATTACTTGTTCGTGGAGTGGATCGGCAGGTTGGCCATGCAATAATTCTAAGAAATGCCCAGCAATAGACTTAGCCGAACTTTGGGTGGAGATACGCACGCCGTGGTGACTAAAGCGATACCAGTAACAGATAATGCCCGGCAAGGTCGCTAATAAACGGTCAGTGTGTTGCTGTTGCTCTGCAAAGCTGGCTTCGGTTTCTAAGTTACCCAGCATAGAAACCCCAGTACGCATAACATCCATTGGGTGAGCATCTGCGGGAATAAGCTCTAATACCGCTTTAAGCGCATCGGGCAACTCACGTAGATTGTGCAAGGTGTCGTGATACGCAGCTAGTTGGTCGCGATTAGGTAGCTCGCCTTGAAATAACAAATAAGCCACTTCTTCAAAGGTCGCTTGCTCGGCCAACTCACTGATATCGTAACCACAATAGGTAAGCCCAGAACCACTTTGGCCAACTGTACATAATTTGGTTTCGCCTGCGCTCTGGCCTCGTAAGCCTGCGCCTCCTAAAGCTTTTTGTACCATGATGTTCTCCTTCATTCCTTTGGTTAACAAGCGTGGCGTCTGATGCGCGTATTTTTGGCTTGTTAATAGTGGCTTAGCCGCTAAATCTTGGTTTGGCTGGCTAAGTCCGTTCACGTAGTTGGGGTTTATTAATCCTGCTTAAATAATTGGTCTAGTTTTTGTTCGTAGTCGTGGTAGCCCAAGTAGTCATAGAGCTCTGCGCGGGTTTGCATGCTGTTAACAACATCACGCTGGTGGCCATTTTCACGTAAGCTACGATATACATTTACTGCGGCTTGGTTCATTGCTCTAAAGGCCGATAGTGGGTAAAGCACCATATCTACACCTACACTCGCTAGCTCTTCGCCACTAAATAATGGGGTTTGGCCAAACTCAGTAATATTGGCCAAAATCGGCACTTTTACTGCGTCGGCAAATTGTTGGTATTGCTCAAGCGTGAGCATGGCTTCGGGGAAGATCATATCGGCGCCAGCTTCAACATATTGGCAAGCGCGTTCAATAGCACCTCCCATGCCTTCTATTTGCAGGGCGTCGGTGCGGGCCATTACCACAAATTCTGGATCAACGCGGGCATCTACTGCGGCTTTAATACGGTCAACCATTTCTTGGCTAGAAACAATGGCTTTATTGGGGCGGTGGCCACAGCGTTTTTGCGCAACTTGGTCTTCCATGTGCACGGCGGCGGCATCGGAGCGGATCATTTCTTTTACGGTGCGAGCAATATTAAATGCGCCGCCAAAACCTACATCTATGTCTACCAGCAAGGGTAAATCACAGGCGGCGGTAATTCGGCGAACATCTTCTAGCACGTCATTCATGGTAGTAATGCCAAGATCGGGTAAACCGTATGAGGCATTGGCAATTCCGCCACCTGAGAGGTAAATAGCTTGGTGGCCTTCGCGCTGTGCCATCATGGCGCAGTAGGGGTTAATAGTGCCAACAATTTGTAATGGGTTTTGTTGGCTTACCGCTTGGCGAAAGCGTGCGCCGGGCGAGAGTTTTGAGCTGCTCATTAGTTCACTCCTTGAATTTGATTTGCCGAAGCGGTGGCTTCTAAGCTTTGGTCGGTCTGGGTATTTGGGTGGTGTTGTTCTATGGCTTTGCGTGCGCGAGCAATGTGGCGACGCATCAGTAATTCGGCGAGTTCACCATCACGATCGGCTAGTGCTTGCCAAATCGCCCAGTGTTCCTTTAAGGCGCGCTCTGGGCGCGAAACTTGTTTGGCGGCTTGATAGCGATACATGCGCAGTAAATGATAGAGCTCATCACATAGCAGATTCACTAAGCGTTGGTTCGCGCTGCCTTTAATGATCAGATAGTGAAAATCGAAATCACCTTGTTGTTCAAAATAGGCTTTACCTTGGTGTTGTTGCAGGTAACTTTGATGGTGTTCAAGTAAGGTTTTTAACTCTTCAAGTTGAATTGTCGACAATTGCTCTGCAGCTAAGCGACAAGCCATACCCTCTAGTGCTTCGCGCACCGAGTAAATATCTAACAGTTGCTGCTGGTTTAGTTGCACCACTCGAGCGCCAACGTGTGGTACTCGTTCAACCAATCCCATTCCTTGTAATTTAAGGATTGCTTCGCGCAACGGGCCTCTGCTAACACCGTAATGCCTTGCTAATTCTGGCTCAGAGATCTTTTGCCCTTGAGCTATTTGGCCGCTCACTATGGCTTCAATTAAGGTATCGCTTAAGTTCTGCGAGAGTAAATTCTGTTTGTCGCTGAGCGATTTGCTGGGGCTAAGTTGAGACATGTACTGGTTACACTCAGGTTGCTTGAATGTTGCACAGTGTAGATCGTATGTTGCGCTCCGATCAAATTATTGTCGACAATTTTTGCTTATACTTTAGTTTAATGGCCTTAAAAAGCCTGTTTAAGCAGGGTTTTGTTTACAAAATACGAGTGGGGAGTGAGATTGTTAACAATCTTTGGCGTCAGTTAAATGGGGATTAGTTAACTAATGTGTAATTGAGCTATTCCTTAGTGGTGGTGACGTTCCAGCTATCATTACGCTATGCCAGCAAGGGTTTTAATTAACGCGTATTGTCTTCATTTCTCTTATCAAACTAGTAAATCAAGCTAACTGCCAATCACTAGATTAATTGTAATTTAAAATAAGATTTTTAGTGTTTTAATCTGAAATAATCGTTTGTTTTTAGTAGATATTCTGCTGCTTAAAGCGCTGACAAAAAACTTAAAAAAATGTTTATTAAGCAGCTTGTTACTTGAGCAAGCTCACGCTATGTTATGTGTTCAATCTCTTACTGCTTAGGTCGAGGCAACAATGAAACATTGTTTATGTTCAGCATATCGCTCAGCCCGACTTCTGTCTTTTATCTCGGTTCGCGTTGGTCACATTAAACCCGCGATGCGAAATGCAAGGCTATGCAGCTAATTTAAGATTGAGTTACCTACCAATTTTACCCGAGCTGCGAAGTGTCGCAGTGAAGGAATTCTAAATTTACACCCTATCTTAACTGTGTCACTTCGCTCTCTATCAAGGAGAACGAGACATGATGTCACTTAAAATTCGCGTACTAAGCTTTACTGTAGAGTTGTTATTGCGCTACCAAGCACATTTAGAGGTCCAGCAATGGCTTAAGCAACAACGCCAACAAAGCTGGCGAGTAGAGGGTATAAACGCCCACATTGCTAAAGATATTGGTGCCGATCCCGATGGTCGATTTAGAGCCAAAGTTAAACAAGCCGAGCCAGCCACTAAAGCCAAAGAGCTTAAGCAGCAAACTAGCCACAAAGCTTGGCGCACACGACAGAAAACTGTAAAAATAGAGACGTAAACTAAGCGCCCTGTGGGGCGCTTTTTGTTTATTCTTCCGTGTTTTTAAGAGTTCACCGAGGCTGAAGCACTCATTTTTTTACAAAATCTATAAGCGATTTCTCGCAAGTGTTGGAGCATTAGCTCAGCTACAGTACACTAGCGACACACCGCATAAGTAGGAAGCAAACATGAGCGCTGAGCAAGACACTACCCATTTTGGCTATAAAACCGTTAATCGCGATGAAAAGGTAAACCTTGTCGCTGATGTATTTCATTCGGTTGCCGCCAAATACGACGTAATGAATGACCTTATGTCGGGTGGTATTCACCGTTTATGGAAGCGTTTCACTATTGATTGTAGCGGCGTTCGCCCTGGTCAAAAAGTGTTAGATTTGGCTGGTGGAACCGGCGATTTAACCGCTAAGTTCTCACGTATTGTGGGCAGTAAAGGCGAGGTGGTATTAGCCGATATTAATGACTCGATGCTCAAAATGGGCCGCAGCAAATTGCGTGATAAAGGTATCGTAGGCAATGTGCGCTATGTTCAAGCCAATGCCGAAGCCCTGCCATTTCCTGATAATACTTTTGATGCGATCACCATTAGCTTTGGCCTGCGTAACGTTACCGATAAAGACGCTGCATTGCGTTCTATGTATCGCGTATTAAAACCTGGCGGACGTTTGCTGGTGCTAGAGTTCTCGAAGCCAGAGCTTGAAGCGGTGAGCAAAGTCTATGACGCCTATTCTTTCCATTTATTACCTAAAATGGGCCAGCTGATTGCCAATGATGCCGAGAGCTATCAATACTTGGCGGAATCTATTCGTATGCACCCTGACCAAGACACGCTGAAAGAGATGATGCAGCAAGCGGGTTTTGAAGGTGCGGAATATTACAATTTAACCGGTGGTGTAGTTGCGCTGCATCGTGGTTATAAGTTTTAAGAGGCCGCTATGCCCTTATCGTCTTTAATTAGTGCTGGTGTAGAAGCCCTCAGCAACCAAGTATTGGCGCTGGATGAATCCAGTGAAGCGCGCCGTGGCCAATTAGCGGGTAAAGTGTTAGCGATTAAAATAACGCCGCTACCGTGTTTTTACTTCGTGATTAGCGAACAGCAGCTGGATGTGCTTAATCAATATGAGGCAGAGCCCGATTGCAGTTTAAGCATGTCGTTGTTTACCTTGGCGGAGTTAAAACAAGCCGACAAAATCCCTAGTTTAATTAAACAAGATAAGTTGCAACTCGAAGGTGACATTAAACTTGCTCAACAGTTTGCCGATTTGTTTTTGCAGCTAGACCCAGATTTTGAAGAGAAACTATCGCAGCGCATTGGCGATGTGGCCGCTTACCAAGTGGTGTCTAAAAGTCGCACGGTGGCGCAAGTGCTTAAAAGTGTATTGAATAAAACTCCAGCAAAGATAAATGAAATAGCCAGTGAAGAATGGGGTTTGCTGGTGGGGCAATTGGAATACCAAAGCTGGCAGCAGCAAGTTCAAGCCATGAGTAAGGATCTCGATAAACTAGCCTTGCGCATTGAGGGTTTAAGTAAATGACGCCCAAGGAGTTTGCGCGCTTTCGTCAAATAAACCGCACCCTTTGTCGTTATGGTATCGACCAACTGTTACCTAAGCGTTTTTGGCCTTGGCCGCTACGTTTACTGCGCAGTATGGTGTTTTGGTGGCGTAATCAGCATAAAAATGACTCTGCCGGTGCCCGTATCCGCATGGCGATGGAAGAGTTAGGGCCAGTATTCATAAAATTTGGCCAAATGATGTCGACCCGTCGCGACTTGTTACCGCCCGATATCGCCGATGAGCTAGCTTTGCTGCAAGACCAAGTGTCTCCGTTTTCTGGCGAGCTAGCTAAACAACAAATTGAGTTGGCTTTAGAGCGCCCTATTGACGAGCTGTTTGATGACTTTGAAATGCAGCCCTTGGCATCGGCCTCTATTGCCCAAGTACATACCGCCACCTTAAAAGAAAATGGCCAAGAGGTGGTGCTTAAAGTTATTCGCCCTGGCATTGAGCGAACTATTCTCTCAGACATTGCCTTAATGCAGCGGGTTGCTGGCTTCTTTGCCCTATTTTTTGCTGATGGTCGCCGCTTGCGTCCAAAAGAAGTGGTAGAAGAATACCGAAAAACCATTGTTGATGAATTAGATCTAGCGCGCGAAGCTTCTAACGCTATTCAGCTACGCCGTAATTTTACTGACGCAAAAGAGCTGTATGTTCCAGAGGTGTACAGTGATCATTGCCGCAAGACCTTGTTGGTTATGGAACGTATTTACGGTATCCCTGTTGCCAACATTGATGAGTTAACAGCGCAAAACACCAATATGAAACTATTGGCTGAGCGTGGTGTGGAAGTGTTCTTTACTCAGGTATTCAGAGACAGCTTTTTCCATGCGGATATGCATCCAGGGAATATTTTTGTATCACGCGAGCACCCAGAAGACCCGCAATACATAGGTATTGATTGTGGCATTGTGGGCACCTTGAATAAGGAAGATCAGCGCTATTTAGCAGAAAACTTTTTGGCATTTTTTAATCGCGATTATCACAAGGTGGCCCAGTTACATGTAGATTCTGGTTGGGTGCCAGCAGATACCAAAGTGGAAGAGTTTGAGGCTGCAATTCGCACCGTGTGTGAGCCTATTTTTGCCAAGCCGCTATCAGAGATTTCCTTTGGTCACGTACTATTGAATTTGTTTAATACAGCGCGTCGCTTCAATATGGAAGTTCAGCCGCAGTTGGTATTGTTACAGAAAACCTTGTTATACATAGAAGGTTTAGGGCGTCAGCTTTATCCAGAATTGGATTTGTGGGCAACCGCTAAACCCTTTTTAGAACGTTGGATGCGCAAACAAGTGGGGCCAGAGGCAGTATTTACTGCCTTTAAAGAAAAGGCGCCTTACTGGTTGGAAACGCTGCCGCATTTACCAGAGTTGGTTTATGATAACCTGCAATTGGCAAAGCAACAGCAGCTTAAGTTTCAGCAATTTACCGCACAGTATTTGCAGCAACAAAAACAGCGCCAGCGTAGTTTAATTTTAGCCTTGGCAGCCGCTTCAAGTTTGATTTCGGCAGCTTTGCTTTACCCAAGTTTACCGATGGTATCGATAGCCTTGGCAATAAGTAGTGGGTTTGTTGGGTTAATGAGTTGGCGACAACTAAAATAGATATATAGCCATTGTGGCTAAGCAGAATAGGAAAAGGAAAAACAGATGGGTGGAATTAGTATTTGGCAACTGTTGATCGTAGCGGTAATTGTGGTGTTGCTATTTGGAACCAAAAAACTGCGTAACATGGGTGGAGACCTAGGTTCTGCAGTAAAAGGTTTTAAAAATGCCATGAACGACGATGAAAGCAAAACGGCTGAAAAATCTACACCAGAACAACTTGCTCAAAACAAAGAGCAAGCTGAAGAAACCGCTAAAAGCAAAGACCAACAGCAAGGCTAAGCATGTTTGATATTGGGTTTTGGGAGTTAATCCTTATCTCGGTGATGGGCTTAGTGATACTTGGCCCTGAACGCTTGCCAGGCGCTATTCGTAGTGTGTTGGCGGTGGTGCGTAAGGTAAAGCAGTCGGTGTCTTCGGTAACTACCGAGCTTAAGCAGGAGCTTGAGCTAGACGAGCTTCACCAAAACCTTAAAAAAGCCGAGCAGCAAGGTCTTGAGTCGCTTAATGGTGATTTAAGTGAATCTTTCGAAACCTTAAAAGCCCGCGCCGAATCGGTGACTCGCCCTTATCAAAAGAGTGCACCAGAGCAAAATCAACACGAGGCCGACACGGTAACTATGCCCAGTGATCCGCCACCTGAATCCAGCCAAGAAGATAAAAAATAAGCTATGAGTGACGCCCCTGCGCAGCCCTTAATTGAGCATTTAGTTGAGTTACGCAATCGCTTGTTACGTGGAGTATTGGCTTGTTTGCTAATTTTTCTCTGCCTAGTGTATTTTGCTAACGACATTTACGCTTTGCTCGCCGAGCCTTTGTTAAGCGTAATGCCAGAAAACGCCAGCATGATTGCTACCGATGTTGCTGCGCCGTTTTTTACCCCGATAAAACTAACTTTGGTGGCTTCGGTATTTTTAGCCATGCCCTATTTGTTAGCGCAAGCTTGGGGCTTTATTGCACCGGGTTTGTATCAGCACGAGCGCAAGCTGCTAATCCCCTTAGTGTTTGGCTCAGGCTTGTTGTTTTACGCAGGCGTGGCGTTCGCCTTTTATGTGGTATTTCCACTGGCATTTGCTTTTTTTACTGCGGTAGCACCAGAGGGTGTAACCATTGCTACCGACATCTCCAACTATTTGGATTTTGTACTTAAGCTGTTTTTTGCTTTTGGTTTAGCCTTTGAAATTCCCATCGCTACCATGTTGTTATGCTGGTCGGGAGCCACCACGCCTGAAAAGCTGCGCAGCAAGCGCCCATACGTAATTGTGGGGGCCTTTGTGGTGGGCATGTTGCTAACCCCACCAGATGTTATTTCACAAACCTTGTTGGCGTTGCCAATGTGGTTGCTGTTTGAAGTGGGATTGTTCTTTGCGCGCTTTTATGTGCGTAAAGATGACGAAGAAGCGCAAGCTTAGCGCGCCCATGTTTGATATTGCACTAAACCTTACTAGCTCGCAGTTTGATAAAGACCGTGATGAAGTGATCGCTCGCGCCCAACAAGCCGGGGTAAACGGCATGTTGTTGCTGGCTAGCGATATGAATGAAAGCCTCGCGGTTAGCGAGTTGGCTTTGCAGTGGCCTGGCCTGTGTTATGCCACCGCAGGTGTGCACCCTCATGATGCAAAGTCGGTAACTATTGAGCAATTACAACAGCTTAAACCTTTGCTTGCACAACCACAGGTGCTGGCAGTGGGGGAATGTGGCTTAGATTTCAACCGTGACTTTTCGCCGCGCCCGCAGCAAGAAGCCATTTTTGAGGCCCAGCTAGCTTTAGCTGCCGAGTTGAACATGCCGGTGGTAATGCATGAACGTGATGCCCATCAACGCTTTATCGATATTCTCACTCCTTGGCGAGATAAGCTTCCCGGTGCAGTG
This sequence comes from Agarivorans litoreus, assembly GCF_019649015.1. Taxonomy (NCBI): domain Bacteria; kingdom Pseudomonadati; phylum Pseudomonadota; class Gammaproteobacteria; order Alteromonadales; family Alteromonadaceae; genus Agarivorans; species Agarivorans litoreus. Next base: position 2,065,208 of record NZ_BLPI01000001.1, on the reverse strand, counting down.
TTGCACTGTTTTACCAGTGATAAAGCCGCACTTACAGCGTGTTTAGATTTAGACTTATATATTGGTATCACAGGCTGGGTATGTGATGAACGCCGTGGTGAAGACCTGCAACAGCGCGTAACCGAGATCCCTAACAATCGCTTATTGCTAGAAACCGACGCCCCTTATTTGTTACCTCGCGATTTGCGCCCAAAGCCGAAAAGCCGTCGTAACGAACCTTGCTATTTACCCCACATCTATCAAAAAGTCGCTGGTTTGCGCGAGCAAACGGTGGCCGATTTACAGCTGCACACTCAGCAGAACATAAAACGCTTATTCAATCTCTAAGCTGATATAAGTCATTCAATTGTCGTCTTTTTATGACTAACATCATTTGTTGGTTTGGCTCTTGCTTGGCTTTATTCTTAAAAGCTTTCTATGCTTGAAAGATAAAACTGAAACTCATCGTAAGCCTTAATCAATTTGGCTATGAATAGCAGCTCAGGGAAGAGAAAAAACTTTGATGATTTTATCACTTATTGTTAAGCCGTGGCGTAGTGTGTGGGTGTGTTTGTTATTGATAAGCCCTAGTAGCTTCGCGGCGATTGTAAATAACAACCACTTGTTTCAAAAAACGCAGTTTATTAGCGGGCAATTGCAGGCCATTCGCTCAGCCAAAGATTTAAGTGAATTGCAGAGCGAACCACAGATATTTGCCGATAAATTAGCAGTGCATTTGGTGTTTAAAACTCGTCAGCTAAGTGCTTTGGCTGCTAGCTTATTAAGTTCGCAAGGTTTAAACCCAATCGAGTCGAAGCCAGTGGCTTATAGTGTCATTCGCCCACGCAGTGTAATGCCTTATCTAGAGGAATTAGAGCAACAATTGAGTCAAGTGATGACTAAGTTGGGTGTGCCTGCAGGGCCAGAAGTGGAGCGACCATTGGGGAAATCGGTTAACGATGTGTATCAACAGTTGGTGCTCATCGAGTACCTGTTTGAAGGTTTGGTCGAGCGAGATTCACTGCAAGACTTAGCCAACAACCTCAACAAAACCCAAGCAGAACTGCTACTTATTAGCCAAGCCCGAGAACTACCTTTGCAGTTTTCCAGTGAGCTGAGTGTTAGCGGCAGAGAGCTAACAGATGTAAACATTGTTGCCTTGCAATCTTGGTATTTGCTCGAAAGACTGTTTCGCCAACTGGCTATTGAACCGAGTAAACCGGGGCGTTTGCCTGCCGGCGAGTCTAGTGCTTATCAACTGGTGGATACCAGCGTGAATATACTGGCCGAGCTACATCGCGCTAAAACCATTTTACAAATAGAAAAAGACAGCTCGCCCAAGCAAGTAAACGCCTATTCCGATGCTAATCAGGCTTATGCTGCTTTTGTAAGCTTACGCAGTGGTTTGTTGGTAATGGTAGGAGCGGCAGCCTTATGATGGACAAATTAAACCTAAGCCAAAAAATTGCGCTTATCCCAGTGGGCATAGTGTTGCTGCTTGCGCTGATGCTGTGGAATAGCCATTACTCGCTTAGTGGCGTAGAGCAACAAGCGGTAGAATTCTCCGCTAGGGTTGAGCCTAGCGCTCGCTTAGCTGGTGAGCTGTCGGTGAATGCTTTGCAGCGTTTGGTTCTGCAATCGCGCTATAGCCAAACAGAAGACCCGCGTTTGTTGCAGCAATACCAGCAGTTGGCAGAGCAAGCCCAAGCTTTGGTTAAGAGTCCTTATTTGGCAGCCTTTAATAATGGGGAGAAAATAACCAGCAACAGCCAATTGTTGGATCAGCACTTTGCCGAAGAATTGGTGCCTTTGTTAGCCGAGGTGAGTAGCTTCGAGAACACCGTGCTGCGCCAACTAGTGCCGCAAGCTTTAGCCAAAACATCGGATATTCATGCCACCTTAGATCTTCTTAACTCGGGGCGCTTACCTGCCTTAACCGTGAGTTTAGCGAATCATATTCAAGCGGCATCTATCGGATTAATGAGTCACTTAAATCGCCGTGATAGCCGCAGTAAAGATCAGTTTTACTTGGAGTTGTTTGGCGCAGAAAATGATCTTATCGATTTGAAAAAGGGCTTAAACAGAGAGCACCACAAAGCGTGGATTGTTGAAGTAGAACAGTATGTGGGCCAGTTTGCCGTCGCCGCTAACAGCATTTTTGAATTGCTGGAAGAACAACAACTACTGATGGACGATTTGCTTAACCCCGCCGCTGAACAAGTGGTGCAGGGCGCCGGCGATAGCCAGCAAACACAATGGCAAATTTTGGGAGAATCTAGCCAAGCCATTGCTCAGCAGCTGCACCAAACTGCGCGCACAAGCTTGGCTTTTGGTGTATCAATTGTATTTATTTCATTGTTGCTTGCATGGGTGATTACCCGACTCATTCGCCAACCTGTGGTTACCATGGTGCAAGCCATGCAGGCGATTGCCCAAGGAGATGGGGATTTAACCCAGCGTTTAAAAGTTAAAGGTAAAGATGAACTAGCCCAGCTGGCGGCGGCATTTAATCAATTTATTGAGTTGCTGCAAGGTACGGTTACCAGCATTAACCAGCATGTTGCCACCTTGAATGAAGCGGCCAATCAGCTAAACCAGTTGGCCCAGCAATCTAAGGGGCAAGTAGGCCAGCAGCAGCAAGTTGTTGCAGAAGTAAGCCAGCATATTGGCAGCTTGTCACAAGGTTTTAATGAAGTGGCCAATCATGTACGTAATGCCGATCAGTCGGCAATTGCGATTGATGAAGCGTCGATGCAAGGAAATACCCTGACTCAATCGGCTACCAATGAAATTAAGCACTTGGTGAGCCAAGTAGATACAGCCTCGGTAGATATGCGTGAATTAGCGCAAAACAGTAAAAACGCCAGCAAAATCTTAGAAGTGATTAACGGCATTGCCGAACAGACTAACCTGTTGGCGCTTAATGCTGCGATTGAGTCTGCGCGCGCTGGTGAACATGGCCGTGGTTTTGCGGTAGTTGCCGATGAGGTGCGCAACTTAGCTAAGCAAACCCGTGGTTCAACCGATCAAATCGAACAGATGATGAGTGACTTAGTGAAAGGCGCCGAGAAAACCGAGGAGCAAATGCAACAAGGCAAAGTGCAAGCTAATACCAGTTTTGAACTGATGTCAGAAATGCAGCACTCAGTAGAGAAAACTCATCAATTAGTAAGCGACATCACCCGTTTGCTTGATGATGTAAGTGCGGCTTGTGATGCACAGTTATCAACTTCTGAAACAGTGGTTAGTGAGATGCAAGACATTGAATCGGCAGCTCAAATGAGCTTAGAAGGTACCGAACAAACCGCAGAGCAAGCCAAAAAAGTAGGCCAACTAAGTAGCCTTATTCAAGCCAGTATCGCTAACTTTAAAGTGTAACAGTTTAACCAAGGGAAGCTTGTTTCGCGTCTCCCTTGGTTTTTACTATTAATCTGGTCTGTCACAATTATTTCTTATTTTTTATTTCCTACTTTATGAAAATGTTTTCGATTCATTTTGAAAGCCTTTTCTGATCTTCTCGCTAGTTTAATCTTTCTCTTTTTGATCTTTAAGTGAGCTTAATTGCTCATTTACTTAGATGGTAAACCGCTTTTGATTTATAGGCTTAATATAAGTGTCATTAATCGCAGCTAGCTTTCCCGCGGTATTTATTTCGATGTATCCGCAAGTTAATCAGTACTTATTGAGGAAATGTAATGCGTTTAGGGAAAGTATTAAAAGTAGTTGCAGGGGTGTCTATCGCATCTGCTGTAGTCGGTTGTAATAGTGATACCGAATATGTGTATTTGGATCCACCCATCGCCGACAGTATTGATTTAGGGCCGTTTAAATGTAGCGATGAAGAAATTGCTGCCGATGCCAACAAAGATTGTCGCTTGTATATCAAGGGCTCTATGAATAGCTGGTCTTCGCGCCCAGAAGCTCAATTGCACTATCAAGGCGACGGTGAATACATTGCCTTATTTAGCATGCAGCCAGGTGAGTACTCCTTCAAAATCTCTGATCCAAGCTGGAGTGCCGAGCGCGACTTAGCGATTGGTGAAGACGCCGATGCTGAAGTGGTATTTGATATCCCAATGGAACTGCAACGCAAGTACGACGACTTTGGTAACCAAAACATGGATATCACCGTTGCCGACGATGAAGATCAGGTGTTTCGTTTTACTCTTGATGCTTCGGCCACCATTGATAACCCTACATTGTTGATTGAAAACATCACCGATAGCGATGTTGATAACTTAAGCCAAGCGATGTACTTAGTGGGTACATTTAACGATTGGACAGCCGATGACAGCAGCCAATTTAGCTATGCCGGTGCAGGTAACTACCAGCTACAAATGAACTTCGAAGAAGCCGGTACCATTAGCTTTAACTTACACCAAGGCATCGATTCACCATTGGTTTATGGCTCTTTAGATAATCAGCCAATTAGCTTAACCGAAGGTGAGTCATCACTGACAACTTACCCAGGCGGCAAAATGTCGGCACAGGTAGAAGCGGGCAGCTACGTATTTTCACTGTCTACTTTGGGTGATGGTCAGCAAGCGGTGCCACTTACCTTGGCAAAAGTTCGTGCAGTGGTTGGTCACGACACCGTAACGGTGGCTAACTTGCCTACCAGCTTAACGGCAGACGGCAGCACCTTTGCGCAAAGTTACCACTGGGACACAGAAGGTGACATGAGCGTTACCCTAACTGACGATGATAGCCAAACCATTAGCGACATTCGCAAACTGGCCAGTGCAGATTCGACAGGCCGTTACCAAGTAAACTTAACCACCAATCAAGGTTTAGCGACTCAAACCAGCACTAGCCAAGAGATTGATGTTATTGATCTTGAGTCAGCCAATAACATTGTAATGATGATTGGCGATGGTATGGGTTACGGGCAAATTGATATTACTCGCGCCTACATGGGTGAAGCCTTATTCCTAGAATCTGGTAAGCATCGCGGCGATATTAAAACTGCCAGTGCCGATACCTTAGGTTACGAGAACTTGGCAGAGCTAGGCATGAATTACTACACCGACTCTGCAGCGGCAGCCACGGCAATCTCAACTGGCCGTAAAGCGGTTTCAGGCACTATTGCTCAAGCACGTCCGGGAGATGGTTCTGATTTAGAAACCATTTTGGAATATGCGCAAAAGCAGGGTAAATCGGTAGGTATTGTGGCAACGTCGCACTGTGTTCATGCTACCCCAGCCGCTTTTGCTTCACATGGTCCAAATCGAAATGATTTTGTGACGCTAGCTACAAGCATGTTTGGTGATGTAAAACCTAACGTAGCCTTATGTGGCAGTAAGCAAGTTGATGGCGTAGATGTGATTAGCCAGCAAGCTGACTTGGGTGGCTACACTATCGTGAAAAACAAAACCGATATGATTCCTGCGGTAGCGGCTTTACCTGCTAATGACCCAAATGCAGAAATTCTATTTGCCGGTATTTTTGGTGAAGATGAAATTCCTTACATATTGCCTTTGGGAGATCAAAAAAGTTATGAAGAGCAAGACATTCCACAGTTGAATGAAATGACCCAAGTAGCGATTGAAATCTTGTCAAAAAATCCAAATGGCTTTGTATTGATGGTAGAAGGTTCACAAATCGACTTTGCTGGTCACCTCAACGATGAAGAGCGCTTAATTCATGAAACCATTGCTTTTGATAAGACCGTGGAAGAGGTGGTGAATTGGTCTGATTTACGCAGCGACAGCATGGTGATTGTAACTGCAGACCATGAAACCGGTGGTTTGGTGCTTGAGAAAACCAACGGTATCGGTGTTGTACCAGAGGTAAGTTGGCAGTGGGGAAGCCACACTAACGTAGATGTGCCTATTGCTTCTTGGGGCCTAAATTCACACGCCTTTGTGGGTCGTACGGTAGACAATACCGCTATTTACAATGTTATGCGTGGCGCTTTAGACGCTAACTAAATCTCTATGCTAAGCCCGGCACAAGTCGGGCTTAAAGGTCTTTTTATGTGGCGTATTATATATTTAAGTTTACTGGTTTTGCTTAGCCCGAGTGTGTTGGCTGCGGCGAACCCATGGCAAACACTCATTCCTGAGTTGGAACGTGGCCAAATTGTACAGACACCCATTAATCATGAGGTGCAGTTAGATGAACGAGCCCCACAAATTAAAACTGGTGGCTTAGTTCACGCTCTAGATGGGCAAAATATGCGTATGCCCGGTTTTATTGTGCCGTTAGAAAGTGATGGCAACAAAATCACCGAGTTCTTTTTAGTGCCATTTTTTGGCGCGTGTTTACATTTACCACCGCCACCACCTAATCAAATTATTCACGTTAGTCATCCCAAGGGCATAGATATGATAGAACCATGGGAAGTGGTTTGGATTAGCGGAGAAATGCAGGTAAAAGCTACCGATGTTGAGGGCTTGGCTAGCGCAGGTTATGCCATGAATTTAATAAAAGATATTGAAATGTACATTCCTTAAATAGTTATTTGTAATATCAATAGTAAGGTGGTTACTAATATTTCGCTATTATTTTAGATGATTTTAATGTTAAATTAATCCTTTAATATCAAATATTTATGATTTGTGCGCTGTGCCTTTATAATTTTCTTATGCTGTGATTTCACTAACAATTCATTGGTATCTAATCATATAAGTTTTTCAATTCTTCTTAAGGAAGAGACGTTTTATATAAGTAAGAAAAACTAATTATGAGAATAACCTACTGATTAAAAAAGTAAGGATGATCTCATTTACAGCAGAAAGGAAAGCTAATGATTTTAAATAACAAATACAAGATAACCGTTTTGGTGGCAGCATTGGCCGCTTTAGGTGGTTGTTCAGATGATACTGAATATATTTATGTAGACAGAGATGATGATATTGCTACAAGCATTGATACAGGCCCCTATGCTTGTAGTGATGCAGAATTAGCTGAAAATCCAAGTAAAGATTGCCGTTTATACATCAAAGGATCAATGAATGGTTGGTCGGCTCGGCCTGAAGCGCAAATGCACTACCAAGGTGAGGGGGTGCATATTGCGCTGTTTGGCATGGAACAGGGGTCTTACGAGTTTAAGCTTTCGGATCCTGAGTGGAGTGCCGAACGAGACTTAGCAATTGGTAAAGAGTTTGATGCTGAAGTTGTGACTAATGAATTGTATGTGTTGCAACGAAAGTTTGATGATTACTTAAATCAAAATATGACATTTGTTGTAGATGATGCCCAAGAGCAAGTATTTCGTTTCACGCTGGATGCTTCAACAGGTATTGATAATCCAAGCATGTTAATTGAGAACATCACTGATTCAGACTTTGATAATCTAACCAAGCCTGTTTACTTAATCGGTAGTTTTAGTAATTGGGAAGCGAAAGAAGACTACAAGTTTAGTTATAAAGGGGCGGGTAATTATCACGCTTCAATTTCTTTTGATGCTCCTACCGCTATTCAGTTTAATGTTCAACAAGGAATGGAAAACCCGCTCGTCTACGGAGCTTTAAAAGATCAGTTAGTTAACATCAGCGAGGGTGCGTCAGCGTTAACTACTTATCCTGGCGGAATGATGTATGCTTCTGTTGAAGCAGGGACATACGTATTTGCTATTTCTATGCTTGGTGATGGCCAAATTGCAGTACCTGTTTCTATGTCAAAGGTGCGCACTGTCTCTGGACATAACAAAATTACCGCTGCTGGTGTTGATACTAGCATTGGCGCAGATGGCAGTAATTTTGTAGAGAGCTATGAATGGGATGCTAGCGGTGATATGGCTGTGAGTTTGGCTGACGACGAAACTCAAACGCCTACTAATTCACGTCAGTTAGCTACTGTAGACGCTGAAGGAAATTACAAAGTTACTTTGACTACTAATGCCGGTACCGTTGCTGAGCAAAGTGATAGTCACGATGTTGATGTATTACCTTTGACACCGACTAAAAATGTAATTTTGCTCATTGGTGACGGCATGGGCTACCCAGCTCTAGATGTGGCTCGCGCCTATCATGGCGAGACCTTATTTATGGAGCGAGGCACTGTTCACGGTCGAGCGAAGACTGCAAGTGCTGATAGCCTTGGCTTAGAACTGTTAAGTGGTATCGGGGATAACTACTACACTGATTCTGCAGCTTCGGCCACGGCTTTGGCTACTGGGAGAAAAGTAAACAATGGCGTATTGTCGCTAGCCTACCCAGGTGACGGTTCTCCACTGAAAACGATTCTTGAATACGCTCAAGAAACTGGCCGTTCTGGCGGTGTTGTAGCAACCTCTCATTGTGTACATGCAACGCCAGCGGGTTTCGGTAGTCATGGTCCAAACCGTAATGACTTTGTTCAGCTGTCGGCCAGTATGTATGGTGATGTAAAACCTAATGTTACTTTATGTGGTAGTAAGCAGGTTAGTGGTGTTGATGTAATTAGCCAGCAAGCTGCGTTAAACAGTTACACCGTAGTAAATAATAGAACAGACATGTTAGCTGAATTACCTAACTTACCTGCGTCTGATGATGGAAGCATTTTGTTTGCGGGCATTTTTGGTGAAGATGAGATCCCTTACTTGGAACCAAATAGCTATCAGCGTGAAAAAGGCTGGAGTTATGAAAGCTTAGATATTCCAAGCTTGACTGAAATGAGCCTAACTGCCATTGATATCTTGTCTAAAAATCCTGAAGGCTTCTTCTTGATGATCGAAGGCTCGCAAATCGATTTTGCCTCCCACAACAATGATATCAAGCGGACTATTCAAGAAACTATTGATTTTGATAGTGCTGTTGAAGCGGTTGTTGCGTGGGCCAAAGCAGACGGGAATACAATGGTTATTGTTACTGCGGACCATGAAACCGGTGGCTTAGAGCTAATTCGCAATAAAGGTAAAGGTGTTATTCCTGATGTATCGTGGAAATGGGGTAACCATACTAATGCCGATGTGCCTATCTTTAGCTGGGGCGTAAACAAGGAAGCATTTAACGGACGAGTGATTGATAACACTTCCATTTACAACATTATGCAAGGAGCTTTTGACGCTCAATAGATGTTATCCAAATCTCCTGCACCATTGGGTGTAGGAGATTCTTTCCTATGTTTTTGGCGGCTTCGGCCGCTTTTTTTACTGTTGGCGAAAGGAATTTCTGTAGCGTATTTACTTGGGTTTGTTACTGTATTTTTAGAGTAAACACCAGGGAGCATCACTACGTGCATATACCAAGGCATTTTAAGCAACAAGATTGGCACCAAGTATCTACGCTAATTAGCGAATATCCTCTAGGCTGTATAAGTACCGTTAGTGAAGCGGGTTTAGTGGCCGATCATGTTCCTCTACTACTGGCTAAAAATGCTGATGATAGCTGGTGTTTGCAGGGGCATATTGCTCGTATTAATCCTTTAGCAAAGCGTTTACTTAATCCTCTAGCTGCTTTGGTGGTGTTTCAAGGGGAAGATGCTTATGTTTCTCCCAATTATTACCCTTCAAAACTAAGCAATCCAAAGGTGGTACCTACTTGGAATTACCAAGCTGTGCATATTAATGGGACCATGACTAAACAAGATGATCTTGCTTGGAAGCTAAGTTTGTTAAAAAGGCTAACTGAGCAAAACGAGCAAGCCCAAAGTCAGCCTTGGCAAGTGAGCGATGCACCCGATAAGTTTATTGAACAGCTAAATAAAGCCATTGTTGGTTTTGAAATAAGCATTGATAGCTGGCAAGCGCAATTTAAACAGAGCCAAAATCATAGTGTCGAAAATCAGCTTGGCGTTGCTAAAGGACTCGCTAATACTAATCCGCTAATGGCAAAACAGATTGAATGCTTTGCCCAAAACTTGGCGAGTAAAGGCCGAGGTGAAAATGGCTAAAGCAAAGTTGGCCTCGTGGAATAGGGCTAAGGGTTTTGGCTTTCTCCGCTTGAATGGCGAGTCTAAGCAGTTGTTTGTGCACATAAGCAGCTTTGCCGATAAAAAACTCGACCCAGAAAAGTTAGTTGGCCATTGGTTTAACTACACCTTAGCTAAGGATAAACAAGGCCGCCCTTGCGCCAAGCAGCTGCGTTTAGTGGGTAGTAAGCCGGCATTTTCTAATAAGCCAAAGGGCTTAGCCAAGCGAGCAGGTATGACTGCTTTGGCTTTTTTTGTTTTATTGCTTAGTTTGGTGTTATTGCAAAAACTGCCACTTGCTTTGTTAGTATTCTATGTAGTTATGAGTGTGGTTACTTTTGCTTTATACGCTCTAGATAAATCGGCAGCACAAGCGGGTCGCTGGCGTGTTCAAGAGCTCAAGCTACATGTGTTTGCGCTGATTGGTGGCTGGCCAGGTGCGATGCTCGCCCAACAAACCTTGCGGCATAAAACTCAAAAGCAGTCTTTTCGCTGGGGTTATTATTGTACAGTGCTACTCAACATAGCGGCTTTAGCTTATTTGCTTAGTCCCAATGGCGAGCCGATGTTGCTAGGGTCTGTTGATCTTTGGTGTTGAAATTTTGTTCGAGATAAGCGGGCTTTAATCGCGGAGAGCACTTAGAAGCCTAGTGGGCTAAGCAAGAAGTGCTTAACAAAGAGTAAAGTTCGCTTATCCGAACCCTTCGGGCAGCATTTCTTAGCCATTTATTCAGCGTTAGCGAGTGATTATTAAGCCCACTTAACTGCACACTCACTGCCTTGCCTAAATGGCTAATAAATTGCTGCAAAAACCATCAGCAAAGATCAACAGACCCTAGATATTAATCAAACTTTGTCGAGTTTATTGCCATGACGGTCACTATCACGGCTTACACCGATGAATACTGCCAAGCAGTGGCAAATTTGTTCACCCAAGCAGTGCACGCCATTGATGATGAGTTTTATTCTAAGGAACAAAAAGCCGCGTGGGCGCCGCTAGATATAGACTATTCTCGCTGGCAACAGCGCTTGAAAAGCAAACACTGCTTTTTGGCCTTAGCTGATAAGCAGCTACTAGGATTTATTGAATTAGCTGCAGACTATATTGATTGCTTTTATGTTGCGCCAGAGCAGCAAGGAAAAGCAGTGGGCCAAGCGCTTTATCAACATGTTGAAAGCATTGCTCGAGAACAAAAGCTTGCTGGGCTGCGGGTAGATGCCTCATTGGTGGCCAAAGACTTTTTTGGCAAACAAGGCTTTGCTGTTGTGTCGCATAATCAGCTGGTTCGGCTGGGGATAAGGCTGCAAAATATTAGTATGTACAAGGGGTTCTATTCTTAAGCAAGGAGCTAAGCATTGACGAATAGACTTGCTGACAATTCTCATAAGGAATTTATTGAGAAAGTTGCCTAAGCGCAGTGTGAGGGAGAGTTTAGCAATGCGAAGTACCCTAATCATTCTTAGTTTATTGATAACCAGTGCTTGCAGTCAGCAGCAGGCCTACCATGCCATGCAGGGCAACCAACAACGACAGTGTGACAAGCAAACTAATCATCAAGACTATTTAAGCTGCATGGATGAAGTAGGCGTGAGTTATGAAGAATATCAGCGGCAGCGACAGGCTTTGTTAGACAAAGACAAATAGTGAAAAAAACCAAGCCTAAGCTTGGTTTTTTTATTGAGCAGCGGCTTATAAGGCAGCGCCATTTACTGACAGTTTTACATCAATATTGCCGCGAGTCGCGTTTGAATACGGGCACACTTGGTGGGCCACTTTTACCAACTCTTCTGCTGCAGCCTGTTCTAATTCAAGCTCAACTGCAAGCGAAACGGTTAGCGCAAAGCCGCCGTTGTCGTTAGGACCAATGCCTACAGTAGCGGTTGTAGGAGCAGATTTAATCGCCACTTTACCTTCTCGAGCCACATGCAAAATAGCGTTAGAAAAACACGCTGCATAACCTGCGGCGAAAAGCTGTTCTGGATTAGTGGCTTCGCCGCTTCCGCCCATCTCTTTTGGGTAGCTTAATGCTAAATCTAGTTTTTTATCGTCGGTACTTACTTGTCCATTGCGGCCGGCTAGTGCAGTTGCTGAAGTTGTGTATAGCGTTGTCATAATCGTTACCTTTTAATTTAGGTTGCGTGCAATTTAATTGTTTGCAACTTTAGTTGAGGCAAAATCGAAATGCAAGTATATTGTGCACAATTTATTTTTAGTGAAAGATTAGAGCGCAGTGATGAGTAAACAGCAAAACCATGTAGCTAGCCTGAGTTTAGATAAGCAATTGTGCTTCTCACTGTACAGTGCTTCGAACGCAATGGGACGGGCTTATCGCCCACTGCTGGATAAGCTGGATCTTACTTATTTGCAATACATTGTAATGATGGTGCTGTGGGAGCACGATAGCGTAAGTGTGAAGAGCTTGGGTGAGCGCGTTCACTTGGATTCAGGCACCTTAACCCCGCTATTAAAGCGCTTAGAGGCTAAAGGTTTAGTGCTTAGAGCCAGGTCTGAGCAAGATGAGCGAGTAAGAGTTATTAGCCTTACACCGCAAGGTGTAGCACTGCGTGAGCCAGCCGAAGCAATCCCTCAAGCCATGTTATGCCAAGCCGATTTACCCCTAGAAGAATTGCAAGCACTTAAAGCGGGTTGTGATCGCTTGTTAGCGAAGTTAATGAAATAACATGCTCAGCTTTTGAGGTTTATTGAGGCTTCGCTGCAAATTTAAGAAAAATAATAATTAAAGTGAAAATCGTAAGCTTATAAGTGCTCTAGCTGGTTACAATGTAGTGTTGCCCAACACCGGAGCCGAAGTATGCCGCAAGCCGCAGTAAATAAACTCAAATTGTTTAGTTTGGCGTGGCCTATTTTAATTGAGCAGCTTACCAGCGGCATTGTTGTAATGGCTGATATTTACTTTCTTAGCCTGTTGGGAGAAGAGGCCGCCGCGACAGCGGGTTTATTAATGCCTTACCTATGGATTGGCTTTTTTGTACTGCCCATGCTCTCGACCGGTGGCACAGCTGCGGCCTCTCAGTATTACGGGGCGAATAAACTGGATAAAGTCGTACCGGTGTTTATGACTAATGTGGTGTTGCTGGGCTTGGCTGGTCTAGCATTTAGTCTGTTTACCTACCTTAATTTCGACAATATCGCACTTTGGCTTAACTTCCCTGTGCAGATGCAAACTTACGCGGAAGAGTACTTAGCCATTATGGCCTTCACCTTTGGCTTCTTTGGGTTGCGTTGTGCTTATGGCTCAATTCTAGCGGCTAAAGCAATGACCAACTGGAACATGTTAGCCTCGCTGCTCACCAATGTGATGAATATATTTCTTAATGCGACGTTCTTCTTTGGTTGGTTTGGGCTTGAGCCCATGGGCTTAAAAGGCATCGCTTTGGGTACCGTGTTGTCTTATGCCTTTGCTTGTGTGGTTGTGATGCTGATTGTGCACATAAAAGCGCAAGTAAGCTTCGAGTTTACCTGGGCGATATTGCCGCGCATGCGAGCGGTGATAAAACCATTGATGAAAATTGCTATTCCCTCAGCAGCCGAGCCTGCTAACTACACTTTGCAACAAATCGTAGTGGCGGGAATATTGGCGAGTTTAGGCGTGCTTGCGGTATCTTCTTATACTTTTGTCCTGCGCTTTTTGTTTATTTCTATGGCGGTAAGTTGGTCTTTGGCGGCCGCTGGGCAAATCATCATGGCTCACCACATGGGAGCGCGAAAGCTGGATGAAGTAGACGCCACATACAATCGCTGTATTAAGCTCGCCATGCTGTTTGCTTTTGCCAATATGAGCTTGTTTGCGTGGTGTTACCAGCCCTTGATTAGCTTGTTTAGTGACGACCCGCAAGTTGCATTCTATGCCAAATGGTTGCTGATTATTTGTATTGTGATGGAGCCGTTTAGGGCGATTAATATTGTGGCTGGAATGGGCTTAAAAGCGGTGGGCGATGGCAGGTTTGCCGCCACCGTTGGGGTTGCCTTTATTTGGGGTGTGGTGCCCATTATTTATCTTTGTTCTATCTCTTGGCAGCTTGGCATTATTGGTGCTTGGGCCTGTTTTGCTTTAGATGAAGTTATCCGTGGCCTGATTAATCACTGGCGCTGGAAAACCTACCGTTGGCACAACATGGGCATAACCTAAGTCGCTGACTAAAATCAGCTCGAAAGATAAACAGCCCCTAGTGATGGATCACAAAGCGCGATACTTCTATTATCTTTTGTAGCGCAGTTTAGGCTACAACTAACACTTTACGTTGATCCTCGGTTTATTGCTGCTGGCCAGCAATAAATGGAATTGCCGCAGTATGTGCAGCGGCAGACAGGGTTGTTTTATTCCTTTAGCAGCGAGAACAGTAATGAAATTAGAGTCTTTAGCACTTCATCATGGTTATCAATCGGAAGCTACCACTAAAGCGGCCGCGGTGCCTATCTATCAAACTACGTCTTACACTTTTGATGATACTCAGCATGGTGCCGATCTGTTTGATTTAAAGGTTCCGGGTAATATCTATACTCGTATTATGAACCCTACAACCGACGTGCTAGAGCAGCGGGTTGCAGCTATGGAAGGAGGCATTGCTGGCCTTGCCTTGGCCTCTGGCATGGCAGCCATTACCTACGCAATTCAATGTATCTGTGAAGTGGGAACCAACATCGTAAGCACCAGCCAGTTGTATGGTGGAACTTATAATTTGTTTGCCCACAGTTTCCCTAAACAAGGCATTGATGTGCGCATGGTATCGGCAGACGATTACGCTGGATTTGAAGCGGCTATTGATGAAAATACTCGCGCAATTTTCTGTGAATCTATTGGCAACCCAGCAGGCAATGTAGTGGACTTGGTTAAATTGGCCGAGATTGCCCACAAACACGGTCTACCTTTAATGGTTGATAATACCGTTGCTACGCCGTTTTTATGTCGCCCGATTGAACTGGGTGCCGACATCGTTATTCACTCGTTAACTAAATACATTGGCGGGCATGGCACCTCTATTGGCGGAATTATTGTTGATTCCGGCAAGTTTGACTGGGTGGCGAATAAAGAGCGCTTTAAAATCTTAAATGAACCAGATCCGTCTTATCATGGCGTGGTCTATACCGAAGCGCTAGGTCCTGCGGCCTACATTGGCCGCTGTCGCGTAGTACCGCTGCGTAACACTGGGGCGGCTATATCACCGATGAATGCTTTCCAAATTTTACAAGGTTTGGAAACGCTGGGTTTACGAATGGAGCGCCACTGTGAAAATGCCGAAAACTTAGCGGCTTACCTTAAGCAACATCCTAAAGTGGAGTGGGTAAACTACGCTGCACTGCCTACCAGCCCTTATAATGAGCTGTGCGAAAAGATTGTTGGTGGTAAAGCCTCTGGCATTTTGAGCTTTGGCATTAAAGGTGGAAAAGAAGCGGGTGGCCGCTTTATTGATGCCCTAGAAATGATTCTGCGTTTGGTGAATATTGGTGACGCTAAATCACTTGCTTGTCACCCAGCATCCACCACTCACCGCCAGTTAAATGATGAAGAGTTAGCAAAAGCAGGTGTAAGTGCTGATTTAATCCGTATCTCGGTAGGCATTGAAAACATCGGTGACATCATCAACGACGTTAGCCAAGCGCTCGATAAAGCTTAAGCTACAAACTGTTGATTGAAATGTCAAAAGCCACTTGATAAAGTGGCTTTTTTTGTTAAGGAACAACGATTTGGGTAAGTTCACTTTGGGAATGTTGTTGCTTGTGTGTTTTAGCTCTCATGCTTCGGAACTATCAGAACCGTTATTCGGTATTGTGGTGACGGAGCATAACGAACGCTTTCTTAAATTAAGAAATCATTCATCGGATAGCCTGCATCTAGATATCTATGGGCAAGATATAAAGCTGGCACCCAAATCAGGTTCGCTCATCGACTGCCAAGCTTTTGCTGAACTAGAGATTAACTTTGTAGAATCTGAAACGGTGTTTTTTAGTGTGCCGTGTAGCAGTTTAGTGGTTTTTAACGAGGGCTTTCAGTTAAATGTCGATTAGTTGGCTACATAAGCCCCTTTCAGTATTAGTAATATGCCCTTTATTGTTTGCTTGTTTAGACCAAGGTGGTGGAGACGATCCAAATACCTATTCGTCTTGTCGCATTACTGAATCAAAAGCTTTGCTTCCATGGGACAGCTATGAAGATGAGAATCAATGCTGGAACGCAAGTGGCAATGGTTATGAGGAATATGAAGACGCTGTTATTTGGTGTGAAAGGCAAGTTACTGAGTACCGGCAAGAAAAATATACTATTTTACCGTCAATGACTTACGGTATATATACGACAAGCTGCCCTGCCTTTTAGTGTTTATCTTGTAATTGATGTCGCTTTTTTATCTCTCGTAACGATTTTTTATATTCTTCAATTAGTTGAATTTGGCTTTAGTTTCTCTTTGTAGCGCTGCTTATAATCGAAATGTAGTTTTGCCAGCCTTAAAAGGAAAGAGTCATGCGGCTTGTTTTATCGGTAATAGTGGCAACTGTTTTACTAAATTTGCTGGCCTGCAGTGCTGCCGGGGGCAAGCCCGATATGGCTCTCGAACAAGTTCAAGTCTACCAATCCGCTAAACCCTACGATGACAACTTGCGTCTGCGAGTTGATGGCCGTTTTATTGTAAATGGCAAAGGGGAAAAAGTACGTCTAAAAGGCGTGGCCTTTGGCAACGAGGTATGGGCTAATACTCGCATTCCAAGCCAACATCACAACGAGCAAGATTATATTCGCCTTAAAGAAATGGGCTTTAATAGCATTCGCTTTTATCTAAATTATCAAACCTTTGAAAGCGATAGCGCGCCATACGTTTATCACCAATCAGGGTGGGATTGGTTAGACAAAAATGTGCAATGGGCAGAAAAGCATGGCATTTATCTTGTGCTCAATATTCATGTTCCTCAAGGCGGTTTTCAATCTAATGGTGCGGGCGATGCCTTGTGGGATAAGCGTGAAAATCAGCTGCGACTAATTAGTCTGTGGCAAGCCATTGCCAAGCGTTACCAAGGCCACCCCAATGTAGCGGCCTTAGATTTACTTAACGAACCGGTCACTACTCACAGTAAACAGCAGTGGCAAGATCTTGCTAACGAGTTAGTAACGGCGATTCGACAAGTTAACCAGCAACAAATGATTTTTGTAGAGCGGTTGTTGGCTGTGAAAAAACAATGGCAAATCGACGAGCAGCAAAACTTTTTTAAGTTAGCCGACCCCAACGTTGTCTACCAATATCACTTTTATGAACCAATGGCATTTAGCCATCAGCAAGCCTCATGGTTACGCCAATACCAAGTTCCGACCTCTTATCCTGATCCCGATAGGCTGAAAGTGATTGGTTCACCCAGTTGGTATGGCGCCCAGTTTGATAACCCAACAATAAGTGCCGACAGCGACTGGCAATTTGTAGAAGGAAAAAAACTACAGCTCCAAGACCCAAAAGTTGATTTGATTTATCCAGCCCTCGTGTCGGCAAATAATGCTGGCGATAGCTGGTTTAAGCAGGTGGTGATTAATGAATATGCACCAGATGGTAAGGAGCTTCTGCGTGAAGTGAAAATTGACCTAAGCCAACACGCAGATTGGTACTTGTGGTCAGCTAATCAGCGTGGTCGTTCGCAACACCTTCGCCAGGGAGGTGAAGATATATTGCAGATTAGCGCGACAACCAGCGATGCTAATAATGGCAGCTCGCAACAGTTTGTTGTGCCTAAAGTTGGTCATTTTTATCAAATATCTGGTTGGATAAAAACCCAGGGAATGAGTGCCGCTAGCCGTGTGCAGTTGCGTTTAGATTTTCAACATGGGCTTAAAGATATTGTTGCTTGGGACAAACAACTGATTGAGAAAATGATTGAGCCCATGGAGCGTTGGGGAGAGCTACACCAAGTACCGCTTTATCTTGGTGAATTTGGCTGTATTCGCGCTTGTTTTGAACAGCAACGCGGTGGCTTGCAATGGGTGAGTGACGTGCTAGATGTTGTTGACCAGTACCAAACCCACTTTAATTTTCATAGTTACCATGAAGATGCCTTCGCTCTATATTACGGCTATGGCAGCTTGCCAAGCGAGAGCAATGCCAATCAACCGTTAATTCAATTGTTTAAGCAGCGGCTGAATGAGCCTTAATTAAGCTAGGTCAATAAATAAACAGATTTGTCAGTGTTGTGACTTGATTTGAGAAGTAACCTACTACACTAAAAAGTAGATTGTCAGTTATTACTTTCTTTTGAGATTAAGGAAATAGCATGCGAACTGTTTGTTTGATCATGCTAACACTCTGTTGTGGTTATTTGAGTGCTAAGCCTAGTTTACGTATCTCTACGATTGAAACTATCGCTGCTTTTCCAGAGGTGCGCGATACGGTAAGCGCTGCTTATGCAGAACTTGGCTATCAGGTGGACATCGTGCCGATGCCAGCCAAACGCTCATTGCGTCATGCCAGAGATAATCATGACATTGATGCCGAATTGGCCAGAACCCGCTATGCCAGCAGTTACTTACCTAATCATATTTTAATTCCGGTGCCGGTAGGCCATATCACCATTGCTGCCTTTGTAAAAAAAGATAAGGCGCTAGTGAGCGATTGGCAAAGCTTGCAGCAATACAGAGTAGCAGGGGTGCGGGGCCATTTGTTTCTAGAAGAAAAGATGCGTAAGCACAACAATACTCAGTTTTTTAATACCGCTCATCAAGCGCTAACTATGCTCGGCCGAGAGCGCGTTGATGTAGTGGTTTTGCCTCTGTCACTTGGCGAATACGTTATTAAAAAGTACTGGCATAAACAAATCATTGTGGTGAGTCCTGTGCTCGACCAAGTAGCGCTTTATCATTTTCTGCACAATAAACATCAAGACAAAGCGGAACATTTAGCCGAGGTCTTGCGAAAATTTACTACCGAGCCCTTGGCGCAGCAATAAAAAATGCCGCTAAAACAAGCACCGAACTATTTGATTAATCGTTTATTTTATTCTTATAAACGCTATCATTTGGGCAACAGCTAGGTACTTATTGCGCAGCTAGTCTCTGTTTTTATTAAGATGAACAAAATGTAATGTTGTGGCCACCTTGCGGTAAGGGCGGTTTTAGTAATCTGCTCATGTCGATTACACAACGAGGATTAGCCAAATGAAACTTCCAATTAAATTATCGAAAAAAATCTGTGTTGCTGCTGCAGTTGCATTAACGTCTACAGCGGTGATGGCCGATGATGATGCGCTTTCTGCTTTAGCAATCAAAAAAGCGGGTTTTAGCTTAGAGCAAGCCATTGAAAAAGTGCACAACACTTATCCAGGGCAAATTACCGAGCTAGAGTTAGATGATTACCGTGGCCAAGCTGTTTATGAAGTAGATGTAGTAAACCTTGCTCAAGAGCAAAAGCATAAACTCAAGCTAAGCTTAGCCGATGGCGAAATGCTTAAAAACGAAAGCAGCAAGCTAAGCATATTGGGTGTAAGCAAATTAGATGAAGACGAGCGTATAGCGCTCGAGCAGCTAGCAGAATCTGAGTTGTCACTGCAACAAACTGTGGCCATGCTGAACAGCAAATACCAAGCGCAGGTTATTGAGTTTGAATTAGAGAATGAAAAAGGCATTACCTTTTACAAATTCAAACTACTGGGTGAGCAGGGCAAGCAGCGAGTGATTGTTGATGTGGCAAGTGGTGAAACCATTCCGGTTTTAAAACATTAAGCGCAGAAGTAGAGGCAGCCAATGTGTTGCCTCTTGGCATTTTTAAGGTAAGCAATGTGCGAATACTAATCGTAGAAGATGATCTCACTACTCAGCAGTTTTTGCAGCGTGCGCTTAGTGAGCAGGGCTATCAAGTAGATGCAGCCAGTGATGGGCAAGAAGGTTTATTTCTGGCCTTAGAGCAGGACTATCAGCTAATTGTTTTAGACCGCATGCTACCCAAGCTCGATGGTTTAACGGTGTTGTCTACCTTGCGTAATGCCAATAAACACTTGCCGGTGCTAATACTCAGTGCCCTAGACAGCGTTGATGAGCGGGTCAAAGGTTTGCGCGAAGGTGGCGATGATTACCTAGTAAAACCCTTTGCCTTAGCTGAACTTTTGGTGCGCATCGAAATACTGCTACAGCGTCAACGTGGTCAAACAGAGCCAAGTTTAAATAAGTTACATGTTGCCGATTTGAGCATGGATCTATTAGCAAGGCGGGTATGGCGAGGCCAGCAAGAAATACTACTGCAGCCCAAGGAGTTTAAGTTATTGCGCTACCTAATGGAGCATGCTGGCCAAGTAGTTACCCGCACCTTATTGTTTGAAGCAGTGTGGAATTACGATTTTGATCCACAAACCAATGTTATTGATGTGCACGTGGCACGTTTACGAAAAAAGGTAGAGCTAGATGGCCATAGTGCCTTACTTGAAACCGTGCGTGGCGTCGGTTACCGCATGGTGGAAAAGTAAACGTCAAACGGGCTATATGTGGCGGTTAACCCGCACTAGCTCAATTTGGCGATTAACTCGAATGTATACCGCACTGCTGATGCTAGTAGTGGGGATTTTGTTGTGGGTACTGTATCAGCTAAGCATTGGCCAGCTAAGTCGGAGTCAAGACCAGCAACTTGGCCTGTTGATTCAACAACAAAGCTTGTTAGCTAAAGAGTTAAACGCGCAAGACTTTATCAGCCAATTTTTATTGCAGGCTGAGCAATCTCGCCAATTTGTACTGGCCTTTGATAATGGCCAAACAACCTATGGGCGCTTAGATGCTATTCCCAAACGCTTGGCTCAGTGCCCAGCATTAAAGCGTTTCCCCGTCTACAACTACAATAAAATTCGTCTTTATTCTGGCTGCGTGCAAGCTCTGGAAGGTGGGCGGCTGATGGTAGCCAGCGACGACGAAGCGCTGTTTGATTTACGTGAACACTTTATTCAAGCAAGCATTGTTGCACTAAGTTTGGCCTTGGTTCTAGGCATTGTGACGGGGTGGTTTTTCTCGGCGCAAGTATTGCGACGGGTAAACAGCATTAATCGTATTGCGCAGCAAGTGGAAGCGGGTGAGTTAAGTGCTCGAGTGGCGTTGAGTTCGCGTAACGATGAGTTTGATCATATGGCCACGCACATCAATAAAATGTTGGCGCAGGTCGAGCATTCTTTTGATGCCATTGCCGGGGTAACCGATGCCATTGCGCATGATTTACGTACCCCTTTGGGCCGTTTGCGTTTGCGGCTAGAGCAAGCGTTACTCGATAGCGAACAGCAAGCAGTAAGTCCTGAACAATTAGGGAGTATGCTGCAGGAGCTGGATGGCATATTAGCGACGTTTAGCTCGATGCTGGAGCTTACCCGTTTAGAACACCAGCAACAATCTAGCTTTAGTGGCGTAGAGTTGGAGCAGATTGCTGAAGATGCCGTGGAGCTGATTCATCCCTTATGCGCCGAGCGCCAGCAAACTGTTTCATTGCATGTGGAGCAAGCGTGTTATTTAAAAGGCGATGCCACTCTGTTGTTTCGGGCGGTTTATAACTTACTAGAAAACGCCAGCAAATATGCAGGTGAGAAAGCGCAAATTCAACTAAGCGTTAAGGCTAATGGCTTTGCAGTGAGCGACAATGGCCCTGGTATTCCAGAGGCTGAATTAGACAAAGTATTTCAGCGTTTATATCGCTTAGAGAGTAGCCGCAATAGCCCAGGTTACGGTTTGGGTTTACCATTAGTGAGGGCGATTGTTCGTTTGCATGGAGGCGAGATTAAATTGCAGAACCAACAGCCAGGCTTACTTGTTGTTGTGAAGCTAACTTAAGCCGCTAGAAATAAAAAAAGCCAGCCTTGCAAGCAAAGCTGGCTTTTAGGTCTTATCAATTCTTTCCAGATACTGCAGAGAAGGCCTATGTTACCGAGAGCAACTTATGAGTGTACTTTTACCTTTTGAAGCTTGTTAGCTTTTCGAGCAAAGTAGTTTACGTAATAAGTAAAATAAAACTGTTCCATAGTATTCCCACCATCCAATGTTAATCACTGATGTGTCAGGCAAACGGCCTAATCACACGCACAACCGGCCTAAACCAAGGTTGCAAGGTGCGAGCAAATTGCTCTACATCTAGAATTTAACACTGCACAAATTTGTTTACAGAGTGAGCGACTAGAACTGTGACAAATATTGATAAGTTGTTGTAATTGTGTTTTTAAGATGTGAGCGCTTCGAGCTTATGAAAATTACTTTTCCTTTTGCTAATTAAGCTAATGATTTAAAGAATGTTTAGTTTTTAGGGTAAATGTCAGTTTATCAAAGTAGCTTTTCGACCTTGTTGAGAGAAGGAGTCGCTTTCGCTTTTTGTTTATGGAGTAAGGCTAGCGCTAAGCTACTAAAGGTAATCGCCAGTATCCATAGATGAGCAAAGTGGCCTTGAATCTCGCCAAAGTTGGCGCCCATTTGGTTGAGTTTTAACATCGCTAATACCATGGGCTTGGCGGGTATCAGATCGGCAATAATGTTAATTGCAGGTGGAATAGAGCTAAGCGGCCAGATAAAACCACATACAAATACCGTGGGTAGCGAGGTCATTAAACCTACTATGGTGGCGTAGCCTCGTTTAGGTAGCATCACCGCAATACATTGGGCTAAGCCAGCAGTAGCGATTAAAAAAGGCAATAGCAGCTGGCAGATATGGGCAATGTTAGCCCAGTGGTGTACCCCATAAAAACTGAATACCACTCCAAAATAAAAACTGCTCATCAAACTATAGATCAAGCCAAATAGTAAGCTGCGAACCAGCACTAGCTGCCAAGGGCTGGCTCGCCTTAATAATGTTGATTGTGAGGTAAAGGTTGGCGCAGCATGTAGCCCAACTGCGATTAGTAGCGTTTGGTGCAAAATCACAATAAACACCGCAGGAATGACATAATCCAGATAGCCTTGGTGGGCATTAAAGGCTGCATTGGCATTTAGCTGAATGGGTGAATGTAAGGTGCTGGCAAGTGCTAGCGGGATCCCATCGCTTACCATCTTGGCTACTTTGACTTGTGCGGCTAAGGTGCCAGAAGTACTGGCTAAGCCTTGTACTATGGTTCCGTAAACTAAAAAGTAAGATGCATCCCCAGCATAAGATAAAGTGGGTGAGCGGCCCATTAATACATCTCTATAGAAATGCTCGGGAATCACTAATAATCCACCTACTTCACGCTCTACTAACTGTTGTTGAGCTTGTTCTATGCTAGTAACTTGGCTGGTCACTTTTAGCAGCGGGCTTGCGTCCACCATACGGATTAACTGGCGACTTAGTTGGCTGCCATCAGCATTAATTACTGCAATAGGTTGTTGTAATGGGGTTTGGTTTAAGTAGGGCTGAGGATACAAAAAAGCGTATAGCAGCAAACCGCCAAATACCGTTAGAGTTAGTGCGCTGTTACGCATAATTCTGCGCAATTCTATGCGAAATAGTAATCCTGTATTCATGACCTTAGTCTCATCTTGTATGGATTACTAAAGCGAATTTTTATCAACCATGCTGCGCTGATAAAGGCAATACAGAATACTAGTAAAGCTAATAAATTCGGCACTGATTGTATGGCGCTGGCGCCGTAGTTAGCTTGGGCTATTTGCACCTCGATGTAATGGGTTACCGGAATAAGTTGTCGCCAAAATTGGGCAAACCAGGGCATATCGCTGATCGGAAAAGTGACCCCCATAAAGGCGAAGCTAGGCGCGGTTAATGCCGCCGCATAACTGAGTGCTCGCTCTATGTTTTGAAATAGCAGCATGAAAATTAGGGCAATTGCTTGAGAAGCAACCACACAAAGTAATAAGGCCAGTAGTAATACACTCCAGGAACCTCGCATTGGCCAGTCAAAGCCGTGGAACATTAAGGTGCACAGCAATATGCCTTGCAGCCATAATAAAGCGCCAAAAAAGCTAAGTTTTATGGTTAGCTTTTGCCAAGCTTGCTGGGCTAACCAGCTTTTAAAACTATTGTTTTTTAGCTCTGCGCCTAGCGCCAAAATCATTACCGTCATAATCAAAATTTGCCAAAAAGCAGGTAATGCAGCCGACACAATAAATTGGGCATAGTTGCTATTGCCGTTATATAACGCGCTGATTTGATTGCGAATAGGTACAGCACCACCCAATGCTTGTAAGGTTTGGGTAGTGCCGTGGCTGAGTGCTTTTGCTACTGCAACTTTAGCACTAAAAGTGCCGTGAGCTTGTTGCAGAGCAGAGTTAATTTGTTTACCAATTACCATGAACTGGCTGTTGTAATAAGCTGCAACGCTAGGTGTTTGTGCCAGCTTGGTGTGCTTTTCCATATCGGCTGGAATTATTATTAAAGCCGATACTTCCCCAGTGCGTAACATAGAGCGGGCTTGTGGTTCACCGTAAACGCTGTGTACTTTGAGTGCTGGGCTAGCATTATAGTGACTAATTAGGCTGCGCGATAATTGGCTATGATCGTGGTCAACCACAGCAATTGGTAGCTCGCGCGTTAAACCCGAAGAAAATACCCACCAAACAGCCAAAAAAGCGAACAATGGCAACCAAGTTAGCATGGCCATTAGCCAGCGATTGTCACGTAGCAAAAGCCATTGTTGTAGGTACAATTGTCTCAGGCTAAGCGGTGGTTCGCTGGTGGCATTCATCTTAAGGTTGCTCAAGCTCAACAATGGCGCTCATGCCTACGCGTAATTGCTCTATCTGCTGCAATGGACGGGCTTCAACTTCAAAGGTACGTAAATCAAAGCCGGTACGGCTATCGGTGGCGCGCCAAGTAGCAAAATCGCCCATCACTGCAACATGGCTAACTTCAAATTTGTAGCTTTGGTTATTAAGGGCTGGTAGTTTGGCGTTAAATTGCTGGCCTACTTGAAATTGGCTAAGTTGATCTTCACGAACGTGCAATACCAACCAAGCATCCTGCATATCAATAATTGAAACCACCGGAAAGCCAGTAGGAGCAAGTTCACCACTTTGTAATAGTAACTGGCTTACTTCGCCTGAGTGCCAGCTTGTCACTAAAGTGTCGCTGGTGAAAGCCTCTACTTCTGCGACGACACCCGCTGCGGCGCGGGCTTGCTCTAAGGCTGCGCGCTTAGTTTCGTCACGGGCGCCTTCTTTGGCCAGTTGATACATCTGTGAGGCGGCATTTTCGGTATAACGCGCAGCTTGCCATTGGGTGTAAGCCTCGTCGCGTTTTTGCTCGGCAACTACGCCATCTTTGTACAGGTTATCAACCCGCTGGTAGGTTTTTTCTGCCAAGTTAGCGGCTGCTAAAGCTTTTTGCCATTGGTCTCTAGCTGCGGCTATTTCTTGTGCTCTAGCGCCGTTTTCGGCTTGTTCAGCCATGGCTGATGCTGCTTGTTGACCGGCTTTAGCTTGCTCTAATTTGGCATCAAGTTCCGGACTGGTAATGGAAAAGATTAATTGCCCAGGCTCTACTTGGTCGCCTTTTCTCACTAATACTTGGTCGATTCGCCCAGCTACTTTGGATGAAATATTGTACTGCTGAGCTTCAATTTGGCCTTGCAACGTATAGGGCTGCGGCTGATAAGCCTGCCAAAATGAATAAGCAACCCAAGCAATAATCGCCACTAAGGGCATAATGGGTAACACCACAGAAAATTTACGCATAATAGACCCTAGTTAAATCGGTAATATTGAGAAAAATTGGCCATTTCACCACTTAAGGCGGTAAGTTTAGCCAATGCGATGACATGGCTATAAGCTGCTGATTGGCGTTGAGTTTTTACACTCGCTTGGTACATCTCGGCATCCACAACGTCGAGAGATGTCGCTAAACCTTGGCTAAAGGCTTTAAGTCGAATACGTAAGTTTTCTTTTGCTAGCGCTAAGGTGGATTCTAGCCCTTGGTATTCTTCTAATGCTAACTCGGCTTCTCGATAGGTTTTTTCTACCAGCAAGCCAAGGTCGCGCTCTGCTTGGGCACGAATATAAGAAATTTGCAGTACGGTGCTATTGGCGGCATTTACTTTGCCGGAGCGACCAGAGTTATCAATAATTGGCACCGACACACCAACACCCACCATCCAATCGGGCGCGTATTTAGCGGCTAAGCTGTCACCTTTGTAGATGTCATAGTTACCAAACATGTATACCTCTGGCATATAGCTGCCTTTGGCGATAGTCACCATTTTTTTAGCTTGTTCTGACTTGCTATCAAGTATGGCTAAACCTGGGTAGCCATTGAGAGTATGCGACATAAAGCTTTCTAGCTCGGGGAGTTCTGCATAGGTGAACAAGTTGGTTGTGGGCTGAATAGCTTGTTGGGCATGCAGCAATTCTTTTAAGGCTAACTGGGCTATTTCATAATTTCGCAGGGCTTTTTTGGTATCAACTTTGGCCTTATCGTAAGAGGCATCCGCTTGCAGTCGTTCCACAAAGGCGATTTGTCCTTGCTGCTCTAGTTTTACCGCATTACGTTGATGTTTTTTAAGCCCGTCTTCCACCTCTTTATAGGTTTCTGCCACTTGTGCAGCCAGCACCACCCCAAAATAAACTTTGGCGAGGTCTTCAAATTTAGCCTGCTGCTGCATGGCGAGTACTTTTCCAGCTTCAATATTTTGCTCACGCGCGATATCGATGGCGGCGCCACGGCGGCCACCTGTATACAGCGGCCAAATTGCTCGAATGGAGCTGGTGGTAATGTCTTGCTCAGTGAAGTTAGTTACCGTTGGTAAGTTTAAAAGCGGCGCTAAAATTTGTCCTAGAGCGGGGTCTAAACCACTTAAATCGAGTGATGCCAAAGGCTCTAAGTCTTTTAAATCAAGCGAAACGGGTTTTTCTAAACGGGTGTAGTTACCGGTTAAATCTACTTTGGGGTAGTAGAGATCTTTTGCCGCGTCGCGCAGTGCTTCGCTGCGGGCTACGCTTTCTTTGTTGGCGGCTAGGCTTTGGTTTTTTTCAAGTACCTCTTGCCATGCTTGTTCAAAGCTAATCGCTGCGGCATGGGTACTGGCAAATACAGTCGTTAATAACAAAGGCCATATTCTTTTGAACAATGTGCCAAAAAAGAATTGAATCACTAAGTCAGCGTCCCTTTTTGATTAGAGTATTTACTCTAAGTTAGTTCCAAACCGAATTCAATATATTTAATTATTACATTTCGACTCTTAGCATAGCAGCTATATTGAGCAAAATATGCAGTAACTTTAGCCACTGGTGCCAACTGACACCGGTGGCTAATAAGCTGAATACTCTAAGCTTATTATTGAATCGACTGTTTAAAGCTGCTTGGTAGGTAGCGTGGTTTTTTGGAGATGTTGGTAGTGACGAAAATCTAAAATGTAACCGCAGTCTAAAGGCTGAGTGCACTTACCGACTTCGAACTGAACGGCGCTCAACGGGGAAAAGGGTTGGCAGTTAAATCCTACAGTGTCCCAGCTGGCAGGTTGCAGAATAGCTAGCAGTTGCTTAACAATATAGGCATGAGCGCCACCCAGGTTGAGGTTGGTCTCAAAGCTCACATAAGAGCTATGTTGTTCAGGTGTGATGTGAATTGTAGCGTAGTCTTTGCCTCGGATAGCATTTACTGAGTAACCAAATGGTTCAAACAAAAAGTCATTTAATTCAAAATCTGGCAATATTATATCCAGCTTAAGTAATGCTCTTATTTGTTCGATGGTTTGATGTGTTGAACGCAAATAGTCCGCTGCAGGCCCTTGAGTATGATACATCAGCAGTTCACAGGTAATATCATTTTTAGCTGGTGTGTAAGGTTTATCTAGATGTAGCAAAAAGTGGTGATGGCTGTCTAAGTAACCTAGTTGATAAGCTTTTATTGGTAATTTGCTACGTAGTTTATCTAAATCTTGTTGCAGGCTCGTGTGCTGAAGCTGCGACTGATACTCATTTTTTCGTTGATAACTGAAGAAGGCGATATTGTCGCTACCTAAGTGTTCCTCTAGCAACAGGGCTGAATTGACTAAGGTGGTGTTACCACAGGTTAGCATTAAGCAACGATCGTCCCACACAAACAGGCTGGATTCACTGAGTAAGTATGCGTCGCAGTATTGGTTACTTAGGGTAGAGAGTATATCGGCCTCGGCCGCTTTCACGACCTTGTGCCAAAACGGATAACCCAAGCTGCGCAGTGGTGGGCATCCTGCCTCTACTACCAGTTCAATTTTCTTTTCTGAACCTTCAAAAAACATGGCTATTATTTCCTTTTAGGCCTCTACGTAATCTTCTAGGTAGGTGTAGCCTCGAAGGCCCGCTTCCAATTCAGACAAAATGGTTCGTTGTTGGTCTTTGGGTATATGCTGTCGAACTAATTCTCGATAGCTTCTTATAAACTCATCACTGTTAAGGTTTACGTAACCCAATACGTCTTCGACGGTATCACCAGGAGTGATATCTTTAATACGCATTTTTCCTTTTGCATCAACTAGCACTGAAGCGGTATCGGTATCGCCAAACAGATTATGAATATCGCCTAAAATTTCTTGATACGCCCCCACCAAAAAGAATCCCATCAAATAAGGTTCTTCTTTATTCCAAGCTGGAACGGGGAGTGTGGTTTCTATGCCTAAGCCATCAACGTATTGATCAATACTGCCGTCGGAGTCACAGGTGATATCGAGCATCACTGCGCGACGATCAGGAGCTTTATCTAGTCCTGATAGAGGAAGGATGGGGAATACTTGATCAATCCCCCAGTTGTCAGGCAGTGATTGAAACAGTGAAAAATTGACAAAAAACTTGTCGGCCAAACGCTCACGCAGCTCGTTGAGTAAGTCAAGATGGCTACGATTTTCTCTCGATAAACGTTGCTGAATTTCATAGCTGATTCTTAGGTTGAGTTGCTCTGCCCAAGCGCGTTGCTCTAAATCTAGCAAGGCCAAATTAAATTGAGTATGTACTTCGGCTAAATCACTTTGGCTATCGTGGTAACTTTCAACTATGGCGCGTTGTTCAGCACCTTGATTCAGCTCTGTCCATGTTGCCCACATATTGTGCAAGATTTGTGGTGCATTTTCATCGGGTGCGGTGATGGCTTCAGGATGATAGCCTTCTATGCCAATAACATCAGTAATTAGTACCGCGTGATGAGCACTTAAACTGCGGCCAGATTCTGAAATAATGCGGGGCATTGGATGGTTATACTGTTGGCAGATATCGCCAATACTGTAAACAATGTTATTGGCGTACTCAGCCATGCTGTAGTTCATAGAGTTTGGGTTTTGGCTGCGTGTACCGTCATAATCCACGGCCAAACCTCCGCCCACATCTATACAACTAATCTCAGCTCCTAGCTGGCGCAATTCACAGTAAAAACGTGCGGCTTCACTGACACCTTTACGAACATCTCTAATGTTGGCAATCTGTGAGCCAAGATGAAAATGCAATAATTTCAGTGAACTAAGCATTCCTTGGTGTTCAAGTTCGCTAACTACCTTTAATACTTGAGCTGCAGATAGGCCAAATTTGGATTTCTCTCCGCCACTGGCTTGCCATTTTCCATGTCCTTGAGAGGCCAAACGTGCTCGCAAACCTAGTCGAGGTGTTACCCCCAGTTTTGCAGCTTCGCTGATCACCATCTCTAGTTCCGAGAGCTTTTCAAGAACGATATAAACTTGGTGGCCAAGTTTTTCGCCAATTAAGGCTAAACGAATATATTCTCTATCTTTGTAACCATTACAAACAATCACTGAACTAGCCTGTTGAGCGACAGCTAATACAGCCATGAGCTCCGGTTTGCTGCCGGCTTCTAAGCCTAATTGTCGTTGTTTAGCCGAACGACTTTCTAATAGGGCTTTAACCACATTACGTTGTTGGTTTACCTTGATGGGGTATACCGCCAAGTAATCACCTTGGTATTGGTAGTTTGACATCGCTTGATTGAAGGCTTGGCACAGTCTAGCTACGCGGTCTCCTAAGATTTGAGGAAAACGCACTAAGGCTGGCAATGATACTCCTTGGCGAGTTAACTCTCGGCTAATCGCTGTTAATTCCAGTTCGTCATTAGGCTGTTGTTGGTTAGGGCGTACTACAACATTGCCACTGGTGTTAATATCGAAATAACCTTGGCTCCAGAAGGGGATGTTGTATAGTGAGCAACTGTTTTTGGTGGTCCAATCGGTTGTCTTCATTTGTAAAGTCCTAGCGTTGTTGAACGGGAGTAGTTGCGATTGCTTGCTCAACAAATCGCGGCAATGCAAAGCTAGCGAAGTGAATCGCAGGCGTGTAGTAACGGGTGTTTAGTTGGGCGGCTTGATAGCGCTGTTCAATCAGCTCTAATGGGGTTTTACGCAGCTCTTGATTGTCGCAAGCCCAAGCAAAGGTCATTACACCACCGATGTAGGTAGGTACCGCTGCACAATAAAAGTTGGTATCGTTGAAGTAGCTCGCTAAACGCGCCTTGGTAGTGGTAACTTCATCGATTTGCATAAATGCAACGCCATTTTGAGCAACAAAAATGCCGCCCTCATTTAGGCATGATTTACAGCCAGCATAAAAATCAGAGCTAAATAATACTTCTCCTGGGCCAACAGGATCGGTGCAATCAGAAATGATTACGTCAAAGCGTTGCTTAGTATTGTTGACAAAGGCCGCTCCGTCATCAATGACGAGATTAACTCTTGGGTCATCGTAAGAACCCGCTGAGTGATTGGGCAGATGAGTCTTGCACATTTCCACCACGGCATTATCAATTTCAACCATGGTAATGTGCTCTACGTTTTGATGTTTCACCACTTCTCGCAACATGCCACCATCACCCCCTCCAATGATCAGTACACTTTTAGCATTTCCATGGGCCAATAAAGGCGTATGAGTTAGCATTTCATGGTAAATAAACTCATCGCGCTCAGTGGTTTGAATGATGCCGTCAAGTGCCATCACTCGACCAAATTGAGGGTTGTCAAAAATAACCAATTGCCAAGATTCTGTAGTTTGCTCAAAGAGCACTTCGCTTACATCAAAGTACTGGCCGTAACCATTGTGTAAAGTTTCGAAATAACGTTGATCAACTAACATGTTGGATCCTTAAATTGAAATTTGGGTATGAGAAAGCGCTGCGTTTTTTAAACAATGGATACGGGTATCCCCTGCTAAAAACACAGTAAATAAGGGCGCGAGCTAACTCGCTGTTAGCAAATACTAGAGGCGGTTTCTTCTCGGGAAGCGTTTAAGCGGATACGGCGGATGTAGCGTACCGACGAGTGGTAGAAATTATCGCAGTCTTGCACTGCGTATAGGGTTACGATAAATAGTCGAAGTTGTCGAAACAACGCTTTCATTGTAATGGATAGAATCATAATTGTTTACGTCTATGTGTACCGTGAAAACTGCAGGGCAATTAACACGGCTTATGCCACGAGAACCATAAATACCTTGTATTTGTTGGGGAAATATAAACTTACCGCAGCCTCTTTGCTGCCATAAATTCTGAAAAACGGCGCGATTAAACACCAGCTTGTTGAGTTTGACAAGAAATTTGTTGTTTAAATTTTGGCTAATAATTTTCGCGGGCAGGGGTAGGCCATTGGGCTTGTTCTAATTACCCATACAGAAGTGAGTAACTTGTTGTTGTTTCACAATCTGTTATGTAATCTGCCAACGGCGAACAAGAAAGAGAGATCGCCTTCTAGCTGGTGACGTTGCGCGACAATCTATCTTTGTTAACACGCTGTTTTCAGTGGTTTTATCGCTAGCTGACAGCTAGTAAATTGGCCCAGCTTCTTCTAGTTGAGTAAGGTAAACTCGCGTATCAAACTCAAGCTGGTGATAGTTAGGCAACATGTGTTGGCACAGTTGGTAAAAAGCTTTGTTATGTTGTTTTTCTTTTAGATGAGCGAGTTCGTGAACCACGATCATGTTTAAAAACGGCTCAGGTACGTTTTGAAATAGGCTACTCACTCTTATTTCATTTTTACTCTTTAACTTACTTCCCTGCACTCTCGATACATAAGTATGTAAACCTAAAGCATGGTTAACCACGTGAATTTTCTTATCAAAAACAACCTTACTCAGCGGTGCCGATTTACGCATATATTGGTTTTTTAGTGACAAACAATAGTCGCGCAGGGTTTTATCGTTATATATATTGTGCGTTGTTGGGTACCTTTTTAGTAAAAACTCACCCAAGCGCTGCTGCTTAAGCAGATCTTCAATTTTACTGGTGAGTGCCTCGGGGTAAGCGGCTAAATATTTAAGCGTTGTCATTGTATTTAAGTTAATGGCCAGATGCAGCAGTTGTAAGCTGAGAATAAAACAAGACATAGCCTTAGGCTATGCCTTGTTTGCTTAGTTTTTGTTTAGTAGCGCCACGGCCACCACAACTAGGCCAATACCAGCAATTTGCAGAGCACCAATACTGTCGCCCAATACCCAAGCGGCCATTATTAAGGTAAACACCGGGCCTGCACTGCCACTAATCGCAGTGCGTTGTGCGCCGATACGATGGATAGCCTCACTAAATAAAAATGAGGGAATTACCGTAGAAAATAGCGCCATATAAGCCGCATACCAATAAACCTGACGGGGATAGTTGAGCAGTGCGGTAAAGTCCCCGTGCAAGCTAAAGTGGATGAAAATAGCAATGCTGGCGGCAATCATTGCAATAAGAGTAAAAGCTTGGCTGCCGATCTTGGCCACAATGTTTTTGCTAAAAACCAAGTAAAAAGCAAAACTAAAGGCGCTAGCGATAACCAAACTGGTTCCCCAGATAAGTTGCTGGGGATCATGCTGATGGCCGGTTTCACTCCACATCATTAACCCCACGCCTAACCAGCTAAGGGGCAGGGCAAGCACCACAATTAACTGCGGCTTTTGGCGGAAAACTAACCATGCTAGCAAAATGGTAAATCCAGGGTAGGCATACAATACTACGCGCTCAAGCGGTGCCGAGATGAATTGCAGGCCACTTAAATCTAAAAAGCTAGCTAGGTAATACCCTGCTATGCCAACCAGCGCAGCCGGCAGAATGTTACCTTTCAGTTTTTGATGTTCTAAGCGGCCTAACCTCCACCAATACAATGCTAACAATAGGTAAATCGGTAAGCTAAAAGCCATACGCAGCGTCATTAGGCTGGCGGGGTCGATACCAAATTGGTAAGCCAGCTTGATCCAAATTCCCTTGAGAGAAAACAAGGCGGTGGCAACCAAGGCCAAACAGAGCCCTTTAGCTGCTTGAGAAAAGCGCGGAATGGAAGCGAAGATGTTGCTAGTTTTACTGATAGTCATGTCCTTGCGAGCCTTGTTTTAGGAGTGGGATAAGGCTACGAAGGGCAAATAAGGTCTGGCTGCACTTCGCAGCCAGTGAAAAATACCTACATTTCACCGCTGCTAGAAATAAGCAGCAGCCACAGTGTAACCAAGCAAATACTTGCACTGGGTGCGAGTAAGCGACTTAGCTGATTTGTGGTTAAAAATGCGGTCATATCATTTCCTTGATGATGAATTTTTAGCCTACGGTAATTGAATTAAAGCCGCAAGCAATTAAGCAAAATAAACCACTGTTGTATTCAATCTATTTGCTGGGGTAAGCACTTTACTAGGGCTGTCGTTGTTCTTTAGTTATTGGGCGCCTACCTTGATTCGCGTTTGTAGCTGCTTAAAAGCAACTTGCAATAGCAAGAAAGCCGCGCAGAGAAGCAATACATAGACGCTCTGCTGACCTAAGGCAGCTAACAGCAAGCAACAAAGCAGCACGCCAACCATGGCGAGCAGCTTAAAAAAACCACGTAATAAAATGGCACCAGCTAGCATACTCAACAGATAAACCATGATGAAATTGCCGTTGGCATAACGGATTAGCTCGTCCAGCGGTAGCTCAAATAACCAGGCTGTAACACAGCTAATCGCACAAACTATAACAATGGTGCTAAGTGCATGTTGTGGAACTTTATTTTTGGATAAACGCGCTAACGGTTTTAGCCGCTGAGCCTCATCGGCCATGCTCCAGAGCAAGCGCGAAAAGCCTTGTATATAAATATTGATGCTAGCGTAACACGCTAAATAGCCCACCATGGCGGCTAGCCACTTGGCTTTTTTACCGAAGATAATGGCAACTAAATGAGGCAGTGATTGGGTATTGGTAAGTTGGTCTCCATAGCTGCCGTATTTAAGCACCACCACCGACGCCGCCCAGTACACAGCGCCAGCCAAAAACACACCCAATAATAAGGCAATGGGGAAATCTCGTTCTGGCCGACGAAACTCTTCGCCCATATGGGCAAAGGCTTCAATGCCTACAAAACACCAAAACATCACAGCTAATGCAGGGGCAATACTAGGAATATCGATCTGTTCAGGAAGCTGATAATCGCCTGCTTGCACATCGCCCTGCCACCACAATGCCGCTACCAGCAATACAATCGCAATCGCAATCAAACCTTGAATATTGCCTGAGAGTTTTGCGCCTCCCATGCCTAATAGCCACATGCTGAGTAGCGTACCAAGTTGAATGATTAAGGCGGTATTTGGCGTGATAGAAAACATCGCTTGCCAAAATCCGGTCGCCATCATTAGCGCAGCAGGCAAGCCAACCGGTAACACCGAAATGAATAAAAAGGCTGTGAGCTTTTCGGCTCGAGGCCCTAAGGCTTTGGCAACAAAGTGAGCGGCCCCGCCGGCGTGTGGATAACGCTTGCCTAATGCCGCAAAGGTAAAGGCAATTGGCAATACCAAGCTAATCAGCAATAGCCAGGCTAATAAAGAACTGTGTCCGGCAATGCTGGCGGCAATAGCAGGAACAACAAAGATGCCTGTGCCAAGTAAAGAGGTGGCGAGTAATGCGATACCTTGGCCTATGCCAAGTTGTTGATTTAAACGGCTCATAAATGCTTACAGGATGAATAACAAAGTTAAAGCATAGCGCCAATCAAGCCACTTGAAAGCTGTCAAAATAGCGGAAACTAACGCCAAATAGTCGGTGTTTGCCGTCAATTTAACGGTGTTGCCGGGCAGGCTTAGGGTTTATCAAATAGCAAATGCCGAAAACAGCCCGAATGCACACACTACTGCGCAAATAAGTTTCGGCAACATTTATTTAACCTTGTTATCGTTATTTTTTCTTTATTAACTTTAGCCTTTTTTTGTGTCGTTAAGGGCTAAATAACGGTGCTTAATTTTCAAACCAACTACCTATTTTGAGTCGCTTTGTAAAAAATATTTCCGCGATTTTACAAAATCACGATTGCCGGAGTACGTGAATTTTAGCGTCAATTTATTACCTAAATGTAATTATATTACGGGTTTTGGTGGTTAAGCATTCAGTATACCTCTTTAGGGTAGTTTAAAGTTGTTATTGATCTACATCATTCTTTTATTTTTGTTACATCTTACTATCCGCGCATTAATCTTATTTTGTCGCTGGAAAATCTATGAGCAAGCTGAAGCTAGTAGTTGTTGGTAACGGTATGGTGGGGCACCGTTATTTAGAAGATTTGGTCGAGAAGGCTGACTTAAGCCAATTCGACGTAACAGTTTTCTGTGAAGAGCCTCGAGTTGCCTACGATCGTGTTCACTTGTCTTCATACTTTTCTCATCACACCGCTGAAGAGCTGTCTCTTGTTAAACATGGCTTCTACGAAAAACACGGCATTGAGGTATTGCTTGGCGAACGTGCCATCAACATCAACCGTGAGCAAAAAGTGGTGTATTCAAGCACTGGCCGTGAGATTGCTTACGACAAACTAGTAATGGCTACGGGTTCTTATCCTTGGGTTCCACCGATTAAAGGTAGCGAAAACAAAGACTGTTTTGTTTACCGTACCATTGAAGATTTAAAAGCCATTGAAGCATCTGCTAAAAAGAGTAAGAGCGGTGCGGTTGTTGGTGGCGGGCTATTAGGTTTAGAAGCGGCAGGTGCTTTAAAAGCACTGGGCGTAGAAACCCATGTTATTGAGTTTGCTCCAGTATTAATGGCCGAGCAGCTCGACCAGCAAGGTGGTTTTTTGCTGCGCAACAAAATTGAGCGCATGGGTGTGCAAGTGCATACCAGCAAAAACACCTTGGAGATCCAAACGCAAGGTGAGCATGCTCGTAATACCATGCTCTTTGCCGATGAAACCAAGCTAGAAGTTGATTTCATTGTGTTCTCTACCGGTATTCGTCCGCAAGACAAGTTAGCGCGTCAAGCTGAGCTAAGCATTGCACCTCGAGGTGGTATTGCGATTAACGATCAATGTTTAACTTCAGACGAAAACATCTACGCCATTGGTGAGTGTGCCTCTTGGAACGAGAGTTTCTTTGGTTTAGTGGCACCTGGTTACAAAATGGCGCAGGTAGCGGTTGACCACCTGCTAGGTAACAACAGTGCTTTTGAAGGCGCAGACATGAGTGCCAAGCTTAAGTTACTGGGAGTAAAGGTAGGCAGCATTGGTGATGCTAATGGTCGCACGCCAAACTGTAAGAGCTTTGTTTACCAAAATGATGAAGAGGGTGTGTATAAACGCCTGATCGTTTCAGAAGACGGCAAAAAACTATTAGGTGCAGTGTTAGTGGGCGATACCGCTGATTACGGCAACTTACTACAGCTTAAACTTAACGACATTGATTTACCTGAACATCCAGACACGCTTATCTTGCCTGCTCATGCGGGTGCAGAAAAACCAGCAATGGGCGCAGACTCTTTACCTGATTCAGCGGTTATTTGTTCTTGCTTCGATGTTACCAAAGGTAAGATAGCTGTAGCAGTGGCCGATGGCCAAACGACGATGGCCGAAATTAAAGCCTCTACTAATGCAGGCACTGGCTGTGGTGGTTGTTTACCGCTAATTGGCCAAGTACTAAATGCCGAGTTGGCTAAAGCCGGCGTAGAAGTTAATAACCACCTTTGTGAACATTTTGAATACTCACGCCAAGAGCTGTTCCACCTAGTTCGAATTGAAGGCCATAGAAGCTTTGAACAGGTATTAAACAAACACGGTAAAGGTTACGGCTGTGAAGTATGTAAACCAGCCGTTGGCTCTATTTTAGCTTCTTGCTGGGGCGACCACGTATTGGCACCAGAGTTAGTAAGCCTGCAAGATACCAATGATAACTTCCTTGGCAACATGCAAAAAGACGGCACCTATTCGGTGATTCCACGCATGGCGGGTGGCGAAGTTACCCCTAAAGCCCTTGGTGTACTAGCTGAAGTAGCAGAAGAATATGCCCTTTATACCAAGGTGACTGGCGCTCAGCGCATTGGTTTGTTTGGTGCGCAAAAAGATGACCTTCCAAATATTTGGCGCAAGTTAATTGCTGCTGGTTACGAAACAGGCCAAGCCTACGGCAAAGCCTTACGCATGGCTAAAACCTGTGTGGGTAGCACTTGGTGTCGTTTTGGTGTGCAAGACAGTGTTGGTTTGGGCGTAATGCTAGAAAACCGCTACAAAGGCATTCGTACTCCTCACAAAATGAAGTTTGGTGTATCGGGTTGTACCCGCGAATGTGCCGAAGCCCAAGGTAAAGATTTAGGCATTATCGCCACCGATGCGGGCTGGAATATGTACGTAGGCGGCAACGGCGGTATGAAGCCACGCCACGGCGATTTACTGGCTGCAGACTTAGACCAAGAAACCCTGATTAAATACGTAGATCGTTTCATGATGTTCTACATTCGCACCGCCGACAAATTACAACGTACTTCGGTTTGGTTAGAGAACCTAGAGGGCGGTGTAGATTACCTGCGTGAAGTGGTTGTAAACGACAAGCTTGGGATTAACCAACAACTAGAAGCCGACGTGGCTAAATTGGTTGCGAGCTATAGCTGTGAGTGGAGCGACACTCTAAACGACGAAGCGCAACTTAAACGTTTTGCTCATTTCATTAATAGCGACCAACGTGATGAAAACGTAGTGTTTGTTAGCGAGCGCGAACAGCATCGCCCGGCTACTTTTGCCGAGAAACACCCACAGGCAAAAGGCGACATTCTACACGTTGAGTTGGAGGCATAATTATGAGTTTTAAAACCGTTTGTAAGCTAAACGATATTACCCCAGGTACCGGTATTTGCGCGCTAGTCAATGGCCAGCAAGTAGCCCTTTTTCGCCCACGTAACAATGAGCAAGTATTTGCCATTAATAACATGGACCCTTTTGCTAATTCGAACGTATTGTCGCGCGGATTGATTTGTGAGCATCAAGGTCAGCTTTGGGTAGCAAGCCCACTTAAAAAGCAACGTTTTAATCTTGAAACCGGCATCTGCCTAGAGAACCCAACGGTCTCGGTAGCGAGCTATAAGGTGCAGATTAAAGCCGACAGTGTTGCGGTGAGTGCATAACAGATTTTATTTTAGAAAATTAAGGAAGCATTATGTCTTACGTAAAACCCGCTGAATTCGTTCAAACGATGATCGATGCTGGCGAAAGCAAAGTATTTATGTCTACTCGCGATACCATTGTGCGCGGTATTATGGCTGGCGCAATTTTAGCGATTGCAGTAGCTGTAGCTATTACCGCAGCAGTGCAAACCGGTATACCTATTGTGGGTGCTTTAGTATTCCCAGTTGGTTTTTGTATTTTGAACCTTATGGGTTTTGACTTACTAACCGGTGTATTTGCGTTAGCGCCATTGTCGCTGTTTGAAAAACGCAAAGGTGTCACCGCCAAAGGGGTGCTTCGTAACTGGCTATTAGTGGGTTTAGGTAACCTTATTGGTGCAGTATCGGTAGCGTTTTTGGTTGCCTTAACCTTTACCATGAACTTTAGTGTTGAGCCTGGCGCAGTAGGCCAAGCCTTTGTTAAAGCTTCAACTGCCCGTACTTTAGGCTTTGCCGAGCATGGCTTAAACGGTTGGATTACGGTGTTTGTTAAAGGCATCTTGTGTAACTGGATGGTGTGTTTAGGGGTGGTTGGCGCTATGACCTCTAAAACCGTTGGCGGTAAAGTATTGGCGATGTGGTTCCCAATCTTCATCTTCTTTGGTTTGGTATTTGAACACGCCGTAGTAAACATGTACCTATTCCCACTAGGCATGATGCTAGGTGCAGAGTTCACTATCACTGATTGGTTAGTATGGAACCAAATTCCAGTTACTCTTGGTAACTTGGTTGGTGGCTTATTAGTAACTGGCCTAAGCCTTTACGTTACTCATGGTAAAACCTTGCCACAACGTAAAGCTGCCTAAGCATATTACACAGTAGTTTTACCTTGAAATGATAACCCCTTGCTGTTGCTAGGGGTTTTTTTGTATTTGAAGCTTATGAACTGATACTCTACGGTTTTGGCCGCAAGGCCCACTAAACTAATTAACCTGAACTCGGGATAGGGAAGTGACGATAACGTTGCAACCAAGTACTTAATCTAGTGTTATGTTTCTGGCGAGATAGTTTTGCTTAGTTCAAGGCGAAGCTGCGCGTCAATAGCTAGACTATTGCAAGCAGCTTCAACACCGAAGTAAGTAAAAATAGCCGCTAGAAACCATTTTATTATCCCGAGCTCAGGTTAATTATCATATTCGCTCTACCAAGTAATAAGGAAACAGACAATGTCCCACTCTTCATCTACCGCTATTCACGAGCTGGGTTTTGTTTCGCTGGTTGGTGCCGGACCTGGTGATCCAGACTTGCTTACCGTAAAGGCGGTGAAGCGCATCCGCACCGCCGACGTCATTGTATTTGACCGTTTGGTGTCGCAAGCGATCCTTGATTTAGCCTCGCCTACCGCAGAGATGGTGTATGTTGGCAAAAAGCTTGACCATCACTTTGTACCGCAAGATGAAATTAACCAAATCTTGGTAGACCAAGCCAAGTTAGGTAAACACGTGGTTCGGTTAAAGGGCGGCGACCCGTTTATTTTTGGCCGAGGCGGTGAAGAGTTGCAATCATTAGCAGCCGAAAACTTAGCTTTTGAAGTAGTGCCTGGCATTACTGCTGCAGTGGGATGTACCGCTTATGCGGGCATTCCGCTTACCCATCGAGACCACGCCCAGAGCGTGCAATTTATTACCGGCCATTTAAAGCAGCATGGTGAAGATATTGATTGGCCTTCGTTAGCGCATTCTAATCACACCTTGGTGTTTTATATGGGTCTTAAGCAGTGTCCAACCATTCAGACAAATCTGATTAAAAATGGCTTAGCCGATACCACCCCTTGTGCCATTATTGAGCGTGGTGCTACGCCGCAGCAACGCGTATTAACCGGCAGTTTAGCTGAACTACCAAAATTGGCGCAGCAAGCCGAAAGCCCGTCTTTAATTGTTGTTGGTAGCGTTACAGAGTTGCACAAAGAGCTGGCGTGGTTTGCGCCAGAGTTGGTTTAGTTTAATTCTTAAAAAACTTTGTCATGTCAAATAGGGTGATTAAAGGGAAGTTAATGCTTGGATAAGTTTGATCAAAAAATTGTCGCTATGTTAGTGGCCAATGCGCGTACTCCGGTGAGTCAAATTGCGCGACAAGTAAACCTTTCGCGTTCGGCCACCGCCGAGCGCATCGCCAATTTAGAGAGCAGTGGGCAGATCAGTGGCTATCATGCTAGTTTGGGTACCCATAGCGAGCAAGCGCCGATTGCTGCGCATTTAGAGCTTCGCTACAAAGAACACAATTGTGAAGCCTATGCTGAGATTATGCGTGGCATCCCAGAAATTAAACGCTGTCAGGCAATTTCAGGCGATGTTGATATGTTGCTGTACGTTGAAGTGGCCTCAATGGCCCGCCTAGAAGAGATTCGTTTGCAGCTAGAGCAAATGGAAAAAATGGTAATGGTGCGCACCCACATGGTGTTAAGGGAAATGTTTAGTCGCTAAGGATAGCAATGCTACAAATTATAATTGGCTTTCAGTTGGACGAAGAGCACCATTGGATCGCTAGGTTGGCCTGTGGACACTATCAACATGTTCGTCACCAGCCGCCATGGCAAAACCGACCGTGGGTGCTTAATTACCAAGGCCGTTTTAGTATGCTTGGCAAAGAACTCTCCTGTGTTAAATGCTTAGAAAGTGCCCCCCGCGATTGGAAGTAATAAATAATTCAAGCCGGTAGATCTATTCCCAATCACTAGCCGTTTTAAGAGTAATTGTTAAAACTGGCGTAGATAGATATGCAACTAGCCTCTAGCGTACATCGAAAATACCTCTTGTTACTTAGCCTACTGGCAGGTTTGTGGGGCTGTTCTAGTGCCGATGTTTCCAGTTACGCAGACAACCAACCCACCTTGGTTTTGGAAGATTTTTTTGACGGTCAACTTAGCGCACATGGCATTGTTAAAAACCGTTCGGGAGAGTTGATTCGCTATTTTAACGTCACCATCGATGCTAGCTGGGACGAGCAAGGGCTTGGCACTCTTGATGAGCATTTTGTTTTTGACGATGGCGAAAAGCTACAACGCATTTGGACGCTGCGCAAGCAGCAAGATGGTAGCTACCTTGCCAGTGCTAACGATGTTAGCCAACCCGCCAAGATGCACTTAGCAGGCAATGCCTTGTTTATGGACTATGTGCTCACTTTGCAATATAAAGGCAATCCGCTAGATGTGGTGGTCGAAGACAAAATGTATTTGGTTAACTCAACCACCATTGTGAATGAGTCAGTGATGCGAAAATTTGGATTTAAAGTGGGCTCGGTAAGTTTGGTGATTCAAAAACAGTCTTAGTTTGCCTTCACACAAACGACAGCAAAAAAACGTTTCAGCTGTTAAAGCCCGCCAAACTGGGCTAGGTATGTAGTAAGCAATTTAAATAAAGAGAGAGCTCTATGAGCAACGTATCTAAAACAAATGTATCTAACCTAACGCCATTGGCCAATAGTTTTCGGCTCGAACCAGCGCTAATTACGATTACCAATTTGCGCTTGCGAACGTATATCGGTTTTAACGAAGAAGAGCTTAGTAAGCAGCAAGATGTGGTGATAAATGCCGAAATTCGTTATCAAGCAAGCAAAGCCTGCGAAGCGGATAGTGAGGATTTGGCTCTCAATTATAAGGTGATTACCAAAGCGATGATCGCCCACGTTGAGCAAGGCCACTTTCGTCTATTGGAAAAACTGTGTGCCGACTTACTCACCCTTGCGATGGATGAACCGCGGGTGATTAATGCCAGCATCACCGTCGATAAACCGCATGCCTTACGATTTGCAGATTCGGTATCGGTAACTTTATCGGGCTCGCGTGATGCCGAGTAAGCCAGCTAACAGCAGTGCACCAGTGCTAATTACTGGCGGCACCCAGCGCTTAGGCTTAGCCATTGCCGAAGATTTGCTGCAGCAAGGTTACTCGGTGCTTGTGACCTATCGTAGTGACAAACCTGCGGTACAAGCCTTAAGAGATAAAGGCGCAGATTGCGTCATTGCCGATTTTAGCGATGAACAAGGCATTAGCCAATTTATTGCTTACGTACTCGAGAACTATTCTGCCTTACGTGCGGTTATCCATAATGCTTCGCAGTGGTTAAACAATACTGCGCTAGATAATCAGCACCATTTAATGCAAGCCATGTGGAGTGTGCATGTTAGTGCGCCTTATCAGCTCAATATCGCCTTTGAAGAGCTGCTAAAAAATCATCAAGATCAACAGGCTAGCGACATTATTCATATGACGGATTATGTCGCAGATAAAGGCAGCAGCAAGCATATTGCTTATGCGGCCAGTAAAGCGGGTTTGGCTAATTTAACCCATTCTTTTGCCGCTAAGCTTGCACCAGCGGTAAAAGTGAATAGTATTGCGCCC
Source organism: Agarivorans litoreus (assembly GCF_019649015.1). Taxonomy (NCBI): domain Bacteria; kingdom Pseudomonadati; phylum Pseudomonadota; class Gammaproteobacteria; order Alteromonadales; family Alteromonadaceae; genus Agarivorans; species Agarivorans litoreus. Next base: position 2,022,814 of record NZ_BLPI01000001.1, on the reverse strand, counting down.
TCGTTGTTAATGTTTAACCAAGATGATCCTCCGGAGTATCGGACTAAAGCCTTGGCAAAATCATTAATGGCGCTTGAGCCGGGCGCCAGTGAAGCAGTAGCAGCGGTTAACTACTTGCTGGCTAGCAAATATATAACCGGTCGCACCATCGGCTTAGACGGTGGTCGCCATCTGGTCTAGGGTTAATAGTGTTGTTAACTAAACCGTAGCGGGTGAACCAAGAAACTATCTAAAGGAAGTGATTATGAAAGTAGCGTTAGCTGAAAAACAATTTAGAAAAGACGCTTGCTTGTCACCAGAGGCAATTCAAGTACGCCAAGCGTTGGTTGATAAAGGGATAGAAACTCCCTTAGTGGACAATCAATTAAGCAATGAGCAGAAGTACAATAAGATAAAAGCCTCTTTGACTGATGTAGTGGCTACCTTGGGTTTAGATTTAAGTGATGATAGCTTGGCCGAAACCCCGCACCGTATTGCAAAAATGTTTGTTGATGAAGTGTTCTCGGGTTTAGATTATTCGCGCTTCCCAAAAATCAGCATCATTGAAAATAAAATGGCCGTGGAAGAGATGGTGAAGGTGTCGGATATTGCCTTTACCAGCACTTGTGAGCACCATTTTGTCACCATCGATGGTTTGGCGAAAGTAGCTTACATTCCTAAAGACCACATTATTGGTTTGTCAAAAATTAACCGCATTGTGCGCTTCTTTGCGCAGCGTCCGCAGGTACAAGAGCGCTTAACTCAGCAAGTGCTGGTGGCCTTACAAAGTTTGTTGGGTACCGAAGACGTAGCCATTAGCATCGAGGCAACCCATTTCTGCGTGAAAGCTCGCGGGGTGATGGACGCAAGCTCAAGCACCCAAACTTCGGCCTACGGCGGCAAGTTTAAAACCAGTAAATCAGCTAGAAGAGAGTTTTTAGCCTAGAAAAAAGCCGGTGATGTCACCGGCTTTTTGTTATTTGTTGCCCGAGTTGTTTGTATTAGGCTTAGCAAAGCGGCGGCTGGTCTTATTGGTGCCACCCCCAGTGTGGCGGCGATTTTTTCCGACCGGTTTGTTACCTCGTGCATTTTCGCTAGAGCGCTGACCATCTTTATGTTCGCTACGTGGACTTTTAGGCTTTTTCGGCTTTTTAGCTTTTAAGGGGCGAGTATCGCGGGTTACTGGTAACTGGGTGCTTGGTTCAAAACCGGCTACTTCTTTACGTTCTAATAACTGGCCAGTGAGTCGCTCAATGCCAATTAAATCTGCCACTTCATCAGCACATACCAAAGACACTGCCTGACCTGTTGAACCCGCTCGGCCAGTGCGGCCAATGCGGTGTACGTAATCTTCGGCCACATTAGGTAAATCAAAGTTCACTACTTGCGGCAGTTGATCGATGTCTAAGCCACGTGCAGCAATGTCGGTGGCAACTAATACTCGTACATCACCACTTTTAAATTCCGCCAGTGCACGGGTACGTGCGCCTTGGCTTTTATTGCCGTGAATCGCAGCGGCTGAGATTTTGCGCTGTTCTAAATGTTTGGCTAAGCGGTTGGCGCCATGTTTGGTGCGGCTAAATACCAATACTTGCTGCCAATCATTATCTTTAATCAGCTGAGTAAGCAGGCCAGACTTTTTACTTTTATCAACCGGTACAATCCACTGTTTTACGGTTTTTGCGGTAGCGTTTGGTGGTGTTACCGATACTTCAACGGGGTCTTTAACCAAGCTTTTGGCCAGTGTTCTAATTTCTTCTGAGAAGGTAGCCGAGAACATTAAGGTTTGGCGCTGTTTTGGCAGCAAGGCCAAAATCTTTCTAATGTCGTGAATAAAACCCATGTCTAACATGCGGTCAGCTTCGTCAAATATAATCACTTCTAACTGCTGAAAACGAAACGCGTTTTGCTGGTAAAGATCTAATAAACGGCCAGGGGTTGCTACCAGCACATCTGCGCCACGACGCAGCTTTTGCATTTGCGGATTAATTTTCACTCCACCAAATACTACCGTAGAGCTTAGGTCCATGTTCTTGCCGTAAGTACTCACGCTTTCGCCAACCTGTGCAGCTAGCTCACGTGTTGGAGTAAGCACAAGGGCGCGAACTTGATTGGCGCGCACTTTAGGTCCTTTACTTAGCAATTCTAGCAAGGGCAAGGTAAAACCTGCTGTTTTACCGGTACCGGTTTGCGCGGCAGCCATGATGTCTTTGCCTTCTAAAATCACAGGAATGGCTTTGGCTTGAATAGGAGAGGGCGTGTCGTAACCTTGTGCGGCTACGGCGTCTAATAAAGGTTTAGATAAACCCAGGGAGTCAAAGCTCATAGTTGGTCTCTTGTGATAGTAAGTATGGCCGCTAAGTGGCGGGCGTGCAGCTTACAGTAAGTTAGGGTTAAGCGCCAATATTGAGCTAGCAAAGCGGACTGCTGAAATCGTGCTAGTCTGAAGGCAACAAAGGGTAGTAACGAATTTTCGTCAGGAGTCACCTAATGAGTATAGCCGAGCGTTTGCTAGAGCTAGCATTTAGTTTACCTAAACCAACAGCTGCTAGTTATAGTCATTGTGGATAAACAGGCAATTTACTCTATGTTTCGGTTAAGGGGCGGTTGTAGGCTTACAGGAGCCGCCAAAGTTATCCTATTTAACTCTATATTAGTAACAAGAGGTAATATGTCGCAGTTCCCAATAAAGGCTAAAGATGGTCAAGACTTTCTGCTCCGGCTGCTCAATGAGCAAGATGCAACAGCATTAGGGGCGTTTTTTGTCGCCCTAAGTGAAGCCAGTCGTAGCCGCTTTGGACCTCATCCTTTGAGCAGTGAATATGCCCTGCATTTATGTGAAGCGCTTGCCGATGACAGCGCGCAGCGTTGGGTGATTGCCGATGGTGAAGTCATTGTCGGTTATTTGATCTTTGAACAAGAAATGTTAGAGCCTGAATACCAGCGCTATTATGTGCAGGGAGTTAGCTTACAAGCTGAGCTAGATGTGATACTTGCCCCCTGCATTGCCGATGACTATCAAAACGCTGGGCTGGCCATGGCGGCGATGCAACCCTTGATGGCTGAGTATAAGCGGCAAGGCGCCCGTAGCTTAGTATTGATGGGGGGAACTCAGCAGAGTAATCATCGCGCGCGGCATTTTTATCAACGTTGTGGCTTTGTTGAATATGGCGGTTTTCAAACCGATGTGTATAACATTGATATGCGCCTTATCTTGTAATTAGCTGCCACTTGGGCATAGTAGCGGCATTATTGTTCGAAGAGAGAATGTCATGAAAATTTGGGTTGATGCTGACGCTTGTCCAGTGGTGATTAAAGAGATTTTGTTCCGTGCCGCCGAACGCACCCAAATACCCTTAACCTTGGTGGCTAATCAATACATCAAAACGCCGCCGTCTAAGGTGATTACTAGCTTGCAAGTAAGCGCCGGTTTTGATGTGGCTGATAATGAGATTGTGGCGCGAGTGGCTGCTGGGGACTTAGTCATCACCTCGGATATTCCTCTCGCCGATGAAGTGATCACCAAGCGGGCTCAAGCCCTAAGTCCGCGTGGTGAACTCTATACAAAAAGCAACATTAAGTCGCGACTAAATATGCGTGACTTCATGGACACGATGCGTTCTAGTGGAGTGCATACCGGCGGCCCTGCTGCGCTTAGTCAAGCTGATCGCAAAGCCTTCGCCAGTCATTTAGATTCAATTCTTGCTAAATGTCGGCCTGCTAAATAAACGGGTTTAACAGAGAAAAAAGCTTAAGCAAAGGCTTAAGCTTTTTGAATGGTGTAACCTAGGACTTAGTACTTAAAGCGGTTGACCTGTGTGACGAGTTGATGACCTACCTCTAATAAATCTTCGGTGGCTTGTTGCAGTTGTTTGCTGTCTTCGCTGAGAGATTGTGCACCAAGGCTGAGTGATTCCATATCTGCTGTTACTGCACTTGTCACATTAGACTGCTCTTCACTGGCGCTGGCGATCATGGTAATCATGTCATTTACTGAATTCATTTCTTGGTTGATTTGTACTAGTGATTCACCGGTACCTTCGGCAGAAGAGATGGTTTGACTGACCATTTCTTTACCTGCTTGAGTGGCTTGGTAAGAGGTTTCAGCTTGGCTTTGTAAATCACCAATAATGGATTCGATTTCGGTAGTAGATTCATGGGTTTTACTGGCCAGGGCTCGCACTTCATCGGCTACAACGGCAAAACCTCTACCTGATTCGCCAGCTCGCGCAGCTTCAATTGCGGCATTTAAAGCCAATAAGTTAGTTTGTTCCGCAATGCCTTTAATAACATCCAATACGCTGCCAATGTTGTCGCTGACTTGTTTGAGGCTGGTCACTTCATCGGCGGTGCGATCAAGGTTTTTCACTAGCTCGCCCACTTGAGCAATATTTGCATCAATGGCTTTGTGGCCATCCATCGATAGCTGATAAGCTTGTTGAGTGCGAGAAGCTGTGCTCTCTGCATTACTGGCTATTTCTTTGGTGGCGATGCCTAGCTGTTGTAGGTTGGTTAAAGAGGTAGACGTTAGCTCTGTTTGCTCAAAGGTATTAGCGGTGTTTTTGTCATTAATTACTCGTACGCTTTCAGACACCAGTTCTAGCTGAGTCGCGGCTTCGGCCATGTCTTGCACAATGCTTTGTACGGTTTCGATAAAGCTATTGAAATTGTGGCCTAATTGACCAATTTCATCTTCACTGGTTACAGGAATACGCGCGGTTAAATCACCGTCACCTTGGGCAATGCCGGCCAATACATTATTCACGTTAGCAAGTGGCGCGATGATAACTTTGCGCAGTGCCAAGATAAGCAGCACGATAATTAGTGCAGTCATTAAAACAATAGTAAGAATATCTTTGCTTAACTCATTTATTAAAGCGGTATTGATGGCTTGTTTGGTTACCCCTATTTCAATCGTGCCTAGTGGTTTGCCATCCCAATCTAAATCAATAGTAATGGTTTCATCTGGACTAAAACCTGAGTTGTGATTTTCGGCCATTAGTTTGCCACGTTGATCACTTACCTTGATGCCTGCAATCATCGGTTCATCGATAAAGGCATCAATGGTGGCTTTAATTACATCAAAGTCATATACAAACACCGGTTCTTTCAGAATGATGCTCATTTGCTTGGTGAGAGCGAGTTTGTCGTTCTGGAACTGTTCATTTAGCGATGCGCTACTAAGCCAATAAAGTGCGCCGATTACAATCAGCCCAGACACGAGAATAACGATAACAAGTAGCGAGGCGAGTTTTGCGGTAATTGTTTTCATAAATTATTGTCCAGCCAGTGGGTCAAACCAAATTTTTTGCGGAATGGCATTCACTTTATCGGTAAGGTAGGGATTTTCTAAATCAAAAATAGTGCGCTTTTCTAGTTTGCCTAGCTCCAAAGCATTCTTCACATCTGGGTCGTTAAGAAACATTTTTTGATAACTGCCATCTTCAAACATTTGATAAAGAATATCGTTGAGGTGTGTGGCTAAGCGTTGATTGTCTTTTTTAACAAAAAAGAAAAATGGCATTTTGTAGCGCAGCATGACGTAGCTATCTACAGTTAGATTGTATTTTGCTTCGCGCTTCACTTCGCTCCACGGTTCAAAAATGCCGCGTGGGAAGTAATCACAACGGTCGGCTTCTAACATCGCAAAAATATTGCCATAACCAAGGCTTTTAGCCACTTTAATGCCGTTGGCTTCAAGAATGGCAGTATCAGCCCACAATTTACCTTGGCAGGGAATGTATTGGCGCATTTGCGCAAAGCTGGTCACTTGCTTGAAGATGTCACTTTTACCTTGCTCAACAATACCTAAGCGCATACCTAAGGTTCCACGGTAAATAGGGAAATAGACTGCGCTTTGCTGTTGTTCACGGTCGGCAGAGGTAGCAGTCCAAAATAGATCCAGTACTCCATCATTTAAATCGGCAACGGTTTTAGCAAAGGAAATCTCCCCTGCACTGCCATAGGGGTAACCCACCGAGTCATAAATATTGCTGCGTTTTACTATTTCTTTAGCTAGAACAAACGGCAGCGTTTCGGCATTGGGTGAGCCAGGAATGTTTAAGGTCTTGGCAAAGCATAATGATGGTAAAAACAGCAATAAAAAGAGAATTTTTTGCATATAGCCTCCTTGCATTCATACAGTTTAGATAGGTGGGTAGATGTGGTACACGATAAGATTACAAAGCGTGATTAAGGTCATGTTTATAATTCTTTGAGGACTGTTTTTTGCGCAATGTAGTGTGAATTCGTGATTGCTTGTTAATTTGGTAAGTAATTGAAGATTTAGTGATTGTTGAGGTAGACCTATGGGTAAGCAATTTGGTGCGATGATAACCCCGCATATTGAGTTTATCGCACAGCAAAAGATGTTTTTTGTGGCAACCGCTGCAGCCGAAGGTAAAGTGAATTTATCACCCAAAGGCATGGACTCGTTTCGGGTACTTAACCAGCAGCAAATTGTTTGGCTCAATTTAACTGGTAGTGGTAATGAAACTGCCGCTCACTTAAAACAAAGCTCACGTATGACCATTATGTTTTGTGCCTTTGAGGGCAAACCGGTGATCTTGCGATTGTATGGTCGAGCTAAAGCGCTACACCGCGGTGATGCAGAGTGGCAGCAATATATTGAATTATTTCCACAGCAAGTGGGGGCGCGACAACTTTACTTGTTAGACATTGATATGGTGCAAAGCTCTTGTGGCATGTCGGTACCTTTTTATGACTTTGTTGCACAGCGTGACGATTTGGCAAATTGGGCAAGCAAACAAGGCGAGCAGGGTATTAAGCGCTATTGGGCGAAGAACAATCAACATAGTTTAGATGGTGTTGCTAGCGACATATTAAATCTCTCAGGTCTTGCATCTGATAACAAAACTTAATTCGAACTGTAACTATTTTAGGGCTATTTGTTTAGATCTTTATCCGGTGCATTAATATCTAATAGCGGTGAGGCGTCGATAGATTGAGCGTCCATCATTGATGCAATATGCTGCAAAGATGACAGTATTTGCGTTTTTTCCCAGTCTTGTAAATTTTCAAAACGTTGAATAAATTCTTCATGCAGCAAGGGGGGGACTGTTGTAAGAATATTCATACCCTTCTCGGTGAGCCTTGGGTTGACAATGCGTCGATCCGATGCGCTGCGAATTCGCTCAATTAGTTGGCGCTCTTCTAAACGGTTTAAAATAGTGGTAACAGTAGCCTGGCTTAGTGATACCTCATCAGATAGATGTTTCACCGTTACGGTACCTAAATCTTCAATCGCTCTTAACACCATTACTTGTGGAATGGTTAATCCACAGGCTTTTACAATCCGTTTAGATTGTAGATCGGTAGCGCGAATAATTTTCCGCAAAGAAATGAGAACGTCTTGCCAGTAAACAGTTTTTTGCATAAGTGGTAGTGAGCTAAATTGGTATTTTTAGAAGTATATCCCATACTTAAAGCACAGGGTATACACAGCAGTTAATTTGAACTCTAATTATTTGAGGTGTATGATTCTAAGGGCTAAAAAGGCAAACAAAGGGAAGATAGGGATATGAAATTAAGATACGCAGCACTGCTTTTGGTTAGCGGTTTTGCTCAAGCGGAGGATAGTTGTGGCAGTGTAACGATTGCCGACATGAACTGGAGTTCTGCAACAGTTATTGCCAATGTAGATAAGTTTATTTTAGAACATGGCTATGGCTGTGAGGCTGAATTGGTGCCTGGGGATACTATGCCAACTACTGTCTCTATGATGGAAAAAGGCGAACCAGATATTGCTCCTGAATTATGGACTAACTCTGCTAAAGAAACCCTAGAGCGTGGTGTTGCTGAAAAACGTTTACGTTTTGCCGGTAAATCGTTATCAGATGGTGGAGAAGAAGGCTTTTGGGTTCCTCAATACCTAGTTGACCAATACCCTGAGATTGCCACTATCGAAGGTGTTAAAAAATACGCCAAATTATTTGTTCACCCAGAAAGCAAAGAGCTTTCGGCTTTCTATGGCTGTCCAGCTGGCTGGAACTGCCAAATTTCTGCTAGTAACTTATTTGAAGCCTTAGAGCTTGAGAAATCAGGCTTTGAACTGATTGACCCAGGCTCTGGTGCTGGTTTGTCCGGTTCTATCGCTAAAGCTTACACTCGTGAGCAAGGCTGGTTTGGTTACTACTGGGCACCAACTGCAGTACTAGGTAAATACAAAATGGTTAAAGTTGATACTGGTAATGGTATCGACGAGCAAGAATTCTTGACCTGTACTACTCAAGAGGGCTGTGAAAACCCTAAAGTAACGATGTACCCGCCTTCGGCAGTGCACTCGGTTACTACTGAAGACTTTGCTAGCAAAGCACCTGCAGCTTATGAATACATCACTAAACGCTCATTTACCAATGCGCAAATGAACGAGTTATTAGCTTGGATGGAAGATAACCAAGCCGATGGTGATGCGGCAATGTATCATTACTTAACAGAAAACCCAGATAGCTGGAAAGCTTGGGTACCCGAAGATGTTGCCGCTAAAGTGACTAAAGCTCTAGCAAGTATGTAATTTGAGCCATAAAAAGGCCAACCTTAGGTTGGCCTTTCGCGTTTTTATATAGAGGTAGTTTGTTATGGCGGATTCGTCATGGTTGGAACGTTTTCCACAAATGAGTCGAGCCGATCTCACCGTTATTCGTAAGTCTTTAGATGGTGCATATCGTGATTTTTCTCGAGAGTATGGTGAGGCCATCGAGTCGTTTTTTGATCCCCTGCTGCAATTTTTAGTTTGGTTTGAAAAATTGTTAATCACCACGCCTTGGTGGTTGGTATTAATTGTTTGTGCAGGCTTAGTATATTTAGCCAGTCGATCATGGAAGTTAGTCATTGGCTCAGTGGTGTCGCTGTTGTTGGTCGGCTACTTTGGCATGTGGGAAGACATGATGCGAACCATGAGCATTATTACCGTCTGTACCATGCTGGCGATTGCCTTGGGCATCCCCATCGGTGTTATTATGGCTCGCTCCAATCGTGCCCAAGCCATTATTACGCCTATGCTCGATGTTATGCAGACGCTACCCGCTTTTGTTTATTTGATTCCCGTAGTGATGCTATTAGGTATCGGTAAAATACCAGGGGTGATTGCGGTGGTTATTTACGGTATTCCTCCGGTGATTCGCTTAACTAATCTAGGCATTCGCCTTGTTGACAAAGAGGTTCTCGAAGCCGCTACAGCCTATGGGGCTAGTGCTTGGCAACGTTTGTTTGGGGTACAAATGCCACTAGCTATGCCAACCATTATGGCCGGAATTAACCAAACCATTATGATGGCATTATCTATGGTTGTTATTGCCTCAATGATAGGCGTGAAAGGTTTGGGCCAACCGGTATTAAAATCAATTACCAATCAGTATTTCACCTTGGGGCTACTGAACGGTTTAGCTATTGTTGCTTTAGCGATTATCTTTGACCGTGTGTCGCAAGCTTACGCTAAGCGAACCCAAGCTCACCTTCAAGGACTAAAGCATGACTGAGCCACTCGTTAAAATTCAGGGCTTGTACAAGCTATTTGGTGAGAATCCTAAACAGGTAATGCCGCGGGTTAAAGCCGGAGAAAGCAAAGATAAAATCTTGGCTGAAACTGGCCACACTCTAGGCTTAAAAGACATCAACCTCGAAATTCAGCAAGGTGAGATTTACGTCATTATGGGCTTATCGGGCTCGGGTAAATCGACGCTTATTCGTCACTTCAATCGCTTAATCGACCCAACTGAAGGGGTGATTAGCATTGAGGGCACCGACGTAATGAAGTTGAGCGCTAAAGAGCTGCAAGATTTTCGTCGCCATAAAATGTCGATGGTATTTCAACGCTTTGGTTTAATGCCACATCGCACCGTGATTGAAAACGTCGCTTATGGTCTCACCGTGCAAGGTGTGGCAAAAGAGCAGCGCGTGGCCAAAGCCCAAGAATGGTTAGATACCGTTGGTTTAAATGGTTATGAGCAGCAATATCCGACGCAATTGTCTGGTGGACAGCAGCAGCGAGTGGGTTTAGCCCGTGCTTTGTGTACCGATGCAGAGATCCTGTTGATGGACGAAGCTTTTTCAGCTCTTGATCCGCTGATCCGCAGTGAAATGCAAGATCAGCTAATCGAGCTACAAGAAACTTTACACAAAACCATTATCTTTATTACTCATGACTTAGATGAAGCACTACGTTTGGGCGACAAAATTGCCATTCTTAAAGATGGTGAAGTGGTTCAGCAAGGCACGCCAGACGACATTTTGCTGCACCCTGCCACCGATTATGTTGAAGCCTTTGTTAAAGACGTGAATAGAGCTCGCGCCTTAACCGTTGAAACAGTGATGCAGCCACCAGCTCGCCGGATTACTGCCGATACCATCAGTGAAGCCTTACAGCAGATGAAGAAAATAAAGGGGGATTATGCTTACCACGTAACCGAAGACGGTTATCAAGGTATTGTTACCCAAGACGCCTTAGAAGAGGCTTCAATCAACAAAGGTAATGAGCAGTTTGAGTCTTGTGAGTATCAAGATGTGCCCACAGTTTCACCTGATGCGATTATTGAAAGTGTACTTACCGAGAGTTTAGAAACCGAGTTCTCTCTACCGGTGGTGGATGAAGATGGCAACCTCAAAGGTGAGTTAACTCGTAGTTCAGTGGCTGAGGTGTTTGCAGACCCAGACAATGAACAAGAAACTGCCAGCACCGCTGCAAAATAATATTGTCAAATAGCCTTGTTAGAGTGTTCCTCACAAGGCTTTGTTTTTTTCAACAGTATAAAGCTTAATACTAGGAGATGGTTTTGAGTTTTACGATTCATCCCATTGATGCCTCACACAACCAAGCAGTTAAACAGCTGATTCAGTGTGGCGGCCGTGAATTTGGCGCTATCGGTGAGGGCTTTGGACCTTCTGATCCAGAAGTAGAAGCAATGAGCCTGAATTACAGTGAGCCTCAACGGGGTTATTGGGTGGCATTGCAGCAAAACCAAGTTGTAGGCTGCGGAGGTATTGCAGAATTAGACGATGCTTCAAAAACCTGTGAGCTACGTAAGCTGTTTGTTAATCCACAATGCCGAGGCCAAGGTATTGGTAAGACCTTAGCCCAGCATTGTTTACAAGAAGCTAAACTGCGCGGTTACCAGCAGTGCTACTTAGATACCTTAAGCACCATGGAGTCGGCGATTGCTTTATATCAGTCTCTAGGCTTTTACCGTCTGTCAGAGCCTTTTGTTAATAGCATTCACAGTGGTTGTGATGTGTGGATGATGAAAACATTGTAAATACTTTATTGAGAGAAGTAATGCCTATCCAGTTATTCGAGCCTGAAGATGATTTAGCTAAACTTGCCGACGTCATGTTGCTGCTTCGCCCCAGCTTTAGTAAGGAGCAGTTGATTGAGCAAATCGGCGTACAGCTACAGCAGGGCTACCAATTGGCTTATTTAACCATGGATGAGCAAGTTGTTGCGGTGGCCGGCTTTGTTATCGGTTGGAAGCTGTCTTGGGGAAAACATTTGTATTTAGATGATTTAGTCACGATAGAAAACGCCCGTTCTAAAGGTATCGGTTTGCAGTTGCTACAGTGGTTGGAAAATTATGCTAAACAACAAGGCTGTGAGCAGTTTCATTTAGGCTCTGGTGTGCAGCGCTTTGGTGCGCACCGTTTTTATTTACGTAATGGTTTTGATATTAAGAGCCATCATTTTACTAAGCTATTCGCTTAGGCTGAGTAAAGGGATAAATAAAGTTAGACCTATAATTAGAGCAGCCAAGAGCTGCTCTTTTTTAATAGTGAATCGTGAGTTAGTCTTCCCTAGTCTGACACTTCTGAGAAAGCATGGCTCACTAAGCCTTGTTTCAGCGCAATTTTGATGAAAATATTAGTTGAAGTTAGGGTGAAATTATTTGCGTTGGCTTTGTGGGTTTATTCAATTGATGTAGGTAGGAATAGATGATTAGAGACGCTCAAGGCAGAGACAGTCAGCAGATTTGCCAAATCTATAATTATTACATTGAGACTAGTGGTGCTACGTTTGAAGAGCAGCGCGTGAGTCAAGGTGTTATGGCAGAGCGTATCGCCAGTATTCAGAAACAACTGCCTTGGTTGGTATTTGAAGAAGCTGGTGAGATCCTCGGATACGCCTATGTGAGTCCTTGGAAGCCGAGGAGTGCTTATCGCTTTTCCGTAGAAAGCTCAATCTACATTGCCAATGGTGCAGCAGGTAAAGGCATCGGTAAGAGATTGTATCAAGCCTTGTTAGAACGATTATCTGACTATCCTATAAGCACGGTAATTGCAGGTATAGCGTTACCAAATCCAGCAAGCATTAAACTGCATGAGTATTTGGGCTTTCAGAAAGTGGCAGAGTTTGAACGAGTGGGTTTTAAGTTTGGCAGCTGGATAGACGTGGGCTATTGGCAGCAACAGATAAAAACTGAAGAGCAGATTAATCAGAGCTTGATTAAGGACTAGTCATGTCAAAAATAGAGTTTTCTAGTGAGCAGAAAACAGCCTTGGTAAACAAAATTCAAGGCTATTGTGAGCAGCAATTGGACATTGAGATAGGCCAGTTTGATGCAGAGTTTTTGTTGGATTTTTTCTCTAAAGAAATAGGGGCTTTTTACTACAATCAAGGCTTACAAGATGCTCAAGCAGTAGTACAAAATCGCATTGACAGTATTGCCGACGAGCTCTATGAAATAGAGAAACCCACTAAGTGGTAATAGGAGAGATAGTTGGCGATGAAAACCATTGGCATTATTGGTGGTATGAGTTGGGAATCAAGCCTTAGCTATTATCAGCAGTTAAATGTTGCCATTAAACAGGCAAAGGGTGGGTTGCATTCGGCGAAGGTTAACTTAGTGAGCGTAGATTTTGCTGAAATAGAGGCTTTGCAGCATCAAGGTAACTGGGCTGCCTTAGCCAATAAAATGGTGGGCGCCGGGTTATCGGTGCAAGCTTCGGGTGCTGACTTTTTATTGATTGCCACTAATACCATGCATAAAGTCGCGGCAGAAGTGGAGCAAGCGCTGCAGATCCCTTTATTACACATCGCCGATGCAACCGCTAATAAACTGCTGGAAGATGGTATTAAGAAAGTAGGGTTATTAGGCACCCGCTTCACTATGGAGCAAGATTTTTATAAAGGTCGACTAGAGCAGCGTGAATTAGACGTCTTGGTGCCACAAGAAAAGGGAATGGAGATAGTTCATCAGATTATCTATCAAGAGCTGTGTTTAGGTAAAATCAATGCTGACTCTCGAGAGCGATATTTGGCTGAAATTGCTGAGCTCGCAGCGCGAGGTGCCGAGGCGGTGATCTTGGGATGTACTGAGATTGGCTTATTGGTACAACAAAGCCATTGTGACTTGCCTTTATACGATACCACGGCGATTCATGTTGCAGCCGCTGCAGCAGAGTCTTTAGCTAATTAAGATAAACAGCCCCTAAAGGCCGGAAAACAAAAAACGGCCCGTAGGACCGTTTTTTTAAGCTTAAAGCTAGTGTCTAATTAATCTGAAGACTAATTGGAGACTTATGCCTTAAAAGCCAGATTAAGCAACTTTTACGTTAGCAGCTTGAGGGCCTTTTGGACCTTCTTCTACTTCAAAAGTAACTTCTTGGCCTTCAGCTAAAGTTTTGTAACCTTCGCTTTGAATAGCACGGAAGTGTACGAATACATCTTTACCGTCTGGACGCTCGATGAAACCAAAACCTTTTTGCTCGTCGAACCATTTTACGCGACCTGTAGCCATGAGTAATCTCCAAAAATAATAAATAAAATTTATCCGAAAATAGATAAATCTAGGGTGCCGAAAGATGCAGAAATTACTGACGAACAAACAGGGTGAAATTGCGAAAAATCAACGTATTTGTATGGGGCATAAATATCCGCTGTAACCTTTACCAGCGAGCGAAGTGTAACGTATATTGGGGTAATGTAAAGGTGTATTCGTGATCTTTCGTCAACTGTTCAGATCAGTTGGGTGACTTCTCTTGAGCTAAGCATACCGGCGGGCTTGCTAACCATTAGACTTTAGTTTAATCAATAAGGACTGTTATGAGCGTAAAAATGCATCAGGTAGATAGCTTTACCCGTGATCTTTTTGGCGGTAATCCTGCTGCGGTTATTGTCTTAGAAGCTTGGTTAGAAGATAGCGTAATGCAGGCAATTGCTATTGAAAATAACCTTTCTGAAACAGCCTTCTTAGTAGCCGACGAACCGGGCTCCTACCTTATTCGTTGGTTTTCACCAATCTGCGAAATTGACTTCTGCGGCCATGCTACATTGGCAGCAGCCCATGTTTTGTTTAATCAACAGCCAACACTGCAACAACTCCACTTTACTACCTTGCAAGTGGGTGAACTAAAAGCGCGCCGTGGTGATAGTGGTTTAATTGTAATGGACTTCCCGAGTTGCCCGCCACACATGGAGTTTGAAACGCCGTCGGCTTTGCTTGATGGTGTATCGGTTAAACCCACTGAAGTATGGCGAAATCAACAAGCGTATTTCCTGGTCTACCAACAACAGGCCCAGGTAGAGGCCCTAGAGGTTGACTTAGAGTTACTCAAAACCTTAGCGCCTTATGATGTTGTAGTAACGGCCCCCGGTGAAGAACATGATTTTGTTTCACGCTATTTTTGGCCAGCCAATGGCGGTGCTGAAGATCCGGTCACGGGTTCAATTCATGCGGGTCTCACACCGTTTTGGACTAAGCGTTTGGGTAAAGATGAGCTACTGGCTTATCAAGCTTCTACGCGCGGTGGAGTATTACATTGTCAGCAGCTTGGCGATCGAGTGGCTATTGCAGGTCATGCTAAAACCTATTTTGAAGGCACTGTGTTTTTGTAATTTATTCAAATGAATAGCCAAGGAAAGCGTAATGAATCAGCACGAAAAATTAAACTATGTTGAGTTTCCCAGCAGTGATTTAGCGGCGACTAAACAGTTTTTTAGCCAAGCCTTTGCGTGGCAATTTGAAGACTTTGGCGAGCAATATACGGCCTTTTCTGGTCAAGGTTTAGATGGCGGTTTTTTTCACGCTCCGTTAGCTTCTAGTACGGCAAATGGTGCTGCTTTACTGGTTTTTTATAGTGAACAACTTGAGCAAACCTTGGCTAAAGTGGAAGCGGCAGGGGGAAGAATAGTAAAAGACATTTTTAGTTTCCCTGGTGGTCGACGTTTTCATTTTTGCGAGCCTAGTGGTAATGAGTTTGCGGTATGGTCAGACAGTGAATAAAACATCCCCCATTGCAACTTGGTTGGCTACCGTGGTGGCCTTAATTGCATTTGCAGGTAACTCGGTGCTATGTCGCTTAGCACTCGGCGAGCCGCAAATTGATGCTGCTAGTTTTACCGCAGTGCGTTTATTAGCGGGCGCCGTTACCCTAGCAATATTGCTTAGCCTTAAGCCATCTTCTGGCAAGGCTCAAAGTAAAGGCAGTTGGTGGTCTGGTTTAATGTTGTTTAGCTACGCGGCTTGCTTCTCTTTTGCTTACCTTTACTTAGACACCGGCATCGGTGCATTAATATTGTTTGCTGCGGTGCAGCTAAGCATGGTGGGCATATCGATAGTTAACGGTGCGCGCTTACGTTTGGGCGAGCTGGCAGGCATTGTTTTGGCGTTTAGTGGTTTGATTATTTTGCTCGCACCCAGTGAGCAAGCGTCGGTATCGGTGCTAGGTTTTATACTTATGGTGGTGGCAGGCTGTGCCTGGGGTGTTTATACCTTAAATGGCCGCGGTTCATTAAGCCCTAGTAGAGATACCTGTTTTAATTTTTGGCGTAGTTTACCTTTTTTAGTGGTATTACTGCCTTGGTTGGTGAGCCAATCAGCCTTAAGCACTTATGGCTTGCTACTGGCACTTAGCTCTGGCGCGCTAGCGTCGGGACTCGGTTATTGGATTTGGTACATCGCTTTGGGTGGATTGTCGGCGAGCCAGGCTGCGGTGTTGCAGTTATTGGTGCCACTTATTGCTGCTTTAGGTGGCTGGGCTTTTGCCAGCGAGCCGCTTGGATTTAGCTTTATGCTCTCGGCGGGTTTAGTATTAGGGGGTATTTTGCTCACTATTTACAGTCGGCAGCGAGGACTAAAAGCCGCTGTGCAAGGAGGCTAATATGGCGCAACATTATCAACTTGTTGTAGGGCGAGACTCTACTTGGTCATTGCGGGCTTACCTTTGTATGCATTTGGCAGATCTGGAGTTTAGCTGCAATGCCATCCTACTTGGTGAAGCGGGCTATCAGCAGCAACTCGCTAAGTTGTCACCCAGTAAACTCGTACCGGTGTTGCACGTCGATGATTTGGTCATTCATGACTCTTTGGCCATTAGCGAGTACTTAAACGAACAAGCTTCAGGCAAGCTTTACCCTGTTCAAGCCGATTTACGTGCTCAAGCTCGTAGCTATTTGGCGGAGTTACATGCTGGCTTTACGGCAATTCGCCAAGGCTTACCTTTTCAGTTTGAAAAACAAGCCCGGCCAGCCAGTTTATCTGTTGAGATTAATACCGAAATAGCACGTTTGAGCGAGATTTGGCAGCAGTTCGACGGCTGCTTTGCCTTTAATCAAGCCGGCGCTGTAGATGCTTTTTATGCGGTTATGGCCTTACGCTTAGCCAATTATGGTATCGAGCTTGATGGCGCTGCTGGGCGTTACCAGCAGCACCTTATTTCTTGGCCGCTATTTCAGCGAGCGATAAACTCAGCGAAGCAGTGGTAATGGATAAGCCCTTAAAGCCTGAATTACAAGCCGCCATTGCACGCTATCCTGCAGCGGTGCAGTAACAAGTATTAAGGCTAAGAACCGAGATACTGGCAGTTGCTACAGGTTCTGAAGGGGTGGGAGAGCTGTTAGAAACTTTAAAGTGGGGAGAGCTGTCCTTTGTGACCGAACAAAGCAAATCGGGCAGTACTTTACGGGTTGCGTGGAGCACCAAGCAGGCCGAGTATTTGGGTTTATATGTAAACTGTAAAACGAGCTTGGTGGACAGCTACCAAACCTTGTTTCCTGGGTTGTTTGTTTATCAAAAACAGCGGGCTTTGCTACTCCCTTTAGACTCAGCATGGCCTTTGGAAGAGTTGCGGATCTGCATTTCTATGGCTCTGCGCTATCATTTAGATAAAAGAAAACGCTAATTACTCAGCGTTAAGCAGGAGGCGTCGTTGCAGTTTTATTCATGGATGCATGCTATTAACGCTCGCAACAATTGGCTGGTTGCTAGTTTGATATTAGCTGCTCTGCCTAGCCACGCTGCATTGGTGGACGGGCACTTAGAAGATGAGATATTGCCGATATTGCAGCGTAACTTAGCAGGCACCTTTGCCGCCGATGCGGTGATTCATGACCGTGAAACGGTAACCATTGGTTTTGTTAACTTTGACCCTTCTGGCTTTATTCCCATTGATGATGACAACTTGGGTGGCGAT
Organism: Agarivorans litoreus; assembly: GCF_019649015.1. NCBI lineage: Bacteria > Pseudomonadati > Pseudomonadota > Gammaproteobacteria > Alteromonadales > Alteromonadaceae > Agarivorans > Agarivorans litoreus. Next base: position 2,005,417 of record NZ_BLPI01000001.1, on the reverse strand, counting down.
GACGCTAACCGACTGAAAAATGAGCTGAAAACCATCACTTTACCTTTAACGCTAGCTTTGCCTTGGCATGGAAGCGTATGGGAAAGTTACGTAACTGGACGTTTGGGGTATACCCAGCGTTTTCACGATATCAGCTTGTTCGAAGAGTTAGATCCAAGCCGCGATCATGAAAAGCTTAAAATCTATTCCGCATTTTTTGCTGGTGGGGTGCATTGGGATGGCCTGAAAAATTGGCGATTTACTGCTGAATTGGGAGGCAGTATTCGACGTTTAGAGCAAGAGTACACCTACAATAATGCTATCAGCCAGATTTTTCAGCCAGTATTTGATGGAGTGTTAACTAATTTTTCGCTGAACACTTGGATGTTACAGCCTAGTCTAGCCCTGCAGTATCAAAAGAGATGGAGTAAACACAAACTTAAATACCGCTCGCGTTATGCATATATGCATGGCGAGAGTTTTGGTTCAGATATTCCCCCGCATCAAGTTGATATTAAGGCTAGTTCTTGGAGAAATACGCTGTATTACTCTCATCCCATTGGGCGCATGTTGGATATTTCTTTTGCCGGGCAGCTTTCTGCATCTCGGGTTGACCTAAGTGGTAATACTAATGAGGCCTTTCAAACACCGCATTATTACGAGTTTGGTCTTGATTTGTTAATGGGCACAGGTGCTTATGGTGAGGGTTGGTTAGATAATGTGAGTATAGGTTTGCTGTTTAATTATGGTAGTGTGCTGAAAGGCGGCAGCCTAGTATTTAATTACAATACTTATTAGGGGCTGTTGATCTTTGGTGTTGAAATTTTGTTCGAGATAAACGGGCTTTAATCGCGGCGAGCACTTAGAAGCCTAGTGGGCTAAGTAAGAAGTGCTTAACAAAGAGTAAAGTTCGCTTATCCGAACCCTTCGGGCAGCATTTCTTAGCCATTTATTCAGCGTTAGCGAGTGATTATTAAGCCCACTTAACTGCACACTCACTGCCTTGCCTAAATGGCTAATAAATTGCTGCAAAAACCATCAGCAAAGATCAACAGACCCTAAACAACTCGCCAGGAAAAACTGGCGAGTTGTTAGCAACTATTAGCAAGGCAGATGGCGAACTCTAAAAGAACGTCCTTTCATTTTTCCGTCTTCTAGCTTTTTGCGTGCGCGTTTAAGAGCGTCTCGCTCTACAGCCACATAAGCGCGGTTATCAAACAAATTAATTTTGCCTACTTGTGCGCCAGCAATGCCATTTTCACCGGTGAGTGCGCCAAGAATATCTCCAGCGCGTACTTTCTGCTTTTTACCGCCATCTATTTGCAAGGTAGCCATAAGCGGTGCGGTTGGCTTTTTGTTGAGCAAAGCCATTGATGGAAGCTCTTCATCATTAATGCTACGGCCTAGGTAGTCTTCAAGTAAGGCCACTTTATAGTGCTCTTTATCGCTAAAGAAAGAACAGGCAATGCCTTTGCTGCCGGCACGACCAGTTCGGCCAATGCGGTGCACATGCACTTCGGTATCGCGCGCTAAGTGGTAGTTGAATACTGCATCTAAAGAGTCAATATCTAAGCCACGAGCGGCTACGTCGGTAGCCACTAAAATTGCCGCACTGTTGTTGGCAAATTGCACTAAGGTTTGGTCTCGTTCGCGCTGCTCTAAATCGCCATGCAGGGCTAAAGCGCTAAAACCGAGTAAGCTAAGTTCATCGGCCACTTCTTGTGCTTCTCGCTTGGTATTGCAAAACACAACGCTGGATTTAGGGCGATGTTGTAATAGCAATAAACGCAACGCTAGCATTCGCTGTTCATTATCATCTACTTTAAAAAAGTGTTGGCTAATAGAGCTATTGTCGTGGGTGCTGGCCACTTCTACCCGCACTGGCTGGTGCATAATGTTATTGGCGATACTTTCGATTTGCTCGGGGAAAGTAGCACTAAATAACAAGGTTTGGCGCTGCTTAGGCGCTAATTCAATAATCGCATCAATGGCCGATTGAAAGCCCATTTCCAGCATGCGGTCGGCTTCATCTAAGATTAAGTTTTTCACGTTGTCTAAACGTAATGTGCCTTTGCGTAAATGCTCTTCAATGCGCCCCGGCGTGCCCACTACAATGTGCGCACCGTGCTCTAAAGAGCCGATTTGCGGGCCAAAAGGCATGCCGCCACATAGGGTAAGCACTTTAATGTTGTGAATACTGCGCGCCAATTTGCGAATTTCTTTGGCCACTTGGTCGGCCAGTTCGCGAGTTGGGCACAATACTAAAGTTTGAATGCGAAAGCGTTTTACCTTTAAGGCATTTAGCAAGCCTAGGCCAAAGGCGGCAGTTTTGCCCGAGCCGGTTTTGCCTTGGGCAATCACATCTTTACCTTCCAAAATCAGCGGTAGGCTTTGCGCTTGAATCGGCGTCATTGAGCTATAACCCAGAGTCTCTAAGTTTTTAAGTAGATCGGGGTGTAGGGCAAGAGTGGAAAAATCTGTTTGGCTCACAATGGCGTCCTCTTCGAGGGAAAAATAAAAGTGTTACCGCTGCTGCTTTAGCATTGGGGGCGCGATAATAGCCGAAAACGCGAACAATTGGGTAAAAAATAGCAAGTTTTTCACCCTAAGGGGACAAATAGTCAAAAGCATTGGTTACTCGTGGAAAGAGTAAACAGCGAAAATCGCTAAAAGCCGAGTAGATTGAACTGCTACTGTAACAGCGGTTGTTCGATGGCTTGGTATAAACTGGCGGAGTTGATCAAGGCATGGGCAGTAAGGCTAGGCACACTATAAACGAGTGTTTCTACATCATAATCTTGGTTTATTTTGTCCAGCAGAATGGCAAAGTCGCCATCGCCAGAAAGCAGTACCACCATGTCTACTTCACGTGCTGCTTCTAGTACGTCAATGGTAATGCCTACATCCCAATCACCTTTAGCTGAACCATCACTGCGTTGGATAAAGGGTTTTAGTTTTACATCAAAACCAATGTGTTTTAATGCATCCTGAAACTTAAGCTGCTGATTGTCGCCGCGATCAATGGCGTAAGCGTAGGCTGTAACAATGCTGCCCTGCTCTTGCAATTGCTGCCATAGCCTGCGGTAGTTAAATTGTTTAGCGTAGGCCTCTCGGCAGGTGTAGTAGATGTTTTGTACATCGGCGAATACGGCAATTTTTTTCACTAGGCGCTCTCTTAGCAGTTGGCTATGAAATGGCTGGCGGCTACTTGATGTTGCAAGCATTATTACATGCTCCTATTAAAAAGCCCCGCTCTTGCTGATGTGAATAAGCAAAAACGGGGGCTAGCTTAAATTATGCTCGTCTTAATAAGTGCGACATTATTGGTCATTGCTGTTTTTTAGCTTGAGTGGCGTTCTAATTCAGCTGATGGGAATCTCTAATTTGTTCTCGTAAAGCTTTACAGTGTTAACTAATCCTGTGATTAGAAGACATTATGTCAATGTTAAGCTTACTTTGGAGTTATTGCGAACTCATCGACTCGAACTTCAAGTTCTTTGTCTAAGCTAAGTTCTTGGCTAGTGTCGACGTCTAACAAGCTAAATATCTCTACTTGGGCATTGTTACCGGTGTTGAAATCTACCGCGACCTGTCTGAAACACTTTTTATTATCACCTTGAGGTGCAAGTGCTAGGTCTTTTACGTGCGCTTTAGCATCTGCTAACACGGTGCCTGCCAATGGAGCATTGGGGATCACTTCGCGAACACCAAAGTGTAATTGGGTAGGAGAGTTAGCGCCTTTTTTGTCGCAGTAATAAAGTGAGAAACTCATATCGGTATTGGCAGGTAAACCACTAACAATTTGGCTTAAGCCTGGTTTAGCGTTGAAGTCATGGTTTGATACGTCTCGCTTAAAGCGAAAACGAGAAGAGCCCTCGTCACCAAAGGCACTATCTTTAGAGCTACCAACATCGCCTAAGCCGCCACTTGAGTCTTCATGAGACAACCAGACCGAGCTTTTACCTTTATCTGCACGGTACTCGGTAAGCTGCGGATCTTGAACATGGGCCTGAGCCGAAAATGCTAAACAAGCGGTAAACATGGTGGCACTTAAAGCTAATTTTTTTTGTATGCGCATAGGTAGTCCCTTTAGTTACTTATAACGTCTCTCCAGATTATTTGTATTATTATATAATTTAACCGTGGTGTGCTGTGAGCATTCTCGCGTTTTTGAACACCTTTTATACATGTTAAAAGACCTGAGTATGGCTACATTCTGAAAGGTGCATTAGCGGGTAACTTTTTTGTAAATCATTAAAAGGTAATGGCTTTTATCCGCAGATTGCTAACGAAGCTAAGGGCTCTAGCTTTGGCTGAAATGAGAGAAGACATGGGCGCAGCGGAATGAAAAAGGCCGATTTCTCAGCCTTGTTATTTAGAACTAACGGGCAACAGCGTTGCTAGGCATTATCTGCCACTCGTGCATCTTGCACTTTCGTCATCAAGTCTTGGGCTTTCTTCATTACTGCGCCAGCTTCTTTGGTGCGGCGTTTTTTCAGCAAGTAATCAGAGAAGCGAAGGTATTTGTTGGCCATTGTTTGACGAGTTTCAACTAAGTGAGAAAAATCGTCGGGCAAGTCTTTAGCCATGTTGTCTACTTCTTTGGCCATTTTATCTAGGGTTTTCACCCGAGTAAGGCCATTGATACGCTCTTGTAATTGACTAAAGTGATTTTGGTAAAACACTTCAGCAGCTTGATAGGGAAACTCTGCTTCTTGCTCATCGGCGATAGCTTGTTTGTAACTAGCCATAGCAGCAATGGCAGTTTTTAGCTCAAGTGCTCGAGCAATACGCTCTTGCTGTTGTTCGCTGTTGGCGAAGAAGGTTTCACCTGTTTCAATCATTTGCGCTAAAGCAACCACATCAAGTTGGTCGGCCGCTTTATCAAACAACTGAGTAAATACCTGTTCAGATTTTTCGTTAGGTGCAAACTGATAGTCAGTTCTCACTTGCAGCAAATCTTGGTAAATCGTGTAAACGTCATCGCCATCTTCACTATGTTGGTAACGACCCTGCTCCAAATGTAAGTCGAGTCGCTGAACCAATGCTTCAACTGTGCTCATCCACCCTTGGTTCACATCTTCAGCAATTAAGGCCAAGCTGTATGAATCTGGGTAAATGCGGTTTACTTCCTGCAGCAAAGATTGGATAGCGTAATAATCTGGGTAGGCGTTTTGGCGATTATTAAGTAAATCGTCGATTTGTTTCTCGTAAAAATCGATCACCAAACGTTGCTTGTCTCTTAGCAAGGCTTGTTTTGGCACATGCTGTTTTGCCGGAATGGTATTTAGCATAGGCAAAAACTGCTGCGGGCTTAAGCTCACTAAGTCTTGATTGGCTGAGTTCTCCCGCTGTAGTCGGCTTAATTCTTGTTGGCTATGCTTTAGCTGACCATCCATTTGTTGGAAACCATAACTGAGCGCAGCGGCAACACCAACAATGGCAATCACACTTAAACCGGGCTTTAAAAAGCTTTGGGTAAGGCTTTTTTCGATTTGGTCTAAATCGGTTACTCGTTGTTTTAAATTGAAGTTGAGGCCGCGCTTCAGCTTACCCCAGCGTAACAAAGGTGCATGCTTTGGCTTACTAGGAGTAATGTTTTCTTTAGCCGCCTGGTTAGCGGTTTTGCGATTGAAGGGGTGTTTACTCGACAACAACTCGTAGGCAATACAGCTAAACGCAAATACGTCGTCTGCAATGCTTGGTGCGGCGCCATCTAACAACTCTGGCGAGGCATAAGTAGGTGTAAATCCGCTAACTGGTGAAGTTTCTTCAGGTTTGTCGGCAGCATATTGATCGGCATTTAGGTTGAGTGCGCGAGATACACCAAAGTCAAAAATCTTAATGGTGCCATCTCGGGATAACATGATGTTACCCGGTTTTAAATCGGCGTGTACTACGCCATTTTGGTGGGCATAACGAAGCGCTGAGGTTAACTGAGTGAGCAGCGCTAAGCTGCTTTTAAAGGTAAGGCCATTGGGGCGATGACTTTTAATGACTTCATCAAGTGTTTGCCCGTCTAACCATTCCATAACCAGGTAGTAATCTTCTTGATCTACCCCGAAGTCATGTACTCGGATGATATTTGGGTGGCTTAAGCGCTGAGTCTTGCGTGCTTCTCGGATAAGAATTCGAGCAGCATCTGGCTGGTCATGAAATTCTTTCTGCAGCAATTTGATGGCTACATAAGGTTGGCTGTCACCAGCTGCTTCTAACAACAAGTCTTTTGCTCGGTAAACATCGCACATACCACCATGACCCACTAGGTCTTCGATTTGGTAGCGCTTTTTAATCACCCGATTTATCACTTGCTCTTTGTTGGAGCGTGCATTGGTTTTTTTGCTTGTTGCTGTTTCGGTGTTGTTTACAACGGTTTTATCTGATGCCGTTGAGCTTGCAGTTTTATTTTCAGCCTTGGTGTTTGGCGAAGCAGCTTGATCTTTGTTTGCATCATCCATGAGTACTACCCTAATTCGCTAGCCATATACATTACTTTAATAATGCATGACAAATATATTAATTAAATTTTACCGTTTATTTAGAATTCTTTAGATCTTGTTATTTATATTGCTTTTAAATTACTTGTAGCCATACAAGAACAATATTCATGTTATTTAAAATGACTATTGTGTTTGTTTGTTTTTTGTTCACTGTAAAGAAATCCGACACTCAATGCAGCTAAAACAAAGGCTTGAATGCTAACAATAAAAATATCAAAACACAAAGAAAGCCAGAAAAATTTTATTGTTAAAATTATTATAATCTCTATTGATTGGATTATTTATTAAGTGTAATAATAGCGGCTCTTTTTCTAGTGATATCTAAATCACTAGTATTTTTGAGGGAATGGGTTCTTCTCAAAAATAAAAAGACTTCTAAGGGACGGAAGATTATGAATTTGAGTTTATCTGTGATTAGTTATCACAGATTTACCTCTGGTGTGGAAGAGAAGAAGACCCTCTCTACTACGTCAGGGGAGTCAGTTATTACCATTGGTAGGGCAAGCCAATGCTCTTGGTGTTTGCTCGATCCAGAAAGAGTTATCTCTAGTCGTCACGCCCGCATTGAGTCAAACAATGGGCAGTTTTGGCTATACGATACGTCTACCAATGGCGTGTTTGTTAACCGCTCGGTAGAGGCCTTAGCAAAAGACCAGCCTTATCAGCTTAACGACGGTGATACCTTAGCGATTGGCGACTACGAAATAGAGGTGGCGATATCTGCTCAAGCTATTGCTCAGCAAGCGCCAAGCTCCGCTCAGGTAGCCACAGCTGCTCCTACTGTTCAAGCTCCCGCTGCAATGCCAGCAACTAAGCTTGAAGAAGATTTTGGTGTATTGGCTGAACCAGAGCCTATTGCAAACAACAGCAGTAGTTTAGACGCTAAGCTTAATGCCAATCTTGATGATGCTTTTGCATTGCCGCAATCAATAAATGATGAGCAGTCCAGCATTCCGGAAGATTGGAATGCTTTGTTTGCCAGTCCCGCTCCACAAGAACCCGTTGCCGTTAGCGCTCCGCCGCAACCAACTGCCGTGCCAAGTGCTGCTGTTCCTGAAGTTAAGCAGCCTGCAGTAGCAAATACAATGGCCAATGATCCACTCGTTTTTGCAGCTGCTACTACCAAGCAAGCTACTCCGGCAGCGCCTGCAGCTGCCGTTAAACCACAGTATTTTGGCGCAGATGAGCAAGCTCATCTGGCCGCATTTTTGGAAGGAATGGGAATATCCCCCGAGCTAGTTTCTCAGGATAACCCAGTACGTTGGTGGCATCAGTTGGGCGTGATAACTCGCGACTCCCTTGATGGCATCATGAATACCTTACACAATCGCGCAGCCTTTAAAGAGAATAGTCGCATCAATCAAACGACTTTCAGAAGGAATGAAAACAACCCGCTTAAGTTTTCTACTAATGCCGAAGATGCCATTCATAACTTATTACAACGCAAAACGGCTGGATTTTTACCTCCAGAACGAGCCGTTAAAGAAGCGTTTATCGATTTAGAGCGCCATGAGTATGCGCTGTTATCTGGGGTTGAAGGTGCAGTAGCAGGTGTTATGCAGCTGCTCGACCCTAAATCGATAGAATCCAAAGATCAGAACGCCAAAGGAATTGCCAAGATGTATTCGGCAATTGAAAAGCATAAAAGCTGGAACCGTTACTGTTCGATCTACAGTGATTTGGAAAATGAGTTTAGCCAAAACAGCAATGCCTTCTACATGGAAGATTTTGCCAAGGCTTATGAATCAACCTTAAAAAGCATAGAGCAAAAGGGACAACGATGAGCAAAGTAGGGAAATTAGTACTTAGTGTGCTACTGAGTATGTCAATGTTGGGCTGTACTGTAGCCAACTACGTAGTCGAACCATATTCAAAGCTGCAGTTTCATGTAGCCAACAATGTTAACCCAGATATCACCGGCCGAGCTTCGCCAGTAGTGGTTAAAGTATTCGAGCTGTCTTCACGCACCTTGTTTGATAGCCAAGATTTCTTCGCCTTGTATGATGACGCTTCCCAAGTGCTTGGCCCTGATCTAATCAATCGCACCGAGTTTGAGTTTGAACCCGGTAGCCAATTTGAATACAAGCTTTCTTTATCGCCTGGCGTTCGTTATGCCGGCGTGCTTGTCGCCTACCGAGACATTGACACCGCCAGCTGGCGTGAAGTGGTCACTGTCGACCCTACTAATTACAAAACCTTTGATGTTCACGTAGGTGAGCTCGCTGTATTTGTTGGCAATCCATAAGCAGTATTTCGGGATTAAACATGAGTGACTTTTGTCGTGTCGCGTGGAGCGAGGGGATGTTTTTGCGTCCTCAACACTTTCAGCAGCAAGAACGCAGTTTGAATTTTCAGTTGCAGCAGAATTTGTTGCAGCAATCCAGTTACTACTGGGGAGTAACAGAACTAAGTGTAGACCGCTCCCTATTAAGTAACGGTAAATTCGGCTTAAGTAGTATTAGCGCGTGTTTGCAAGATGGTGCGGCAATGGTTAGCCCCACACGTGATCCTTTGCCTGAAGCGTTATCGCTGGACAGCAGTATTCGAGATCAGTTGGTGTATTTGGCGTTACCTACCGAAAAGTCCAATGGACTAAATGTATCGGCACAAGGTCGTAGTGTGACTCGCTACCGTTTTGTTGATCATGAAGTGGTAGATACCAACATTGGTAACGACGCGGTGGAAGTGTTGCAACTAGCCCAAGCTGGCTTTGAGCTTAAGTTAGAAAGTGACAACTTATCAGGCTACGACACCTTAGCTATCGCTAAGATCATTGAAGTTTCGGAAGAGGGGCAAGTTAGCCTCGACGAGAAATTTATTCCCGCAAGTTTAAATGCGCAAGCTAACTCGGTGCTTAAGCAGCAACTGGCCGAAGTACATGGCATTTTACGCCAACGTGCTGAGGCCTTAGCTGCACGTATTGGCGCTGGCCAAGGTAGTGCCAGTTCAATAGCAGATTTTTTGATGTTGCAGCTACTAAATCGTTATGACGCACTGATTGCTCATATCCTGGCAACTAGCGGCTTACACCCAGAACGGTTGTTCCAAGAGTTAGCCGGTTTGGCGGGCGAGTTAGCCACTTTTTCTAGTAAAGATAAACGCGCTCCACAACTTCCAGGTTATCAACACGATGAACTTACCCGTGTATTTGGCGATGTGATGGTGGTGCTTAACCAGTTTATGAGCATGGTACTGCAGCAAACGGCAGTACAAATTGCATTAGATGAAACCAACTACGGTATCCGAATTGCTCAAGTTCAAGATAAAGGTTTATTAGAACGCGCCGAATTCGTGTTAGCGGTAAACGCCAATATAAGCCCGGATGAATTGCGCAAGCGCTTCCCGGCTCAAGTAAAAATCGGACCGGTTGAACACATTCGAGATTTGGTGAATAACCAACTGCCGGGCATTTCTGCCATTGGCTTACCGGTAGCGCCGCGACAAATTCCTTATCACGCCGGCTTTCACTATTTCAAATTGGATAAAAGCAACGATTACTGGCCACGGCTTAGCGCCAGTGGTGGCGTAGCCATCCATTTGTCGGGTAATTATCCCGAGCTTGAAATGCAAATTTGGGCAATTAGCCAGTAATTAATGTTCCAAGGATGAAATAAGATGTCAGAAGCGACAGTAATGAAGCCTCGACCAGGGAGTCGCGGTGGCAATAAGCCAGTAAGCGATTTGGGCAAAATTGCAGCTTCAGCAGCAGAGGCTGAATGCACCGTAGTGATTACGCCTTCTAAAAACAAAGAGCGTGGTGTGCAATTGCCAAAGTTTGGCGATAACCCGCTAATTGATGAAGCGAGCGCACTATTGTCGATGGTGGGACAGATTCGTTGCACCGTAAAACACGGTGACATTGCTTCATTGCGTCAGGTTTGTATCGACAAAATTCGTGACTACGAAGCCAACTTACGTCACCAGCAGGTGAGCGCCGAAATTATCGAAGCTTCTCGCTACTGCGTATGTTGTTTTATTGATGAAACAGTATTAAACACCAACTGGGGCGGCCAGTCGGTATGGGCCAGCGACAGTCTATTATCTACGTTTCATTCGCAAACGTGGGGTGGTGAACACTTCTTTACTTTGTTAGATGAAAACCTTGCAGCCCCGCGGACTAAGTCACAATTACTCGAGCTGCAATACCTGTGTTTGTCATTAGGCTTCGTTGGCAAAATGCGCGTAGAAGAACGCGGCCAAGACAAGCTTGAAGAATATCGTCAGCAGGCTTTTGATTGTTTGCAAGCTATTCACGGTGAAGCCGACATTGAACTCTCTCCTAAAAGCCAAGCTAGTGTGAGCATCGGCAGTGAAGCCAATAGTGGATTACCGATCTGGGTGATTGTCTCAATATTTGGTGTATTGCTGTTGTCTATCTATATGGCCTGTAGCTACTTCATTAACAGCTACTCAGATCAAGTATTTAATCAAATAAATACCTTGGCCCGCTGGGAAAGCACCACCACCAATACTGCTGAAGTTGATGAACAACAAGTATTGATGTTGCAACAGCGCTTGCAAACTGAAGTAGACCGTCAGTTGCTTGAAATTGTGCCGTTGAGTGACCGTATTCGTATCACCATCAACTCAAGTGAGCTATTTAGCCCTGGCAGCGCCGAAGTGAAGTCTTCGGTGGTCCCTGTTCTGCAAAAACTATCGCGGGCGCTTGAGTCTACAACTGGTCGAGTGCTGATTACCGGCCACACCGATAACCAACCAATTTTCACTAGTCGCTACCCTTCAAATTGGCACTTGTCTTTGGCTCGGGCCACTGCCGTTGCCAACAGTATGTCGATAGGCACCTTGCTACAAGGGCGTTTATGGCCAGAAGGGCGAGGTGATTCAGATCCTCGAGCCAGTAACAACACCGAATCTGAGCGTGCGTTGAACCGTCGAGTAGAGATTGATTTGCTTTATTAAGCAAACTTAAAGGATTGAGAAATGTTTAACAGTTTGTTTTTTCAACGCTTAGTACAAATGCTTAAATCCAAATGGGCAATCACCTTGCTGGGTTTTTTGGCGCTGGCCTTTTTGATCTGGTTTGGCGGACCATTGATTGCGATTGCAGGTGCCGAGCCTTTAGGTAGCGCCAGTGCTCGATTGTTCACCATCATTACGCTGGCATTAATCTGCATTATCTATCAGTTTTGGCAGCACGTTCGTAGCACTAAGCAAAATCAAGAAGCGGTGCAATCGTTACTAGATGGTCAAGATGAGCATGGCGATGACGAAGAAAGCCGCCGTGAGGTAGAAACCTTACGCGAGCGCGTGGTTACCGCTTTAGACGTACTTAAAAATTCAAGTTTGGCTAAGGGCCAAGGGGTATATCAGCTTCCTTGGTACATTATGATCGGCCCTCCTGGCACTGGCAAAACTACCGCGCTGCAAAACTCAGGTTTAGAGTTTCCACTAAAAGACAAACTAGGCGATGACCCATTAGCTGGTGTTGGTGGTACCCGCCATTGTGATTGGTGGTTTACAAACAAAGCGGTACTTATTGATACCGCTGGCCGCTATACCACTCAAGACAGCAACAGCGCTAAAGACTCTCGAGCTTGGTTAGGTTTTTTAGGCCTGCTTAAAAAATACCGTACTAAACGTCCGATTAACGGTGCAATTGTTACCGTTAGCTTGGCTAGCCTAATTCAACAAACCCGTACCGAGCGCAACTTGCATGCGCGTGCGATTAAGCAACGTATTCAGGAGCTTAAGAACCAATTGGGCATGCAGTTCCCGGTTTATGTGGTGCTTACTAAAGCTGACTTGATTGCCGGCTTTAGTGAATTTTTCGCCGACTTAAACGCTAACGAACGTGAGCAAATTTGGGGAATTACTTTCCCGCTTACTGCTGAGAATGCTGACACTGGTGTAGTGGGTTTATTTAATCGTGAATTCCACGGCCTTTTGAAACGCATTCAAACTCGCTTAAATGTTCGTTTACAGCAAGAGCGCGATATTGATAAGCGTACTTTAATGTACGAATTCCCTAAGCAAATGCATCTGTTGCAATCAAGCATTGATGATTTCTTAAAAGAAATATTCTCGCCAAATGCCTTTGAAGAAGCGCCTATGTTGCGCGGTTTGTATATCGCGAGTGCTACCCAAGAGGGTAAACCGATTGACCGGGTTATGGCCGAAACCTCAAATGGCTTGGGTTTAGGGCAAGTTCCCTTAAAACAGCAAGGTGGAGAAACTAAGGGCTACTTCATTAAGCGTTTGCTTGAAGACGTGATTTTCCCAGAAAAGTTTGTTGGTTCGGTAAACCGTCACCACCAAAAACATTCAATGTGGACACGACGCATTGTTGCTGGTGGCTGTGTGCTTAGCTTACTTACCTGTAGTTTGCTTTGGTACAACAGTTACAGTTGGAACAAACAATTAGTTGATACCAGCGAAGCGGCTGTAGATCAGTATAAAGCCATTGTTAAACCTGGTTTGTCTACCGATACCGACGTAATCACCTTGGTTCAAGCGCTTAATGCTTTACGCGATCTACCGGCTGGCTTTAGTCAGCAGTTGGTGGATAAAGATGTTCATCGCATGGGGCTTTATCAGGGTGAAAAAATTGGCCAACCCGCGAAGATGGCCTATCAGCGGGCGTTACAAGGTTTCTTTGCTACCTACTTAACTGAATCGCTTACTCATGAGCTGGTCGAGAACGAAGAATACCTCGAGTACCTCTACGAAACACTTAAAACCTATTTGATGATTTACGATGCTGAGCACCGTGAAATTGACCAAATATATAGCTGGTTTGAGATTTTTTACGAGCGCCGTTTACCGGGTGAGATTAACCAAGGCCTTCGCCAAGACTTAATGGTTCATACCCGAAACCTGTTTGCTGAAGGGATTAACCTTATCCCGGTTAATGATAAAGCGATTGCTCAAGCCCGTAGTGTATTAACCCGTATGCCTTTGGCCGAACGTGCCTACCAACGTTTACGTATAGAGTTTTTGTCAAGCCATGTAGCTGACTTTAGGTTGAGTGATGTCTTTGGCCGCCAAGGTCGCCAAGTATTTGTTCGTAATAGTGGAGCGCCTTTGCATGAAGGTATTCCAGGGCTTTATACCTACAGCGGCTTCCATGGTTTATTCCGCATTGAAAACAACCGAATTGTTAAACGCCTGATGGAAGACAGCTGGGTGTACGGTGACAGCTTATCGATAGATGAAGCAACCCGCGATGAAGTGGTTAAAGCGGTGAGTGAGCGTTACTTCCGTGATTATGTTTTTGAGTGGGAGCAATTGCTAGCCGACGTGCAACTTCGCCCTTACGCTTCGGCGAAAGATGGCGCGGTGCTAGCTAAGAACTTAACGGGCTCTGAGCGACCTCTGCAAAGCTTTATTCTGGCGGTGCAAAAAGAACTACGCCTTACCGAAGTGACAATGAGTGACAACACTAAAATGGCAGGTGAAGTGGCTGGCAATGTTGCTGATGTTGCCTTGAAGAATCAAAAAGCACGGATTAACCGCTTCTTACCAAACGATATGTCCAAGGCCAAATTAGCCTTGCCTGGCGCTGAAGTAGAAGCAGAATTTGAAGATTTCTTGAATATTAGCGAAGCCGATCTAGAAGGCATGCATGTCTCTTTACTGCAACTGCGTGACTATCTAGAAGTATTGTCTGAGTCAAACAATAAACGGGCGTACACCAGTTTGATGGATGACAACAGCCAAGCTGCGGTTACTAGTGCGTTGCGACGCTCTCGTAAAGATTTGCCCGCGCCGTTTTCAACAATGCTAGGCGAGCTGTCTAGCCAAACCTCTTCGTTGGCTAAACGTGGCGCTCAGGTACATGTTAATGCGATTTGGAAAGACAGTGTTTACAAAGAATACCGCGCCGCGATTCGTGGAAAATACCCCTTTGATAGCAAAGCGGCTGAAGAAGTTCGCCTAAAAGACTTTGGCCGCTTCTTTGGTTATGGCGGCACAATGGATACCTTCTTTGAGCGTTACTTGAAGTCTTCGGTTGATACCAGCAAACGTAACTGGAAGTTAGAGCGTTCGGTAGGTATCGACCCAGGCTCGCTAAAAGTGTTCCAACAAGCTCGCCGTATTCGCGACGTATTTTTTGAGCCTGGTTCGCAAACGCCGCGAGTGGAATTTGGCCTTAAGCCGCTTTACTTAGATGGCCACATTAATAACTTCCGGGTTGAGCTGGGCGAACAAGAATTGGTATATCGCCATGGTCCGCAGCGTACCTCTCACTTTATTTGGCCAACCGACTCTAGCCGGAGTACGCGTTTAGCCTTTGTGCCGCCTAAATCCGGTCACTCTATTTCAGAGACTTATCCAGGGCATTGGGGCTTGTTCCGCATGCTTGATGGTTTAGCTAAGCAGCGCCCTGACTCACGTAAAGATAACGTGTTGGATATTGAGTTCAAGGGTAACAAAGTGCAGTTGGAGTTGATTCCAACAACCGCTATGCACCCATTTTGGTCTAAAGACTTAGCGAGGTTCTCATGTCCTGTAACGCTGTAAACGGTTTTGGTTATTTTGGCAAAGTGCCAGCACGCGGCGACTTTATTCAAAGCCATTTACCGAGTGATTTTGTTGCCAGCTGGAGTGAATGGTTACAAGCCGTTATTGCGGTAAGCCGTGAGCAGCAAGGTGAGCGTTGGTTAGATTGTTACCTAACCAGTCCTATTTGGCACTTTGCTCTCTCCGCTGGGGTATGTGGTGAATCTGCCATTGCAGGCACCTTAATGCCGAGTGTTGATCAAGTAGGCCGACACTTTTACTTCACTATGGCCAAACCGATTAACCAAGTACCGGTTGATGTATGGCAGCAACGTAAGTGGAGCGAGCTAAGCGAAGAAAAAGTATTAAAGCTGCTGGATGATGATACCGACGTGGTTCGCTGGGCAGAAAGCGTGGCAGAACTGGATTGGTTAGATGGCATCAAAGCCGCTAACCCCTTGCTTAACCATGCTAAGCAGAGCGAGCAATTAGTGTTGCAAAGTGAGCAGGCGATTAGCGCTGAACATATGCTGCATCAGCAATTACGTAAGCGTTTAGATCGTTACTGCATCTGGTGGACTAAGGGCTCTGAGCTAGTTCCTGAGTGCAGTTTGGTGAGCGAAAGTTTGCCATTAGTAAGCCAATTTTCAGCCATGTTAGATGGTCAATGGGAGCAATGGGGATGGTAGCTAGTCCAACTCTGATGGATGGATTTTTTGTTAGTTTTGCGCAAACCCATCCTGGCAAGGTTCGCCCTTACAACGAAGATGCAGTGCTTGATTTACGTGAAGAAGGCGTATGGGTAGTAGCCGACGGCATGGGTGGACATGCAGCGGGTGATGTTGCTAGCCAAATAGTGATTGATAGTGTTAAGCAGTGTGTTGAGCAAACCCCAGCCGCCAGCTTAAGCATCGATTGTTTACGTAAGGCCTTGTTGCAAGCTAACCAGCAAATCATCAATTTTTCTCAGCAACATCTGGATGGTAAAACCGCCGGCAGTACTGCAGTTTTACTGCATGTGCGCGATGGTTTTTATCATTGCTTATGGGTGGGAGATAGCCGTATCTACTTGATGCGCCAAAATCATCTACAGCGTAAAACCCGCGATCATAGCCAAGTAATGGACATGGTGGAGCAGGGTTTAATCCCTGAGTCTGAAGCGGAAGATCATCCTCTTTCAAATGTTATTACTCGCGCCATTGGCGTAAGTGATGAACTCACCGTTGACCAAAATTCTGGTCAGCTATTGCCTGGCGACCAGTTTTTACTGTGCTCAGACGGTTTAACTAAAGAGCTTAACGACACCGATTTAGCCATGTGCATGCAAGCAAATAGCGTCTCTGATATTGGCTTGGCTTTAATGCATTCAGCATTGGTAAAAGGCGCTAGCGATAACGTGAGCTGTGTACTGGTTAAGGTGAGCCAAAGCGATGCTGATAGCGAAGAAGAGCATTGTGATGACACCGTGCCGGTGTTTTTTAATCGTCGTAATTCGGTGAGAGGCTAAGCGAATGTTTCAAGAATTGTCTGATATTGATTTTGAAAAACTTGCACAGCCTGTGTCAGAAGACTTACCAACTGGTGAAGACCCACGTTTAGATGCATCGCCTTTATCTACGTATTTTACCCTCAAAGATGTGCGTAATACGGCTCGTGCCGCGGAACGTAATGCGTTGGTGGATAACGAACCCTTACTCAGCTTTGCTAATGAATGGGATCCAATTATCAATCAAGTACCTGAAGTACTGGTTGAAAGCTGCAAAGACTTAGAGTTAGCCGCTTGGTTAATCGAAGGTTTAGTGCGCCGCAAAGGTTTTAAAGGCTTACGCCAAGGCTTTGATATTGCCCGTACTTTAATTGAAAACCATTGGGAACATTTATATCCAAGCCCAGACGAAGATGGCTTAGTAACACGTGTTGCTCCTTTAGTTGGTCTAAACGGCTACGACGGCGAAGGCACTCTGTTAATGCCAATTGCCTGCGTGCCACTCACTGACCTTATCGAAGAGCAGCCATATTCGCTGTGGGAGTTTGAGCAAGCCAGTGAAGTTGAGCGTTTAGAAGAAACTAAGCGCAACCAGCGCCATGCTTCTGGCGCAGTAAAGCTTGAAGACATCACCCTTACAGTAAAAGCCACCAGTACCGCGTTTTTCACAGAGTTACTGCAAGACATTGAAGCGGCTTCTCAAGCCTATTTGCAGTTATCTGCAGCAATGGACGAAGCGGTGGGTGAGCCTCAACCTAGTTCGCACATAGTTAAGCGTTTAACCGATTGCATGGAGGCAGTGCGTTACTTGGCTGCTGACAAACTTAGCGCGGTTGAGCTTGAAACGGTAACTGAAGAAACACTAACAGAATCTGATGAACAGTCCGGTGAGGCAGAGCCAGAAGGACCCAGTAATCAACTAAGAAATCGCGCAGACGCGATCCAACAACTCGGCAAGATTGCTGAGTTTTTTAAGCAAACCGAGCCTCACTCGCCAATGGCTTATGCCATTGAACAAGTGGTTCGTTGGAGTGGAATGAGCTTGCCAGATCTATTGCAAGAACTGATTTCTGACAACGATGCTCGGACCGGTTATTTCCGATTGACTGGTATTTCATCGGAATCACAGGACTAACGTGGTGCTTAGCGCTCTGCGTGTTAATCAAGAACAAGGAGATTGATATGGACAGTATCCACGGCAAGTTGTCTCGGGTACGCAAGCCACGAGTTCACATCACTTATGATGTAGAAACTGAAGGGGCTGCAGTTAAAAAGGAACTGCCTTTTGTAGTAGGCGTAATGGGCGATTTTGCGGGCGACAACACCGCATCTTTAAAGCCGCTAAAAGATCGTCGTTTTATCCAAATTGACCGTGATAACTTTGACGACGTACTTAAGCGCATGAATCCTAAACTGGAATTTAAAGTTGATAACAAGTTGGCTGATGACGATTCACAAATGTCAGTGGCGCTTGAGTTCAGCTCAATGAAAGATTTCGATCCAGCTGCGGTAGTTAACCAAGTTGAGCCATTACGTAAGTTAATGGATACACGTAATAAATTACGTGACTTGATGACTAAGGTTGACCGCTCAGAAGACTTAGAAAACATCCTAGAAGAAGTGCTTAACAACACTGACTCTCTGCAAAAGCTAAAAGGCGAACTTGAAAAAGAGCCTAGTGCGGAGGGTTCAGAATGAGCGTAGAAAGCCAAACTACTCTAGATCCAAGTGTTGAAGAAGCGCAAGGTTCTATTTTAGAACAAGCGATTGGTGCCACTAAGCAAACCGATAGCTCTCGCTCAGAAGAGTTATTGCGCACGCTTACCGAAGAAGCGCTGAAAGGCACTGTTAGTTGGAACAAAAACTTAACAGTAACCTTTAGAGAAGCCATTGCTGGTATTGATGAGCTTATTTCTAAGCAGTTAGCTGAGGTTATGCACCACGAAAGCTTTCAAAAGCTAGAAGGCTCTTGGCGTGGTCTTAATTACTTGGTGATGAACTCTGAAACCAGCCAAACACTTAAGATCCGTGTGCTTAGCATGAGCAAAAAAGAGCTGCACAAAGATTTAAGTAAAGCGGTTGAGTTTGATCAAAGCCAGATCTTCAAGAAAGTGTACGAATCTGAATTTGGCACGCCAGGCGGCGAACCTTATGGTGCGTTAGTGGGCGATTACGAATTTACTAATCACCCAGAAGATATTGAGTCGTTAAGCTTAATGTCGAACGTTGCTGCCGCTGGTTTTGCGCCGTTCTTATCAGCTTCTTCGCCAGCCTTGTTTGGTTTTGATAACTGGACAGAACTTAGCAAGCCTCGTGATTTAGAAAAAGTATTTGAGTCTCTTGAATACACTAAATGGCGTTCATTCCGTGAAAGCGATGATTCACGCTTTGTAACCTTAGCGATGCCTCGGGTATTAGCACGTTTACCTTACGGTGAAGCAACTACACCAATTGAAGAGTTCAACTACGAAGAATTCGAAGTTGATCCGCAAACCGGTATGGCACAAACCACCGAGCACGACGAGTACTGTTGGATGAATGCTTCTTACGTATTGGGTGTACGTATGACAGAAGCCTTTGCTAAATATGGCTTTTGTACGGCAATTCGTGGTGCGGAAGGTGGTGGTAAAGTTGAAAACTTACCTTCTCACCTATTTGTATCTGACGACGGTGACCCAGATCTTAAGTGTCCTACCGAAATTGGTATTACCGACCGTCGCGAAGCAGAGCTTAGCAAGTTAGGTTTCTTACCGCTTTGTCACTACAAAAACACTGATTACGCGGTGTTCTTTGGTTCGCAGACTTGTCAAAAACCGAAGAAATACGATAACCCAGATGCAACAGCAAATGCGGCTATCTCATCTCGCCTGCCTTACATGATGGCCACCTCTCGTTTTGCGCATTACCTAAAAGTAATGGCGCGCGACAAGATTGGTAGCTTTATGGAAGCCGAAGACGTTGAAAACTGGCTTAACCGCTGGATTCTTAATTACGTGAATGCTTCTGAGGGCGGCGGTCAAGAAATCCGAGCTAAATACCCATTGGCTGATGCCAAAGTTCAAGTAAAAGAGATTCCGGGTGCGCCTGGTTCGTACAACGCAGTAGCGTGGTTACGTCCATGGTTGCAAATGGAAGAACTGACTACTTCACTGCGCTTAGTCGCAAAAATCCCTGAAATCGGCGGATAACTAGATTGCGGGCCGCAAGGCCCGCCTTATTACTATGACCATGAGCCAAACTTTACCACCACTGAGTTTTGTGGATAGCCAAAGCCTGCATCAAGTTGAGTTAGATACTCAACATGTTGATGTGGATTGGTGTGCCCAGAGCCAAGTGGTGGATAAGTTTTTAGCGGCAGAAGATGCCTATTTAGCACTGCGAATTTGGTTAGAACGAGACAATCAACAGTATGACTCGGCATGGACAGCGGAAACCCTAAGGCCGATTTTGCTGCGTGCCATTCGCGACATTGATGAGCGTTTAAATGACCAAGTGAACGCGATTATTCACCATCAACGGTTTCAGGACTTAGAAGCCAGTTGGCGCGGGGTGAAATACCTTACAGAGCATTCAGGTACTCAAGATCACAGCCTGGTTGCCAAGGTTAAGTTAATTAGCCTTAACTGGCGCGAGCTTTGCCGCGATGTATCACGTGCCATCGAGTTTGATCAAAGTGAACTGTTCAAGCTTATTTATACCAATGAGTTCAACATGCCGGGCGGTGAACCCTTTGGCATGATTGTGGGTGACTACCAAATCTCGCACAAAGCCAAACGTGGCATGCCTACTAACGACATTGATGCGCTGCGGGCAATTAGCCATGCAGCCGCCGCTGCGTTTGCGCCTTTTGTTACTGGCGCTGCGCCATCAATGTTTGGTGTCGACTTCTTCAGTGAGCTGGCATCAGTTCGAGATATTAGTGCGCAGTTTTCACAAGCTGAATACATCAATTGGCGTAAGCTGCGTAGCCAAGAAGACTCCCGCTTTTTAGGCATTACCGCGCCCAATATTTTAATGCGTGAGCCCTATCAACAAGATGGCCGTCGCCAAGAAGGCTTTATGTTTGTTGAGCAAGTTAACGATGCCGAAGGTGACTACTTATGGGGCAACGCCGCATACGGTGTCGCTGCCGTGGCCCTGCGCGCTTTTAAAGAATCTGGCTGGTTTAGCCAAATTCGTGGCTTGCAGCCAGGCCAATACAAGCACGGTTTGGTATTCGATTTACCCAGTTCTCGCTTTAAGTTTTCGCGCCATATGCGCTCGGCTAAGCCCTCGGTGAATTTGCAAGTTGGCGACCGTTTAGAGAAGCAATTGTCTGACAGCGGTTTTATTCCGGTGTCTACAGTTCCGCATACAGAACACTTAGTTTTGTATAGCAATGCCTCCGTCAACTTACCGAAAAACTACGACAGTTTATCGGTAGCGGTAAATGCACGCTTATCGTCGATGTTGCAATACGTATTGTGTGTTTCTCGCTTTGCGCACTACTTAAAAGTGATGGGGCGAGATCGAGTTGGTTCATTTGATAACGCTAACTTGATTGAGCGTGACCTGCAAAGCTGGTTGCATGCTTATACCACCGCCTCTGATGAAGCCTCCGACGAAATTCGGGCGCGTTACCCGCTTAACGAAGCCAAGATTCAAGTTAAAGAACAAGCCGGTAAACCTGGCCATTATTACTCCATTATCCATTTGCGTCCGCATTTTCAGCTCGACCAAATGATCTCCAGTATTCGCCTGATAACTGAGTTATCTCCAAGCTATAACCAAGCAGGATAAACAGATGCAACAACAAATAAAGCAGTTGATTCAACAAGGACAATTAAGTGAAGCAATCGCCCAAACCATTGCTCACCTAAAAGTGATGCCTAAGGACTTAGATACACGCAGCAGTTTTATTGAATTGTTATGTATTGATGGACAGCTAGAGCGTGCTGATCAGCAGCTGGACTTGTTGGTTAAGCAGCATCCACAGTGTGTTCCTGGTGCTTTAAACATGCGCCAACTAGTGCATGCCGCGCAATCGCGGGTAGATTTTGCAGCTGGTAGAGATACCGCAAGTTTGGTGACGGGCGCGTCGCAAACTTTAGCGCCTTTGGTGGAAGTGCGCTTGGCACAGTTAAGTGACAACAAAACTGAGTTTGAACAAGCTGCTCAGCAACTAGAAAGCTTACGCCAATCAGCTGAAGTAGAGATTAACGGTAAAAACTGTAACGAGCTGCGTGATTTAGATGACAGCTTAGCGGGTTACCTAGAAGTATTTGGCTCTAATGGTTTGTATTACTTTGTGCCGTTCTCTGACATCACTTGGTTAAAGCTACTGCCTGAAACTACTTTGTTTGAGCACATTTGGCGCCGCGCCGAGTTAGATATTAAAGAGGGCCCTTCCGGCGAAGTGTTCCTGCCAATGACCTATGTAAACAGCCAAAGCGATGCAGAAAAGCTGGGGAGAGAAACCGATTGGCAAGCCATTTTAGGCTCTGAATTTTACCAAGGACGAGGGCAAAAAATGTGGTTAGTAAATGATGACGCATTAGCCGTTTCTCAGTTGGAATCGTTCTCTGTAGAAACAGCCACCGAGGCTGCTGAGTAATGAGCACTGTTCAACCCGCTTTGCAGCTTTCATTACTCGACAGGTTAAGTAATAACTTGGATGAGAATGCTGCAAGCAGTGATATCTATTCAAGCTACGGGCGACAAGCTTATCGGCGCAGTATTCGCCGTGATCTAGAGGCTTTGCTTAACGCCAAGTTGCATTGGCATACCTGGCCTGAATGGTACAGCGAGTTGGACAAATCTTTATTTAGTTATGGTTTGCCAGACTTCTCATCTATGCCTTTGAGCAGCCAAGATGGCCGCGAGATGTTGTGTCAAATTGTAGAGCACACCATTCGCAAATTTGAACCTCGTTTTATTGATTTATCGGTGACAACCGTAAGTGAAGAGCAACCGCTTGATCGGGTATTGCGCTTGCGTATTCATGCTCTTTGTCATGCCGATCCTGAGCCAGAGGAAATGACCTTTGACTCTGAAGTTGAACCGGTATGCCTTGGCATAAGAATAGTTGAGTAGAGCATGAGTGACGAGCTGTTAAAGTACTACAACCGCGAACTAGCTTACTTACGCCACATGGGGGCTGAGTTTGCCGAGCGTTATCCCAAGGTGGCCGGCCGTTTGCGCATGAGCGAAGAAAATGTGGAAGACCCACATGTTTCTCGTTTACTCGAAGGAGTGTCGTTACTTACGGCACAGGTAAGACAAAAGCTTGATGACAGTTTTCCAGAGTTAACCGAAGCCTTGTTAGGGCAGCTATATCCCGATTACCACGCGCCAATTCCGTCGATGTCGGTAATCAAAATGAGCACCCAAAATGTTACTGACTATAGCTTAATGATCCCCAAAGGCACCGAGTTAGAAACTCAAGTGCCGGGTTACAAAAGTTGTCGTTTTAATACTTGCTACGATACCGAAATGTGGCCAGTAGAAGTTACTCAAGCGAGCTTTGAAGGCGCGCCTTTTAAAGCGCCACGCCCTAACTTTCAAAACAATGCTGCAGCGGTAATAAAACTGCGCTTAAGTTGTGAATTTGATGATGTGGCCTTTAGTGATGTGGGTGTGCAAAAAATGCGTTTCTACATTCACGGACAACCGCAGCTTAGTTACAAGCTTTATCAACTTATTTTCCAATCTAGTGTGGGATTGGCGTTTGCCTCTCCGGGCAGTTTACAAGCGAATCACTACTTGCAGGCTCGCCATATTAGTGCGGTGGGTTTTGCTGATGATGAAAAAGTGGTGCCTTATGAGCAGCGAACTTTTAATGGCTATCGCTTGCTAGTTGAGCACTTTATTTGCCCTGAAAAGTTCATGTTTTTTGAGCTACAAGATTTAGATCCTAGTTGGTTTGGTGACCAGGATGAGGTGGATTTATACATTTATCTTGATAGCGATTCAGACATATTGGCAAAGCAACTTACCGCCGATAATATTTTGCTGGGCTGTGTGCCAGTGATAAACCTATTTGAAGATGAGCTGGAGCCTTTACGTTTAGATCCCGCTCGTTTTGAGCACCGCTTAGTGCCTCGTTATCGAGATGCAGATATATCCGAAGTGGTTCGAGTGACCGAAGTTGAAGCCTTCGATCAACACGATAACAGTGTTGACGTGACGCCGTTTTACGGTAGCCAGTTACCGCATTACCCTCAAGCGGGTAATTTGTTCTGGACGCTACGACGTGAACTAAATAAATGGGCTGGTGGACACGACGAACCCGGTGTTGAAAGCTACTTAGCAGTGGTTGATGGTGACGCTAAAGCCTTAGATATCGAGCAGCATGAACAATGGTTGGTATCAGCTAAAGCATTATGCAGTAACCGTAATTTGCCAGCGCGCTTGCCTTTTGGTGGTGGACAGCCATCGATAGTGGTGCCAAGCCGTGCCGATTCGCTTAAGAATGTCCGTTGCTTATTGCCCTTTAGCGAGCCTATTCGCCCCGCTATGTTTGATGCTTCTCGTTGGCAGTTGGCTAGTCATCTAACCCTTAATCACTTTGCCCAGCCTAACGCGGTTAAGTTGCTACAAGAGCTATTACAGCTTTACGATTTTAAGCAATCACCACAAACCAAAGTATTGATTGAAGCTATCGCTAAGGTAAACATCGAGCGGGCGACAGCTCGGGTTGTGCAAAATGGCCGGGTGGGTTTTTGCCACGGTTCAGACATTATTTTGGAATTTGTTAATCAAGAGCTATCCGGTATTAACTTGTTCTTTTTTGGCAACGTATTGGCGCACTTTTTCGCTCAGTACACCACCATAAACAGCTTCACCCGTTTATCGATTAAACACTTGGGTGCCAGCAATGTATTACATCGTTGGCCCGCCATGGCTGGTGACAAGGAGCTGATATGAAGCTGTTTGACACCTTAAACAGTGGCAGCGAGCAAGACTTCCACCACAGCGTGGTTGCTATTCAAGCTGGCCGAGGTGCACAGCACAACGGTGTGGGTTCTGATACTTTACCCAAGAATGAGGCCTTACGTTTTAAAGTGCCGCAAAACTTAGGTTTTCCGGGTAAAGCCTTGGAGCGGGTAGAAGCGCCTGTTTCTGAAAATCAGCCTTATTCAGTGTTTGTTAACTTTTTTGGTTTAACTGGGCCAAGTGGTGTGATGCCCCGTCATTACAGTGAATGGGTAATGGATCGTTGCAAGCAGAAAGACGAGTCGATGCGAGACTTTCTGGATATTTTCCATCATCGCCTGATTTCTTTATATCACCGCGCTTGGGAAAAGTATCAGTTCCCTCTGCAGTATCAGCGTCAGCAGCAAACCAACAAGAAAGACCCTATTTCTAGTGCCTTGCACTCTTTATCTGGTACTTCAAATCATACCCAACAATACCTAGGTGGTTTGTTTGCTCAGTCTATTCGTAGTGCTCAAGGTTTAAAGCAAATTGTAGAGCTTATTTCAGGCTGCAAGGTTGTGATTAATGAGCACTTAGGGCAATGGCTATCGCTAAGCGATGAAGAGCAGACCAGCTTAGCGAGCAGGGTTAATCCAGAAGGGCAACATGCGCAACTAGGACGCAGTGCCACCATTGGCAGCAAGGTTTGGGATGTAGGGTCTGCTTTAGAAATTGAAATTCATGCAGCCAATGCACAAGGGGCTCAGCAACTTCTGCCGGGCAGTAAAACACTTTCATTATTACAAGAAACCGTCGCCGAATACTTGCCCGCGCACGTGCGTCCTCGTTGGAGCCTAATGGCCCGTTATCGAGATATGCCTAGTTCGCGTTTAGGTAAAACCGGTTTGGGCTTAGGTCAAGGTAGCGCGCTAACCATTAACAGTAAGCGAATGGACGAACAAACCAAAATCCCCATCGCGTAGTAGATTTTGTTTAAAGGATTATAGGAAATACAGATGTCGACAATGACTTTAAAATCAATGGTTGAGAAGCTATCGCCCACAGCCAAGCAGAGCCTAGAAGCGGCCGCTGCGCTGTCTAATAGCCGCAGTCATTTTAGTGTAGAGATCCAGCATTGGTTATTAGCGATGTGCGAAGGCCAAACCGAAGATCTTATGTTGGTGGCGGAGCATTTTGCGGTAGATATTGATGCATTAACTGCCGATCTAAATCGCAATCTAGAGCGGGCTAAAACCGGTAATCAGCAAACTCCTGGTTTATCGCCGCAAATTGTCAGTTTATTGAGCGCCGCGTGGATGGCCGCCACCATTGAATACAACGCAGACAATATCGCGCCTATCCACATTATTCATGCCTTGCTAAACGACGATACTCTTAGCTTTAGCACCATGCATTTCTTGAAGCAGTTAGAAAACATCGACCCAGCTCAGCTGGCGCATGTATGGCCGACGCTTAATCAAAATGCCGAAGCTGCAACTGCAAGCCAAGTTAAAGGCTCGGGCAAAACACCAAGTTTAGATCAGTTTACTATCGACCTTACCGAGCAAGCACGCTCTGGCAAGCTTGACCCAATACTTGGTCGCGACGAAGAAATTCGCCAGATGATCGACATTTTAACCCGTCGTCGCCAAAACAACCCGATACTTACTGGCGAAGCCGGTGTAGGTAAAACTGCAGTAGTTGAAGGTTTGGCGCAGCGTATTGCTGATAATGATGTGCCCGAATCACTGCAAAACGTAAAGATTCATGTTTTAGATTTAGCCTTGCTACAAGCTGGTGCGGGCATGAAAGGTGAGTTCGAAAATCGTCTTAAGTCAGTAATCAGTGAAGTGAAGAGCTCAGCTACACCTATTATTGTGTTTATCGACGAAGCGCATACCTTAATTGGTAGCGGCGGCCAAGCTGGCCAAAATGATGCAGCCAACCTGCTTAAACCCGCGCTGGCACGTGGTGAACTGCGCACTATTGCGGCGACTACTTGGGCCGAATACAAAAAATACTTTGAGAAAGATGCAGCGTTAACGCGTCGTTTCCAAGTGGTTAAAGTAGAAGAGCCAAGCGAAGAAAAAGCCATTGTGATGTTACGTGGCTTACTACCTGTGATGGAAAAGCACCATCGCGTATCAATTAGCGACCAAGCCTTGCAAGCCGCAGTACGTTTATCTAACCGCTACATTAATGCTCGCCAGTTACCCGACAAAGCCGTTGCTTTGCTTGATACCGCATGTGCCCGCGTGGCGATGAGCCAAGCTGCTACCCCTAGCCAAGTAGAGCGTTTACAGCGTAAACAACAACAGTTGGTTGCGCAAATCGAGCAATTGGAACGCGAGCAGTTAACGGGGTCTGAACATCAAGAATTGCTGCAGCAGCTCAATGTAGAACTGGCCGATACCCAAAGTGCCTTTGAACAAGCAGAAGCTACCTGGCGGGACGAGCAGGGTATGGTGCTTCAAGCTAAGCAACATGCCGATAGCATTCTCAATACCGAGGAAGAAACCGAAGAAAAAGCTCGAGAGCAGCTGGTAGAAATTAAAGCGAGCTTGGCAGAAGTTGCCCAACCAATGGTGTTTTTAGAAGTAGACGAAGTACTAGTCGCTGAAGTTATTGCCGATTGGACTGGTATACCACTGGGTCGCATGCAATCAGACGAAGTGGAAACCATATTAAGTTTGCCGCAAAAAATGGGCGAGCGAATTGTTGGTCAAGACCACGCACTAGAACTCATTAGTAAAGTGGTTCAAACCGCGCGTGCTCAGCTAAGTGATGAGCGCAAGCCAAACGGTGTGTTTTTACTAACCGGGCCAAGTGGTACTGGTAAAACAGAAACAGCCTTAACCCTAGCCGAGCAAGTATACGGCAGCGAAGATAACTTAACGGTTATCAATATGTCGGAATTCAAAGAGGAGCATAAGGTTTCTCTGTTGGTGGGTTCACCTCCTGGTTACGTAGGCTATGGTGAAGGTGGTGTTCTTACTGAAGCCGTGCGCCGCAAGCCATACAGTGTAGTGCTGCTAGACGAAATGGAAAAAGCCCATCCGGGCGTGCAAGACATTTTTTACCAAGTGTTTGATAAAGGCACCATCAAAGATGGCGAAGGTCGAGATATCGACTTTAAAAATACCATCATCATCATGACTTCTAACGTGGGTACCGAAACCACTACTGGTTTATTTGAAGATGAAGAAACTGCTCCTGATATCGAAGGGCTAAAACACGCTCTAAGTGATGATTTGCTCGCAGTATTTAAGCCTGCCTTTATTGGTCGCCTAAACCTCATCCCATTTGTGCCACTTAACCGCGACACGCTAAATCAAATTGTGCGTTTACAGCTGGGTAGAGTTGAGCAGCGATTTGCTCGAAATCACCAAGCAGAATTGAGTTTTTCTGAAGCTGTCATCGAACACCTAAACAGCCAGTCTCAAAATGCTGATGTTGGCGCAAGGGCAATTCAAAATAATATTCAAAATGAATTGTTGCCTGTGATCTCTAATAAGGTATTAGAAGCCATGTCTCAACGTCTTAATATAGAGAAAATTAGCGTAGATTTAGTTGAAGATACTTATTGTGTCGAAATGTTGTAATTAGTGTTTTCACTATTGATTAAAATATTTATAATGTACCACTTAATTGGGTTGTGATTGTTATTCAGTTTTCGATGTTTTTGACATTTATTAAATTGTTTTACGGTTTCGACTAATAAAATTGCGCGTGTTAAAACGCTGCATTAAAACTACCCATCAGGGTTATTTTTACTTAATTAGCTAAAGGAAATTAGCATGCAAGCGAATACTTATTTGAAGTACGGTGATATCAAGGGTGAAGCGACAGCTGAACAGTACAAAGACTTAATTACTCTTTTGTCTGTAGACTGGTCAGTAGCACGTGAAATCTCTTCACACACTGGTACTGCTCAAGATCGTGAAGCGAGTGCAACGCGTTTATGTGACAT
This sequence comes from Agarivorans litoreus, assembly GCF_019649015.1. Classification (NCBI taxonomy): domain Bacteria; kingdom Pseudomonadati; phylum Pseudomonadota; class Gammaproteobacteria; order Alteromonadales; family Alteromonadaceae; genus Agarivorans; species Agarivorans litoreus. The sequence goes on along the minus strand of NZ_BLPI01000001.1, from coordinate 1,977,126 downwards.
CAACATCACTAAAATGCAAGATAAAGCTTCTCCAGATCTTTTCAAAGAAGCCACTATTGGTAAGGGTAAGCCAGCGGTTTTCCACATTACTAAGCAAGGTGAGAAAATCGAAGAAATCATGAAAATTGAACTGACTGACGCAATGATTTCTAGCTACTCAGTATCAATTCAAGATGACCGCCCAGTTGAAAACATCACTATTTCTTACACAGAAATGATGATGACTGTTACACCTACCGATGACCAAAACAATGTTCAAGCTCCGCTTGTTTACGGTTACAGCGGTGTTAAAGGCCAACAAATGTAATTGGCTTTCTGCGGGGTAGTTAATCTATCCCGCTTATTTTTTTACTAGCGTGAACATGAAGCATATGGAAAAGGCAAGTCAAAGTAAGAATATCATTCAAATAGAAACACCATTGGGTAAAGATGTATTACATCTTACTCAGTTTGATATTCAGGAAGGTATATCTTCACCTTTCTCTATTAATGTTTATTGTTATACAAATGGACAGATAATATCTGAGTCCGACGTTATTGGAAAACCGGTTACCATTAATTTAGATTATCTAAAAGGTAAAGCCAGTGTTACCCGTTTTTTTAATGGCGTTGTTGCCAGTATTACTTCTCTAGGCAGTCGTGTTCCTAGTGAAGCAGAAGGCGAAAAATACCAAGATTACCAACTACAGATCGTGTCGAATTTACACTTTCTTAAGCAGCGAAGTAATTGCCGAATTTTTCAAAGCTTAAGCGCTGACGAAATCGTAAAAAAGATTTTTGCAGAACACGGCGTGCAAGTAAAAAGTGAACTTAAGGGCAGTTACCCAACTTTGGGTTACAAAGTTCAATACAACGAAAGTGACTTTGCCTTTGTGCATCGTTTGCTTGAAGAAGCAGGCATCTTTTACATTATTGAACACAGCAAGGCCAAGCACAGTGTTGTATTGGCTGATGCTTTGAGTGCCTACCGCGAAGCAGAAGAAAGCAAAGTAGCCTTTACCACCGGCTCATTGTCAGAATCTCACGTGTTCTCTTGGAGTGGTAACCTAAACATCACTCCGGGTATTGCGAGTAAAGGCGGTTACGACTTTATAAAACCAAGCGCAAAACCAAAGGGTGAACAGCAAAATACGGCGTTAACCAAACAACAGCAAAATGGCGAAGTGTTTGAGTATTATGCCGGTTCCGAATTTAACCCTGTTTTGCAAAATGCTGCCAACGTAGCTTTAGAAGCAATGCAGCGAGATGCCTTAGTGTGCCGAGGTGGCAGTACTTGCGCTACTTTTAGCGCTGGTCAGTACTTTGGTTTTAAATCACATGAAGATCCCGCTCAGGTAGGGAAAAGCTACTTAATAACTCAACTTAGTTTAAGTGTTGCCATTACCAGCCAAACTGGCGCAGCTAAAAACAGCGGCCAAGTGCTACACAATCAGTTCTCTTGCATCCCGGCTGACGTATTGTTCAGACCATCCCAAACCACGGCTCGGCCGGTGATTCATGGCGCCCAAACAGCCTTGGTGACGGGTGATCCGGGTGAAGAGATCCATGTAGATAAATATGGCCGTATTAAGGTGCTATTCCACTGGGATCGCGAAGGCAAAAGTGACAGCAACAGCTCGTGTTGGATTCGGGTTTCGCAAAACTGGGCAGGCAGCCGTTACGGCGCATTCTTCTTGCCAAGAGTGGGCCAAGAAGTACTGGTTAGCTTTTTAGAAGGCGACCCTGACCAACCGGTGATTACAGGCGCGCTATACAACGGCGACCAGATGCCACCTTATGGCTTACCCAGTAAGAAATCGCAGTCTGGAATAAAGACTCGCTCAACCAAAGGCGGTGGCGAGAGTAACTTTAACGAAATTCGTTTTGATGACGATGCTGGTAAAGAGCTGCTTTACATCCAGGCAGAGAAAGATCTGCAAACCGAAATCAAACAAAACCAAACTGAAAAAATTGGTAAAGACCTCAGCATTGACGTTGCCGAAAACCAGTCTGAGAAAGTAGGTAAGAACCTAGTAATAGATGTTGGCAAAAATATCGATTTAGTGGCTGGCAGCAAAATCACCATTAAAGCGGGTGGCGCTTCTATCACCCTTTCAAGTGGCGGCAATATTGATATCAAAGGTACCTCGGTATCGATTAACGGCACCTCTATCGCGCTTAAAGCGCCAGCTATTTCACTGAACTAAGGGACATAATGGGTAAGCCAGTAGCAATGCTTGGGTCATTTCACGTATGTCCTAAAGTGCAAAATAAAGTACCGCATGTTGGTGGCCCAGTGGTTGGCGGCAACGGTACGGTAACCGCTGGCGGAATGCCGGTTGCTTGCGTGGGCGATAAGTTGGTGTGCATTGGACCGCCAGATACGATTAAGTCGGGTTCCTCTTCGGTTACGGTTGGTGGTAAAGCAGTTGCGCGATTAGGCGATTCAACCGCCCATGGCGGCAAAATTGTAGTAGGTAACCCTACGGTGTTAATAGGCTAGGCATGAACTTGCAGCTAGACATTGAGGCCCTGCAGCTTGGTGAATACAGCGATTCAAACGCTATTTTCGGTTTAAGCGATGATGAGATTGCTGCAAGCGTAAGCATTAAGGGCGAGCAGGCCCTACGTCACTACAGCTTTAATGAAGTAGAACGAGCCAAGCTAGCCAAGCTGAAAGTCGATGCTGATGCGGTGTTTGTATTGCTGCCAGAAGCGCCTTTAGAACAAGCAAAAAGCCAAGTTTATCAAGATACCTTGGCATTAGTGCCTCAGTTAGCGCAAAGCAAAAAAGTGTATTTATTTCCCTATGGTCGCTGCGCCATGCAATTAGCGCTGCGCCAAGCGCTTAAGTTATTTAATCAGCAGTTGGCAGGCTCAATTCAAGTGCTGGCTTATCATCAAGATGAGCGTTTAGCTGCAACGCAAGCTCTCGAGCAAACCGCTAGCATTGCTAGTGAGTGTTTCATCGCTGCTCGGTTACAGCCGGCTAAGCGTGGTTTTGCTGTGCCTTGGGCCAGCTATGAGGTGCAAACCTCAGATAAAAGCATAGCTGCAACAGTGGCGGCGTTAATCCAACGTTATCGTGGCCAGTGCGGACAAGAGTTAACTCAGTGCTATATGCCAAGTGCCTTAAGCAGTGAGTTAATGGATGGCTGGTTAGCGGCTTTTCAATGTTTTGAAAATAGCGTTGGTTCGCGCAGCCAAGTGATATTTGCTGACGCCAGAGTCGGGGACTTAGCGGCCTGTACTGGCTTGTTTAATTTGTGTCATTTATTTACTCACTATCAGCAGCAAAAACATGCTGGTTTGAGTTTTCAATTGGATATTTCTGATCAGACTTACCGCAGTGCAATGATGCTCGCGTGGGTCGCCTAGTGGTGTAAAACAGCAGTATGGATGGAACCCAAAAAGAAGTAGTCACTGGAATTGACGGCTTTGCTTATGACTTTTTTACTGGCAAACGTAACGTGGGCAACAAGCCTGCCTTTAGTGATGCCCAAAAAGCAGCAGCATTTTTAGCTAACTTTGCAGGTGCTGCTGATAGCAACGGCAAAGGTTTACGCCGTTTATACCGTTTGGTCACTACTACGCCGGCTGGCGATCCGCATCAGAAATTAATTACCGCGTTAACGAATGGTGAGGTGTGGTTTCAGCGCCAAGCTGAAAAAGCTATTCCTCAACATTCTCCAGCTTCGAGGCCCTCTTGGAGTTCATCCGTCCCAAATGAACCCAAAGCTCCAGGAGGGCGCTCGAAGACCCAACAGCAAGGTAAAAACCAAAATAGCAGTGATGACGTCACTCAAGCTGTTGACCATCCCGATATTCAAACTTGCGGTGATCCCATTGTAATGAGCAGCGGTGAAGAAGTGCTGCAATTAGACGATGTGTGCTTGCAAGGTCATCGTGAGTTAGTTTGGCAGCGCACTTATCGCTCAAGTCTTTCGCATCAAGATGTGGGTTTAGGTTTAGGCTGGCGAAGTAATTTTCACTACAGTTTGGAACAGTTACAGGGTGAGCAAGCGGGTTGGTTGTTTACCGATGCACTAGGGCATCAGCAGCATTTTCCTTATGTGGTCGTTGGTGCTAAAAGTAGCCAGGTTAAATCGGGCATGGTGTTGCAACATCAGCTTGAAAACATTGTTATTAGCAGTGCCAATGGCAAAACTTTGCAGTTTTCTAAACAGCAAGAGCAGTGGCTGCTTACTAAAATAAGTGATGGTGTCGATACGCATTATCGACTTAGCTACTCCGTTGCTCCTCGCTTAACCCAGATTGAAATCAACCATAGCCAACAACTTTTCCTGCGTTATGATCTAGAAGGTCGGCTGGTTGAATTACTCAGCTCTAAAGCCGAAACAGCGCAAAGCTATGCAAGTTATACCTATGATGAACAGGGGCATTTAAGCACTGCGACCAACCGTTTGGGTCAGCAAGAACAGTATCGTTACCAGCAAGGTTTATTGATTCAACGAACCCGCGCTTCGGGGTTTTCTCATTACTTTTCTTGGGATGGCCGTGAGCAAAACGCGCGTTGTATCGAACAATGGGGCGATAACGAGCATTATCACTATAGATTTGAGTATGAGCTAGAGCAAGGCCTTAGCCGCAGTTTTGATAGTTACGGAAACTGTTGGACTTACTGGCATAACGCACAAGGTCAAATCCTTAAAAAGATTTCGCCCGACGGTGCTTGTTGGTTATTTGAATACGACGAACTACAACGCAAAATCAGTGAAACAGACCCAAATGGCGCGACAACTCGTTACCATTACAATGCGCACGGCCAGTTAGACGCTGAGCTAGCGCCAAATCAAAATCTTACTCGTTATAGCTATAATCGCTTGGGTTTTGTTACACAAGTCGACTATGCCGATGGCTCATCGCTTAAGCGTGAGTACAACAGCCTTGGTTTGTTAACTTCCGAAGTTGATGTACAAGGTGTGGTCACCGAATACCGCTACGACGCGCAAAGCCGCTTAGTGAGTAAAACTGCTAGTAACCAGCCCAATCAACAATTTTGGTGGAATGAGCAAGGCTTGTTGAGCGCCAAGCAAGTGGGTGATGCGTTAATTCGCTATAGCTATAACGCCATTGGTGAGTGCAATGGCGAAGTAGATGGAAAGGGCTGGGTTGGTCAATACAAACGCGATGAGCGTGGCAATATTGTTGAGGTCTTGTCTTATCATCAGGATTCGCCAGAGCAATGTCAGCGTAGGGCCTATGGCTATGATGAAGCAGGGCGAGTGACTAAAGTGACCGACTCGCTAGGGCGAAGTACAAGCTACGAATATCAAGGCTTGTCGCAGCCAGCTAAACAGATTAACCCCGACGGCTCATGGTTAGCTTTTTGTTACGATAAAGAGCGTAACCTTACCGCCATTACCCGCAGTGACGAGCAGGTTTATCAACTGGAATATGACAGTTGTGAACGTATTAGCAAAACCATTGGTTTTGATGGCCGCGAGCAGCATTACCAATACAACCTAGCGGGTCAGCTTACTCAAGTTGCCGAAAATAGTGAGCGGCTGATTCAGCTAAAACGCAATTCTCTAGGTCAGGTAACCGAGCAGCGCAGCACCGCTAATGGCATTACCCTGATTAACGATTTTGCTTATGACTTACAAGGTAAGTTGAGCCAAGCCAACAATGCTGCGCGCAAACTACGTTTTAGCTACTTCGCTAATGGCCAGTTGCAAGAAAACTGGCAAGACAATTGGCAATCTATTTATCAATTGAATTCACAAGGATTGCGCAGCCACACTCAGCTTCCCGACGGCAATGCCTTAACTTATCACTACGATGAACAAGGGCGTTTATCTGCGATATGGTTTAACCAGCAGCCTGTGATAAGTCGCAGCTTTAACACAGCTGGTGAAGAAGTAAGCCGCGAGCTAAGCAAGCGCCACCAACTGTATCATCACTATGATGCACAAGGCCGTTTGTTAAGCCAGCAATGGCAGTTAGAGCAACCTGAACAAGCGCCAAGCTGTATTGAGCGTCATTATCGTTTTGATGCGGGTGACCAACTTTTAGGCGTGAGTGATAGCGAGCTGGGAGTTAATAACTACAGCTATGATGCACTTAGCCAACTCACCAAGGCTACTAGCCACAATGCTAATAACCAGCAATTTGAGCTGGATAGTTTTGCCAACCCCAAACAAGCCGACATGTTAGGTGACAAGCTGCTAGGTGATGAGCAGTGTAGCTACCGTTATGACCGCTACGGTAACCAAGTACTCGCCAGCCAAAGTAAGGTGCGTCAGCAACGCGTATTTAACGGCTTAAACCAATTGGTTAGGCTTAGCCAAGGCCGTGATAACACCGTTTACCACTACGATGCTTTAGGCCGTCGCAGCTGCAAAATTACTGCCCAAGGGCAAACCGATTATTTATGGGAAGGTAATCAACTAATTGGTGAGCATAGCCAAGGCCAATTTACCTGGTATGTCTACGAGCCCAATAGCCATCGCCCCATAGCGATGATTAAACAGGGTCAGATTTATCATTACCATCTGGACCATATCGGTACCCCAATTCGCTTAAGCGACGAGCAAGGCAAGATAGTATGGCAAGCCCATTACCAAGCCTATGGTTCGATAGAGCAGCTAAGCGTTAAGCAAATAGACAACCCACTGCGCTTTCAGGGCCAATACTTTGATGAAGAAAGCGGTCTTCACTATAACTTTCACCGCTACTACTGCCCGCAGCAGGGCAGGTACATACAACAAGACCCAATTGAATTACTCGGTGGCTTAAATCTTTATCAATACACCCCAAGCCCGACAAATTGGGTAGACCCTTTAGGTTTAGCCTGTAAAGAGGGTAATAAAAAAATTGGCCGAGTACGGAAGCCTAGCAAACCTTACGCGCCAGGTGAAAGCCCCTTAGCTAAAGCAGGCCAAGCAATACTTGATGGCTTAGGTGCGCTAGAAATAGAAGCCCTAAATGAAGTATTAGATGATGCGCTCGATGTTGCCGTTGAACATGGCGCTCAATACCCAGAGGGTAGTTTCGGTAGAGTTGCCACTGGTATTGCTTATGCAAGTTTAGCCGCAGTGATGCCTACTAGTGCTTTAGATGTAGTACCCGGCGGTAAGGCCGCTAAATTGCGTAAAGCGGCTAAAGTCGTTGATACTGGTGGTGATGCAGCGCAAGTAACCAGTAAAACAAGAAAGGCTAGGCGACCAAGAGACATTGCTCATCGGCCAGCCGATAGCCGCTCACCGGATTCATTTGCCGATGAATTTAGTTCACTCAACCACCAAAAAGCGGCGGCGGGTGAGCATAATGCTCATGCCTTGCTAACCGAAAAGGGTTATAAGCCTTTAGGCAACACTGATGGTACATATACGCCGGGTAAGCAGGGCATAGATGGTATTTACCAACACCCCAACCCACCACCAGATTTTGTTATCATCGAAGCCAAGTACGGTAAGTCGAGTTTAGGTAAAACCAGTGATGGTAAACAAATGAATGATAAGTGGGTGAATGATAAACGCTTGGATAATGCAGGGATGACGAGAAAGCAGCGGCGTAAAGTTTTAAGTAGCTTGCGAGATGGTGATGGTAAGGTAGAAAAACTGTTAATTCGCAACAAAGCAGATGGCTCATTGGTTGTTAAAAAATTAGATGCTGATGCAAAGATTGCAAGTAGTGGATTAGAGTTGAATTTTTAAGGAAACGTGATGCTAAGAGAAGCTCTACGAGATAAAGCTTATTATGATGAATACGTTGATTTTGAAGAAGACTGTATTCAAGAGGATTTAGAAAAACTAAGTTCCACCGTTGATAGCCGAATCGTTGTTCAGATGAAGGTTGCTTTTGGTCTAGTTAATTTATTTATGGGGCTGATGCATGTTCGTTATGCGAGAGGCGATGACTTAAGCCTGTTTAAGGCTCACTTGAAAAAGGTTTTACATTGCAGAGAACAGCAAAAATATTTTGCTGATGCTTTACCTGAAAACGAGCAAAAAGAACGCATCAATTGGGAAGAGTTACACCAAAGTGATTTAGAGCAAAGTCTAAAATGGTTTGCTTTTGCTTACTGCCTAAACATGGGCCAAACATACTACCAAGAGGTCTTAGATTTAATTGGAAACCAAGGTCGAGATGCCTTGTTTGATAACATCGCGGTTAGGCTGGGCGATACCGAGCGCGAAGTGGCAGAGAGCGTCTTGTTCAAACGCCGCTTCAATAAACTGTATAAAGTAATTGAAGCAGAGCCTGCGCAGCGCCCTCAGCTGATGTTGGCTTACTTAGAGGCGTGGTACAAGTTAGAAGGTAGCCCTGAGCTACATTTAATGGATACAGATACTTACAAAGGCTACTGGTGCTGGGAAGCGGCATTAGTCACTAAGCTTTATGAGATAGACGATAGCCTCTATATCGACCACCAATACTACCCTAAAGATTTGGTTCACTGGAGTGAGCAGTGATTCGAGACCAACGCCGTGACGAAGCCTATTTTAGCGAGCTGATAAGCGATTTAGATGAAGCCTTAGCAGAAACCCAACAAGCTTTAGATAATGAGGTTTTTACCTCGCTGAGTGAACAAGTTGATGTTACCCAGCAACTCTACCAACTCGCCATCATGCGGGCAGTAAGCCATTACTCTTATGGCAGCGATATGGCCTCGCTTAAGTCATCTGTGTTGGCGATATTGCCTTATCGTCAACAGCTGAGTGCTACTGCAGATAAACTGCCCGCAGCACACCAGTGTTACCGCCATGACTTTGAGTGTTTAGGTGGTGTGGGTGAAGCTTGCGGTTCGGCTAATGTTAATCGCTATGTTTATGTTTTATGGTGGTTAGCCTTGTTGGTTGCTGTAGATGCAGAGAAAGCACATATTCAACAAGCTATAGACATAATTGGTGAACAGGGACGTGATGCACTATTAGATAGTATCGCCAACAAGCTAGGTGATACAGACCGCCCCATGTCTCCCACACTTTATTACCCCACTGTTTATCAACCTTTATTGGATGCCATCAACAGTGATGGAGAGGTTCAGGCAGAGCATCTTAATGTTTTTATTCGACAGTGGTACGACAGCCTAGAAGATGCAGATTGGTATGATAATCATTTGTGCGAGTGCGAATTTGAATATACCGACTATTACGTTGGTTACTGGTGCCTTGAAGCAAGCTTAGTTGCCTCGCTTTTCTGTATTCCAGCAGATGCTATTCGTGAGCATGTGATGGTGCCAGTTGAGCTAGTAAGTAACTAATTTTTAGATAACTAAGGAGATCTATATGTCGGCAGGAAGCTTTTCTTTTAAGAAGCCAAGTAGAAGCGTTCATTCAGTATTTTTGCATTGTAGCGCTTCAGATAACGCCGCTCATGATAACGTAAAAACGATGCAATCTTGGCACGTAAAACGTGGCTTTAGTGAAATTGGGTATCATTTCTTTATTAGTAAGAATGGAGATATTCATGAAGGACGCAGTATAGAAAAAGTACCTGCTGCACAGAAAGGTCATAACACTGGAAGTATTGCTATTTGTTTGCATGGTTTAGATGTAGCAAAATTTACCGAAGCTCAATTTTCTTCACTAAAGTCTTTATGTTCACAAATAGAGAGTAGCTATGGAGAAAAGAAAATAGTGTTCCGAGGACACTGTGAAGTGTCAGCTAAAACATGCCCTGTATTTGATTACAAAAAAGTATTGAGCCTAGATGAGAATGGCAAAATAACTAAGACTTCGGGAACCATCTCAAGTTACTTAAGTAGCCAATTTATCTTCAATGGTATTCTGGAGTTATTTGCGAAAGGACAAAAAGTTCAGGAGCTACAAACCTTCTTAAATGATGCTGGCTTTCCGACAAAAAAAGATGGTGTTTTTGGTCAAGCTACTCAGCAAAGTGTAGAAGCGTACCAGAAATCAGTAGGTTTAAAAGCTGATGGAATAGTAGGACCTAAAACTCTAGAAGCAATGGGGACTCTGAAAAGAGGCTGTAAAGGTAATGCGGTGAAGTTACTACAAAAACAACTAACCGTAAAAGGCTACAAACTGTTGGCGGACGGTAAATTCGGTCTTGGTACAGAAAAACAAGTTAAAGCATTTCAGTTAAGCAACAAGCTAAAGAATGATGGAATTGCAGGGAAGAAAACTAAAGAAAAGCTTTTTGGTCGTTCTGCTGGTCAACTAATTTAAGGTTTATAGTATGAGAAAAGTCGTATCTGTTCTAAGCACTTGTCTAGGACTTGTGGTCCTAAGCTTCATGGGAGTAGCGTCGTCGAGTGCGACCCAATTGCAATGCTTAGGTACTGAGCCTTTTTGGGGTTTAGATGTAGAAGATGGAGTGATTAAATATAGTGACATTGATGACAATATCACCATGTTTGAACTAAAGGAAAAGCTAGCTTCGATCAATCACACTAATCGTTGGATTATACAGGGTGCTGATTCTAAAGAAGGAAAAATTACAATTTCACTTAGTAAAACAGAGCAATGTTCAGATGATATGTCTGATTTTGCTTATGAGTATGATGTTACGTTTGCCATGGGTGAGAACGTCTATAGTGGTTGTTGTAATCGCATGAAATAACAATTGCCCTAGAGCAACAAGTAGTGGTTGCTCTAATTTGATTTTCAGTCAATATGCAAAAACTACAACTAGGTTTTAGCTTTAAGCTAAACAGCGTTTAAAGGCGCTCTACTGTTGGAATATTAAAGTAGGCATCGGGATCGCTGAGGCTGTAACAGATTCTGTGTATCTGCCATCTAGTTAATGTGTTTTTCTAGACGTTCCTCGAACTCGATAATAAACCGACTCATAGCTTGGCGCCAGTTTTGAATGGGCATTGTCCATTTCTTGCTGGCGTCTTTGATTGCTAAGTACACCATCTTGGTTGCGGCCTCATCGTTTGGGAAGAGTTTCCGCTTCTTTAGTGCCTTGCGTATTACGCTGTTGAGAGACTCAATCGCATTGGTGGTGTAAATGGCCCGACGGATATCTTCAGGGTAGTTAAAGAGCGTATTGAGGTTCTGCCAGTGATTGCGCCAAGATTTGGAGATTTGCGGATACTGGCTATCCCAGACTTCGCTAAAGCGCTCCAGCTCAAGTAAAGCTTCATCTTCTGTAGCTGAGCGATACACACGCTTCAGGTCGGCTGTAACCGCCTTGTAGTCTTTCCAGGATACATACTTCAATGAGTTTCGCACCATATGGACTATGCAAAGCTGGATATGTGTTTGGGGGAAGACGGTATTGATCGCATCAGGGAAGCCCTTCAGGCCATCTACACAGGCGATAAGTATATCTTCAACACCACGTTGATTGAGTTCAGTTAGAACACTCAGCCAAAACTTAGCACCCTCGTTTTCGGCTATCCACATGCCCATTAACTCTTTCTGGCCGTCGGTGTTAATGCCCAAAGCAAGGAAGATAGATTTATTGATAATGCGTTTGTCTTGGCGGATTTTGACCACGATGCAGTCGAGATAGACGATAGGATAAATGGCATCGAGTGGTCTAGATTGCCACTCCACAATTTCCTCCATCACCGCATTTGTGACACGCGAAACTAGGCTGGGTGATATCTCGGCCCCGTACCACTCATCGAAAGCATTCACGATGTCACGCGTACTCATACCTTGCGCATAGAGCCACAAGATCTTGTCATCCATGGAGGTAAATCGTGTTTGATGTTTTTTGACCAGCTTGGGGTCAAAAGAGCCAAGGCGATCCCTAGGAGTATCAAGCTCAAACTCTCCGTCTTCGGTTTTTACGCGCTTAGTGCTCTTTCCATTGCGGGTATTATTCGACTTGGAAGGTTTGTGTTTTTCATAACCAAGATGCTCATCCATTTCAGCGTTGAGTGCCGCTTCAACAGTGATTTTTTTGAGCATCTGGCTGAATTCAGTTAAATCATCGGGAGTTTTGATTCCCTTTGCAGCTTCTATAGCAAAAGCTTCAAGTGCTTTCTTATCCATGTGCCTATCCTTAGCCATTACGGCTTTAAGTTTAGACAGTTACACAGAATTTAGGACAGGCTCGGATCGCTTTCTTTTAGCTGCTTGAGTTGAGTTTTGCGCTTGAGCCTTTCGCTAACGCTTTCACCAAATACCGCTTGGTGTTCTGATTCTATTATGGCGTTTGCTTGCTCGGTGCTGAGTAACCCCAGTAACTTTGCTGCGTGAAACAGGCCTTCAACTCGGTACTTTAGTTTGTTATCTGGTTTACCCGCTTTGGTGCTCAAAAACACGCTGCGTAGCTCAGCTTTACAAAATACTAAGTAGTTTTCTTTGTCCATGTTTAGGTCATTCCTAAAATTAATTAGCAATCTAGGCCGCAGGCTACGCCACTGGCCCATGCCCATTGGAAGTTAAAGCCCCCCAGCCAACCGGTTACGTCCATGACTTCGCCAATAAAGTAGAGGCCTTTTACATTATTGGCTTGCATGGTTTTGGAGCTGAGTTCGTTAGTGTCTACGCCGCCAAGGGTGACTTCGGCGGTGCGGTAGCCTTCGGTGCCATTCATGGTGATTTGCCAATTGTTTAGCTTGGCAGCAATACTGTCGCGTTCGCCATGGCCTAGCTGATTAAGCGCTTTGGCTAGCGTGTTTTCGTCAAATAGTGCTTCTACCAGGCGTTTGGGCAGCCATTGGCTTAAGGTGTTTTTTAGGCTTTGTTTGGGATGTTGCGATAATACCTGTTCGATCAAGGAGGCGGCATCTTGCTTGGGTAATAGGTTGATGCTTACCGCTTCACCGGGCTGCCAATAGTTAGATATTTGCAATATGGCAGGGCCTGATAAGCCGCGGTGGGTAAATAATAGCGCTTCGCTAAATTGCTTGCCGTTAGCGGCAGTAATGCAGCTTGGCACCGCGATACCCGAGAGGGCTTCAAAGCGCTCTTTTTGATCGCTATGCCAAGTAAATGGCACTAAACCGGCTCTAGTGGGTAGTACCTTAAGGCCAAACTGTTCTGCCAATTTGTAGCCAAATGGAGTGGCACCCAGTTTAGGCATAGATAGCCCGCCGGTTGCGATTACCAAGGAGCTGGCTTGGTAGCATTGACCGCCAGCGTGCACTTCAAACTGTTGTTCATCGAGTTGTTTTACGTATTTGATTTCGCTACGTAGGCTAATGGTAACGCCCGCCCAATCGCATTCGGTGAGCAGCAAGTCTACGATGTCTTTAGCACTGTCGTTACAGAACAATTGGCCATGATCGCGTTCGTGGTATTCGATGCCGTGGCGCTCGACTAACTCAATAAAATTACTTGAGGGGTAGCGTGCCAGAGCGGATTTAACAAAGTGGGGGTTACCACATAAGAAGTTGTCTGGGCTAACACTCTGATTAGTAAAGTTACAACGACCGCCGCCACTAATAAGGATTTTTCGGCCTGCTTTTTTGGCGTTATCAATCACCAACACCGAGCGCCCACGATAGCCTGCGGTAGCCGCACACATTAAGCCTGCGGCGCCTGCGCCAATAATGATAACGTCGAATTGTTGTGTCATAACTTGCCCCTGAAAAATCAGGGGCATTGTACCGCTAGCCTAGGTATTGAGCTAGCAAATGATGTGAGCTTAGTTTAACGCTCGTCCAGCCCCTTTGCTAAAGGCTTCTGCATAGAAGGTAATCCCGCTTACTGGCGCTGGCTGTGGTGCTTCTGGTTGCAGGCTTGGGTTAAGTGGGTAACTTAGGCCGTCGAAGCGCAGTAAACGTAAACCTGGAGAGGCTCCGCCGCCAGATACTTCTAGTAGCAAGTCTTGCCAGCGAGCATTACTCGAAGTGGCAAGATAAAATGGAGTATGCACCAATGTAGTTTTGCTTAAGAAACGGTGATTGTTATCTTTGGCTTCAAATATCAATAAGCTACATCCACCACTGCCGCACCAGTCTACATAGGTGATGATTTCGTCTTTACCATCGCCATTTAGATCAAACTTCCACCATTGGTATTTGGTGCCGTTTAGTTCGGTGCGGTGCAATTTAAAGTATTGTTTTAAGGCTGCTTCAACTTCAGGGTCGTAGTCGCTACTGGCCATTAAGGTAGCAGGTTCAAAGGTACGTTGGTGGTAGACTTTTTTGCTGGTGCCTAAAGCCACTGGAGGGCCATCCATTTTCATCATGTTTAGCCCAGCACTGCCTTGCTGTAGTGATTCTGGGTTGCGTAAACGCAGTAGTCGCCCGTCCCAGTCAAATATCATGTCGCTTTTTACTTGCTGGTGGTTACTTTGGCTTAAGGTTAAGGCCAAGCTGGATTCATTAAGCGGGTACCAGTAGCCCTTCTCGCTAAAGGTTTTTTCTTCTTCAAGGTAGGTGTTTTGCAGTTCGGCACTAAAGTCGGCGTTTAGGCTTAAATCCACTACGCGACCAGAGCCAGATGCAGTGGGAAGCTTAACTTTGTAGTAGCCAGCAAGTTGCTCCAAATTCTGTTGGAATGGGCGTCGTGCACAACCTTGGTAGATTTTGCCTTTATAGGTTAACTCGGCGCTATAGGAATAAATACTATCCACCATAGTGCCTAAACATTGCTGTTTAGATACGCTAAGGTAGAGTTCGCTGCCGGCTTGCCAATAATGCAAGCCCTTATCAATACCGCTGCGGGTAATGGTTTTATTGGCTGCCCCTGACATGGTGTTGAGCAATAATTTGTTGTCTTCAATATCTATTCTCCAACCTGGCTCATTGCCCCACGCACTAAGCTCGGCAATATCAAGCTTGCAGCCTGGGCCTTCAGAAGCCAAGTATTGCCATTCATCAGGAGTTATTTTGGCTAGGTAGTCGGCTTGTGGAGCTTGCTTGCCCACGTTGGCAAAACGGCCCATAAGCTCTACGTAGATGCTTGCGTTGTTGGCAAAACGGCTCAGTACTTGTTTATCTGCTGAAGACAGCTCAACCCAGTATTGTTTATCCCCCTGACAAGGAGTGAAGATAGCACCTGGTGCGCTAAGGGTGAGGCTCCCTTTTAGCGGAGTAAGCGGGTTAAGTTTTGCCGGTACTTTAACGGGCTCTACTTTTTTTGGGGGTTCCGGCGGAGGCGTTTGGGAGCACCCTAACAATGTGATACAGCTAAAAATTGCTAAGCTAAGTGTTTTAACAAGCCTCATTACCTTTCCTTAAGATGACAATTACAACTTAAAAGTGCCGATCAAATATTCAGCAACTCCATTTTCTTTGTTGCTAAGTGTTTGTTCTAAGTGAGGTAAAGTCAACTTCAAACGGTCATGCGCGTTGGCCATGATCACACCTTTTCCTACTAGACTAAGCATTTCTTTATCATTAAGGCCATCACCAAAGGCAATACAGTGCTCTGGCGCTATCGATTTCTGCGCCAATACCGCTTTTAGCGCCTCGCCTTTATTGGCTTTTTGCGCCATTACCTCTAAGCAATCGGGTAGTGAAAAGGTGATATTTAGGCTATCGCCAAAGGCTTCGATGAAGTCTTTTTCTAGCTTGAGTAATACCTCGTGATCCGCCACAAAAAATAACTTACAAATGTGTTGGTGTTCTAAGGTGGAGAAGTCAGTTAACTGATAATCAAAGCCTGAGTGTTGATTAAACGAGCGGACATAGTCGTTTTCTTGCTCAACGTACCAGTTATCTTCATGGTAAATATTTCGATGGAGTGTGTAGTGGGAAGATATATCCAAAATGCGGTCAATTTCTTGCGAAGTTAAGTCGGCCCTAAATAGCACTTCACCTTGCTTATTATGCACTCTGGCGCCGTTAGAGGTGATTAAGTACATCGGAAAATCAAACTGCTCGGCAATGGGACGCACATCAATGTAATGGCGACCGGTGGCAATTAAAAACTTAACGTTTTGCTGGTACAAGCGGGTAATGGTTTGCAGCGTGTATTCTGAGATTTGGTGCTCGCCGTTGAGCAATGTGCCGTCGAGATCGGTGGCTATAAGCTGATACATAGTGATGCTCCTTAGCTAGCCCGCAAAAGCGACGTAGCCCTTAATTAGCGTGCTGTTCGAAAAAGTTGAGAATACTGCTTAAAGCAGGGTTTCGCATCGAGTCGCTTTCGAACAGTATTTCGTGTTTTGCGCCAGCAATAATCTTGAATTGTGCTGATGCGCTGCTTTTAGTTCCTAGCGCTTGAAAAAAAGCGCGCTGGCCCTCAGCGGTTACAATTTCATCTTGTTCTGCTTGTAATAATAGTAGTGGAACGCTGATTGTGTTGGCGCGTTCAATGATTTGTTGCATGGCGGTAAAGCTTTGGTCTAACCAGCGATTGGTTGGCCCGCCTAGCTGAATCTTGGGGTGGGCTAGATACACGGCTTGCATCTGCTTAAAGCGTTGTTCACTGTGGGTTAAGTGATTATTTTTAAAGCTGCAGTGTTTGTAATCAGATTGGCCAACTGCATAGTAGGGGCCACGCTTAAGTTGCCGTTCAAGCTTGCTCATAATGGCTGCTAAGCGGGTTGCAATTGATTTGGGTAACATGCCTAAATTAATCCCAAACATAGGGGCAGATAAGGCAGCAGCATTAAAGGTGTTGGGAAACTGTTGTAAGTAATGAGCGGCGATAGCGCCGCCCATCGAGTGCGCCAATATAAACCGCTGTTGGTAATTGTGCAGCAAATCGTGCTGTTCAATAAGCGTGGCTAAATCATCAACGTAGTATTGAAAACTGGCTACATCACCGGGTTGCCAGTGGGCGCTTTCACGATCAGATAAACCTTGGCCTCGGTGGTCGATAATGAACACATCGTAGCCTTGTTGGGCGAGGTCATAAGCTAGTTCATGGTACTTTAAATAGGCTTCGGTTCGCCCTGGTGAAACCACAATTACCTTGTTGCTGGGTTCGGCGGCCGTTAGTTTTAGGTACTTTATGCTTAAGCCTTGCACACCAACAAAACTGGCTTCGCTGGCATATTTAGCGCAGTAAGGTTGGATTTTTTGTGGGTACACCGTGGCCAGCTCGTGCTCTTGGCTAAGTTGATAAATGGATGTACTCATGGTGCTAACCTCTGCTGGCTAAATATCAACATTTATCTATACAACAGGCGTATGAATAAGAACAGAAATATCTAGTGATTAACCTTAATACAGGGGCAATCAGTGATTAATCACCAAACCCCGCACGGGCTAGCGTTACTAGCATCGGAATTAACAGTAGCACCCCAAGCTCTAAACGAATTAGCCAGATGACCGAGGAGTGTTGGCGATAGCTAATCATCGATGGTTTGCCTTGTTTTAAGGCTTTGCGCCATCGATAAAAGGTGGCTGAAGGATAAAGGGACAACAATACCACAACAAAAAACAGTAGCATTTTTAAGGCGAAGAATGGGTTGTCGAGGTAAGTATGGCTAGTGCTGTGAAACAAAAACAGCCGTAAAGCGCCGGTGATAAAAATCAATACCGTAGAAAAAGCGTGGGTGGCGTCGGCCAACAGCAACTTTTTTACATCATCTTGGGTCATTCCGCGGCGGAACAAAAAGGCTTCAGAGTACAGCGCACCTGCCAGCAAAATAATTGCTGTCACATGCAGTCCTGCATTAATCGCCTCTATTAGACTCATTGATCGTTATCCATGAAATAGTAATGTTTTAGAAAGCGCTACCGCGCGATGGCGGATAGTACTGCAAATCCCAGCCCGATGCTATACCCTAACAGCCCTAAGTCATTGACGTCTAGAGTGGAGAAGGAAGGTTTTATGAAAGGAAAGCTACTGGCTTATGGCTTGCTGGTTCTACCGCCACTATTCTGGGCCGGAAATTTTGTTACTGGGCGTTATATTTCAGAACAAGTGCCAGCGATGTCTTTGTCTTATTGGCGCTGGACTTTAGCCATGCTGATTGCCATGCCCTTGCTTTATCGCAGTATGTGGCGTCAGCGAGAAGTGATTAGCCAAAATTGGCTACGTATTTCGATTTTGGCATGCTTAGGTGTGGCGGGGTTTAACTCCTGTGTTTATATCGGTTTACAAAATACCACTGCCACCAACGCACTGATTATTAACTCGATGATTCCGATATTTATTTTGCTAGTGAGTTGGGTTTGGCTCAAACAAGGTATTACCCTGCGGCAAATGGCGGGCATTGTATTGTCTTTTGTTGGTGTATTGGCTTTGTTGGTGAAAGGGCAGTGGCAGCAGTTGGCGACTTTTAGCATCAACCAAGGCGATGGTTGGATTGTTTTATCCTCTTTAGTGTGGGCGCTTTATTCCATTGGCTTACGCTATAAACCTGCCGAGCTAGGTGGAGCAGCATTTCTAGGTTGCACGCTGGTTGTTGGGTCCTTAGTGCTGAGTCCATTTTATTGGCTAAATTTACCTGAAGCCGCGTTTGAAGTGTCTAATGATGCTATTGCAGCATTGGCTTATGTAGCGGTTTTTCCTTCTCTGCTGGCTTATTTGGCTTGGAATTATGGCGTTAAAAGCGTGGGAGCCAATATCGCTGGCCAATACATTCACTTAATGCCCTTATTTGGCGCCGTGCTGAGCGTGACTTTTTTGGGTGAGCAACTAGCGGCTTATCATGCTTTAGGGGCACTGCTAATCGCCGCTGGCTTACTGGTAGCGTTACTGCCCTTCGCTGCTATCCGCGGGCGGTTCGCCAGCTTCAAAACTCACTAGTCGGCTTCCTTGAATGGTGAGTTCACCGGTTAAGTCTTGAGTAAGATCTTGAAACTGCTTACGTTTTATTTGAAAACGGCGAGACTCACCGCCTTCCACTGGGGTAAATTCCACAAAATAGCGATAACGCTTATGCCTATCTTCATTTTCTTTACCGGGACGAGTAATGGGGATCTCATCGCGTTTTGATACAGTTACCCAAAGGCTGTGTAGCGGTTGGGCTGAGTCCCAGCGGCGCTGCTGAACGTTACGCCATAATTGATATACCACCATACCCACGATGATGAGCATGACTAAAAACCACCACCAAGGCATTAGCGCTTCCTCCTGCTTTGCTGTGTAATACCAATCGTACTAAGTAACAGTTTCTATCTGGTTAAAATGCTCGATAACTGCCTTAGAATTTTTGATTGTAGAATAACTACTTATCGAAAAATCCTGCCTTGTTCTCGAGTACTTTTCCTGCCTTATTGCTGATCACTTACTTAGTGTGATTGGTATAATCATAGTTGTTTCCTGTTTTGCAGCCTTAGCTGCTGGTTTTACTAAGTTTTTGTCGGATAGCCCCAATTCGTCAAGCCCAAATGCTTATTGTGTTGTTTGTTTTCTCGTTATTCCGCTCAAAAGCGCTTAGTATTCCTGCTAGAGATATAGCAATAAAGGAATCTAGCTTGGGTGGTTGTTACCACAAGCCCCTATTCTTGGGCTTCTCTACATTTTTACAACTAAGCTTGCTGCTTAGCGTGTTGTTTACTGCTGCCTGTTACGCAAACCCTAAAATGGAAGCCGCATTAGGCAAAGGCGCCTGGGGAGCCTGCCCGCAGCTGAATATTGAAGGGCTTAAGGTAAGCAGCTTTCCACTGATATTAAGGATTGAGCATCTAGAGCTTGATGTGAGTTGTTTGCTGGGCTCAGGCAAGCAGGGAAGCGCCACCTTTGAGCCTGCCCAATGGCAAGTACCGGTTAAACAACTATTTACTCAGCTTCTCAGCATTCCTGTGGCGTTTAATGGCAGCCGCATTGAAGTTGAGCACTTAACTGTAAGGCACAGTAAGCAAATTCTTGTTGAAGGAAAGCTAAAGCTAAGACAGCAAGACCAGCAATGGCAGTTGAGTTTAAGCGAAATGCAAGGCAGCCAAATTGAGCTAAGCATTGCTACGCAAGCGCAGACCTTGCAGCTAAGCGGGCAACTAGCGTCGCTTTTGCTGAAAACCTTAGCTCAGCACTTTGAGCAAGCTTGGTTAGCCGACGAGCGCTTAGCCAAGTTGCAGTTTTCTATTGCGGCAAATTTATCGGATGAGCTACTGGTTAACGCCAATCTAAAACTGCCGAGCTTAGCAGCAACACTCGATGCGCAGTTGTCTGGTTGGGAAAACTGGCAGTTAGCTGCTTCCCACTCAGGCTTTAGCTTTGATGAAATAGCACTGCCGGCTGCTGATTGGCAGTTTCAGCAGCATAAATGGCAGCTGAATGTTGCAGAGTGGCAGCTTAAAGGGGAGGGGCGTTGGCAACTGCAGCCTGAGTTGGCGATTACCGGCCGCTTAAACGGTGAAGACTTAATTGCGCTTCAGCAGCACTTTTACACTTTGCCTAAACCAGCCAATCTATTGTCAGCTGCGGCTGAGCTGCGGTTTACTTGGCAAAAAGGGCAACTTAGTGGGGAACTTAAGGCTCAGAATATTAATGCCCTATGGGGAGAGCTTCGCTTTGACGGTGGAAAGTTAACCAGTGAATTTAATTTTCAGCCTCGGTTGGGCTGGCAGCATTCTGGATTATTCACCTTAGCGCAATGGGATATCGGCATACCTTTATCGCAGTTAGCCCTCAATTGGCAGCAAACAGAATTTGCCCCATTGGCGCAGTGGCAGAGTGTAATGATGCGAAATATTGGCTTTAAGGTGTTGGGCGGCGAAGCGAAGATAGCTCAGCTAGCGCTGGCATTACCTAATGTCGCCAATCTTGAGTTGGAAAAGGTGCAACTCGCTGAGTTAGTGAAGCTTTATCCCGAACTAGGCTTAACCATGCAAGGATCGGTATCGGGCAATCTACCAGTACATTTTGCTGAGCAAGGTATCGCGATTGCAGCGGGGAGGCTGGCCGTTGAGGAGCCAAGAGGGCATATTGCACTTACTCACCAATCGCTGGTGGCAGTTAAAGCACAGCACCCGTCGCTCGATTTTGCGTTAAGCTTATTAGAAGACTTTGATTATGAAACACTTGCAGCCGAAGTTGATTTTGCCGAAGATGGGCAACTCGACATGCAGGTAAAACTTATTGGGCGCAATCAGCAGGTTAGCCCACGGTTGGTGACCTTGAACTACCGTCACCAAGAAAATATTTATCAGCTACTACGTAGTTTGCGTATTGGCGAACAACTGTCAGGACAACTGCAGCAATGGATAGACGATACTTCTTCTTCCCCCTCGTTTTAGTGTTAGGCCTAGCGGCCTGTACACCTAAGGTAGAGGTAGCGGTAGATAAGCCGATTACGGTTAATCTAAATGTAAAAATTGATCATGAAATTCGAGTGCGCGTTGATAAGCAACTTGATGATTTATTTAGTGATGAAAGCGGACTGTTTTAGGAGAGCATGATGAAAAGGAATAGCTGGATACTAGCCTTACTGTTAAGCCTTAGCTTTTCTGTAGCGGCCTTGGATTTAGGTGAAGCAAAGAATAATGGTTGGGTGGGTGAGCAAACCAATGGTTTGTTAGGCATAGTTAGCCACAATGCTGAAGTAAAAGCCTTAGTGGATGGTATTAACCAAAAGCGTTTAGCCAAATACAAGCAAATTGCTAAAGAAAACGGTTTAACCGAGCAACAAGTGGCTGCACTGGCGGGCAAAAAAGCAATTGAGCGCAGTGATAGTGGCGCTTATATTCAATCTCCCTCGGGCGATTGGGTAAAGAAACCTTAACTACGACATTTACAGCGTAGTTAGGGTCTGTTGATCTTTGGTGTTGAAATTTTGTTCGAGATAAGCGGGCTTTAATCGCGGCGAGCACTTAGAAGCCTAGTGGGCTAAGCAAGAAGTGCTTAACAAAGAGTAAAGTTCGCTTATCCGAACCCTTCGGGCAGCATTTCTTAGCCATTTATTCAGCGTTAGCGAGTGATTATTAAGACCACTTAACTGCACACTCACTGCCTTGCCTAAATGGCTAATTTATTGCTGCAAAAACCATCAGCAAAGATCAACAGACCCTAGTGTTGCTTGAGGTAGTGAGTGATTTCAGCTACTACCTCAAGGTAGCAAGTTAAGCATTTTTCAAGATCTGCTTGCGGTTGTTCACTCTGCTTCAACTGCTTAACCCAAGTACTAAGCGCAGGGCTACAAACCAAAGCGGCTATGCCTTGAAGCTGTTGTAATAAGCCACTATTTACTTTGCCGTCTTCAATGGCTTGTCTAATTTGTTGAGCTTCTTGTGCGCTGCCATTAACAACATCTGCTAACCACACTTTTAGCAACTGTTCGTTGCCAAACTGCGCTTTTAGTTTAAACCAATCTATAGGGCTCTGTTGGCTCATGGCTTAGGTGTGTAAATGGCAGAAGGAAAGGGCGTTATGTTGCTGGTTTCGTGAATTTTAGATTTGCCCGGTTTGTCCACTTCATCAATGCGTAAGATGTTATGCATAGGTACCATGGTGCGATTTACCCCTGAGAACTCTGTCTTTAACTTTTCTTCGCTGGGGTCAACGACCAACTGGGCGCGAGCATCAAATACAAAATCACCCACTTCAATAAAGCCAAATAAACTGGCTTGATTTACCTGTTTAGCATATAGCTCATAAGTTTTGCCGTTACAGATGAAATTCACTCGATACAGCTGTGACATGAGATACCCGTTTAATCGACTTTTAAAGCAAAGTATTGGTTCAAAATACCTACAAATAGGCATAAATCCAAACGATTGTACCTGTAAAAACAAAAGCAAAGCTAGTGAAGAAGTGCGCTATTTACACTTATTTGCAAATTGAGCTAAGGCTATGTTGTAAAGGCCTTTTAAGTATAAGTTTGTTTAGTAATTGCTCAATTTTTAGGCGGGGGGAATAGGCGGTGTTATAAATGAAAAAGGCAGCTAATGCTGCCTTTTATTTAATTTTCTTGTGAATCTAATCGGTCTTCAGAACCAATTGCAGCTATTTCGTTTGGGTCTACGCCTAATTCTTGGCATGCATCTAAAAACGAGGCTCCTGTATGACACATTAATATGTCGATGGCAGGTAGCATATTGGGTGCTTCTGACATGGCCAACTCCGGCATTTGTTAATAAAAAGATAAGATAGTGGCGACACTCTCCCACAGTTTAGCAGATCTCCCAAGAGAGCTAGATCACGTTATTAGCGATGGATTGATGAATAAAACAGCAGTATTGCCGCTGTGGTGTGATTATTGTCCAGTTATTCTTTTGTTAATCAGCCACCTAGTAGATGTTGTGAGTTTGTTACTCAAGAAAAAGGTTTGTGGTATTAAATGCAAGTTAATACACTGGTCGGACTAAAATTTGCGAATACAGAAAGGACAAGCAATGCTCGAATACTATCCAATGGTAAAACACCTACATATGAGCTTGGCAATGCTAAGCATATTAGGATTTATTTTTCGCTGGATGCTTGCCTTATTTGGTTCGTCATTACTCGAGCGCACTTGGTTAAAAGTGCTACCGCATATTATTGATACTGGTTTGCTGGTTGCGGCTATTTTGCTTTGCGTGATGCTGCAACAATATCCCATCGCTCAAGATTGGCTAACTGCTAAAGTGGTGCTGTTGGTGGTGTATATTGTGTTGGGGATGTTTGCCCTTAAGCGAGCGCCAAATCAGCTAGTGAGATTATTGGCCGGTTTAGCCGCTATTGCGGTATTTGCCCAAATACTCGTAGTGGCTTTTAGTCGTTCTCCGTTGGGCTTATTTGCTTAGGTATTGCTTATGCTGTTTGGTGCTTTGCGTTCACTGTTGCTTACTTTGTGGCGCTTCTCGATTATTTACAGTTCGATTGTGATTGCCTGGCTGTATTGCCACATTATGAACGTTGATTTCGAGATTGTGGATACCGGCGCCAACCAACATAAAACCATAATTGTTGGTTTGTACTTGGTTTACCTTGGCTTATGGTGGTGGTTAAACCCCTATTTGGCGCGAAATCGCCGCCAACATTAACGGTAGCGCCAATAGGCCGGCAGAAACAATACCAGTACAGTTAATACTTCTAATCGCCCTAACAGCATACCTAAAGACAACAGCCACTTGGCTGAATCTGGTAACAGATGAAAGTTATGGTCGGGGCCAATGACTCTACCCAAACCTGGACCTACGTTAGCTAAGGCGGTCATTGCGCCTGACAACGCAGTGACCGGATCCAAACCCAGCAAGGCTAAGCCGCTGGCTAACAAAATTAGAGTGAAGAAAAAGGCAAAAATAAAAGCAACCAATGAGCGGATATGCTGCTCGCTTACCACTCGGCCATTGTAGCGGTGCGGGTAAATACCATTAGGATGAACTAGCTGTTTAAGTTGGCGCGAAAACAAGCCGCTAGCCAGTTGAAAACGGAATATTTTGATTCCTCCAGACGTAGAGCCCGAACAGGCACCAACCAGCATTAAAAAGATAAATAACACGGTGGTGAAGTTTCCCCAGTGGCTAAAGTCGGTGAGTCCGTAACCAGTGGTGGTAACAATTGAAATGATATTAAAAATGCTGATGCGCAGCGCATCTAATAGTGAAAAGGTACCGTGTAACCATAACCAAACGCTCATCATGCCGCCCACCACTAAAATTAAGCTCACAAAACCCCTAACTTGGGCGTCTTTCCAGATGTAATGAGGATCTTTATGGCGAATCGATTGCACCAAAAGCAAGAAAGGCAAGCCGCCGAGTAACATAAATACGCTGCCTACCCAGTGGCTGGCATTGCTAAAATGCGCCATTGATTGATCGGAGGTGGAGTAACCGCCGGTTGAGATGGTGGTCATTGAATGATTAATCGCTTCAAACCAGTCCATGCCAGTTAGGTGATAAGCGCCGGCGCAAAGAATGGATAGTAACAAATACACCTTGAGCATGTTGCTGGCGACATTTTTGGTTTTAGGGGTGTTTTTATCAGACCAGTCAGATGATTCGGTTTGGAATAAACGCATCCCGCCAACATTCAAAAACGGCAAAATCGCCACACTTAAAACAATAAAGCCTATTCCACCGAGCCATTGCAGCATAGAGCGCCATAGCAAGGCACTTTTGGGCATTTGATCCAAGCCAGCCAGTACTGTAGAACCGGTGGTGGTTAGCCCAGACATGGTTTCGAAAAACGCATCGGTAAAGCTTATGTGGTCTATTCGATACAGCGGTAGTGCCCCAAATACAGAAGCGACTAACCAGACCGTGGTGGTGAGCAAAAACATGCCACGCACCGAGAGTTTAAAATTGGGCCGTTTACCCCAGCGAATCAGGGCAAATGCCACCGATTGAGTGATAACGATAGTATAGAAAAACTCGACGTAATCTGGCTCATCATAAGCCATGCCTATGGCTAAGGGCGCTAACATTAGTAGGCTGAGTTTGGACAATACCAAACCCGTCACAAACATGATGGGCCTGAGATCGGGGGCAATCATCATGTGAAAAAACCTACAGGAAGAACGGACTAGGCTGGAATAGACGCTCAACTTCAGGGATAAATTTCTTATCCACTAAGAACATCACTACGTGGTCATCTTGCTCAATCACCGTATCGTCGTGGGCAATGATCACTTCGTTACCGCGCACTACTGCACCAATGGTGGTACCGGGAGGAAGTTTTAACTCACCAACGCTTCGCCCCACCACTTTTGATGTATTGCTATCGCCATGCGCAATCGCTTCAATAGCTTCGGCTGCACCGCGGCGCAGTGAGTAAACATTTACGATATCGGCACGTCGAACATGGGTAAGCAGGGCTGAGATAGTCGCTTGCTGCGGTGAGATAGCAATGTCAATAGTGCCGCCTTGTACCAACTCTACGTAAGCACCACGTTGAATTAGCACCATCACTTTTTTGGCGCCCATGCGTTTGGCTAACATGGCCGACATGATGTTGGCTTCATCATCGTTAGTAACCGCGATAAATACATCAACTTGTTCGATGTTCTCTTCGCTGAGCAACTCTTGATCTGAGGCATCACCACAAAACACGATGGTATTGTTTAGCATTTCTGCCAGTTGCTCGGCGCGGCGTTGGTTACGTTCGATAAGCTTAACGCTGTATTGGCTTTCTAAGCGCTTAGCTAGCGCGGCGCCAATGTTACCGCCGCCAACAATCATCAAGCGACGATAGGGTTTCTCAAGTTTCTGCAATTCGGCCATGACTTTGCGGATATGGTCGCTGGCTGCAACAAAAAAGACCTCATCATCTGCTTCAATCACAGTGGTGCCCTGTGGGCGAATTGCGCGTCCTTGGCGGAAAATTGCTGCTACTCGGGTTTCAATATCAGGCATGTGGTCGCGTAATACCGATAAGGCATTACCTACTAAAGGGCCCCCGTAGTAGGCTTTAATCGCTACCAGACCTACTCGACCTCGGGCAAATTGCATCACCTGCAGTGCGCCAGGGTAGTCAATTAAACGGCTGATGTAGTCGGTAACCAGTTGCTCGGGCGCGATTAAGTGGTCGAGCGGAACCGCCTCATTACAAAATAGCGCTTCTTTCTCGGCAAGCAACTCTTCAGAGCGAATTCGCGCCACTTTGTTTGGGGTATTAAACAGTGTGTAAGCAATCTGGCAAGCCGCCATATTGGTCTCATCGCTGTTCGTTACCGCGACCAACATGTCGGCATCGTGCGCACCCGCCTCACGTAATACGCTGGGGTGGGCGGCATGACCAAATACAACCTGTAAATCAAACTTATCTTGCAGCTCTCGCAAGCGGTCTTGGTTAGTATCTACCAGGGTGATATCTGATTTCTCACCCACTAGGTTTTCTGCTAACGTGCCACCTACTTGGCCCGCTCCAAGAATAATGATTTTCATTTGCTAACAATACCTTAAGCGTTTATTGCTATTTTTTAGTGTTACTCTTGATGGCGCGAAAGGCAAGCCTAAGGAAGGGTTTTCCGTAGTCGAGCATAATAAAAACCATCCATGTTATTGTTGCCGGGTAAAAGTTGCCAACCAGGTTGGGTCGCTGTTTCATCTTGGTTAATTGGCACCAGTTCAGCATCCGCGGTTTGTTGCAAAAATGCCGCAATTTGCTGGCTATTTTCGTCGGGCAACACCGAACAGGTCGCGTAAAGCATGACTCCGCCAGGTTTTAACTGTTGCCAAAGCGCTTCTAAGATGTCTTTTTGTAGTTTCACTAACTCCGCAATATCGCTATCACGGCGTAACCACTTGATGTCGGGATGGCGACGTATAACGCCAGTGGCGGAGCAGGGGGCGTCTAACAAAATCCGGTCGAAAAGCTGATCGTTCCAACGTTCTGGTTTGCTGGCGTCGTTACAATGCAAAGTAGCTGTTAAACCTATTCGCTCAAGGTTCTCTGTAACACGGTTTAAGCGGGCTTGTTCGGTATCTACCGCAACCAGTTCAGCTAATGCTGGTTGTAGTTCTAGAATGTGACAGGTTTTACCGCCTGGTGCGGCGCAGGCATCTAATACACGCTCACCGGGCTGCGCATCCAATAAGCTGGCTGCCATTTGCGCGGCGCCATCTTGAACCGAAGATGCACCTTCGGCGAAGCGTGGTAACTTATGCACGGGCTGTGCTTTGTCTAAACATAAGGCTTGCTGCGCCAGCGTGGAACTTTGGCTGGCGATATCTAAAGCCGCAAGCTCTGCTTGATAAGCATCGCGTTCACCTTGTAGAGCGTTTACCCTTATCCACATCGGAGCATGTTGGTTATTAGCTTCGAGTATTTGCGCCCATTGTTCTGGATAAGCGGCTTTTAAGCGTTTGCTTATCCAGCTTGGGTGGCAATATTGTAAGCTGTCGTTGGCGGTGAGCTGGGGCTCTAATTGCTCGCGTTGGCGCTCGGCATTTCGTAATACGCCATTCACCAGTTTTTTTAGGCTATGCAGTTTTAACTGGCTGGTGGCTGATACAGTCTCCGACACCGCCGCGTGAGCTGGCACTCGCATGTAGAATAGCTGGTACAAGCCAACCATTAGCAAAAAGTGACCATTGCGGATTTTGCCTTTTAAGGGTTTATCCATTAGCTGCTGTAGTACCGCTTCAAAGCGCGGTAGCCAACGCAACACTCCAAAACATAGCTCTTTTACCAAGGCGTGATCGCGCGTCACTACTTGAGGCAATACTCGTGGCAGCATTTGGCTTAGCGACTGGCCTTGGTCTACCACTTGATACAAAATGTTGGCAGCCGCTGCGCGGGCATTTATTTGCTTAGTTTTTGGCTGTTCAGCCATTAGCAGTCTCCAGCTTTGCACCCAGTTCAAACCACTCTTTTCGAGCATTTAGTACGTCTGCGGCGGCTAAGGCCTTTTTACCTGGGATTTGAATTATCTCAAGGCGCAAAGCATCTTTGCCGGTGGCCACTACAATGCCGTGTTTATCTGCCGCAATGATAGTGCCTGGAGCCTGTTGGCCAGAGTGCTGTTGTACGCTAGCTTGCCATACCTTGATGTTTTTATCCGCTAGGGTGAAGTAGCTCATTGGCCAAGGATTAAAGGCGCGAATGCAGCGTTCGATAAATTCGGCATCTTGTTGCCAATCGATACATGCTTCTGCTTTGCTAAGCTTTTTGGCGTAATTTGCTTGGCTATCGTCTTGCGGTGTAGCGCTCAACGCTCCGTTGGCTAAACCTTCAACAGCTTTAACCAGCGAGTGCGGGCCTACTTCGGCCAGTTTGTCATACAGTGATGCACTGGTTTCATCTTTGGCGATTTCAACTTCATCTAATAACAGCATGTCACCGGTATCTAAACCTATGTCCATTTGCATGATGGTCACGCCCGAGTGGCTATCGCCAGCCCAAATTGAGCGCTGAATCGGTGCCGCTCCGCGCCAGCGAGGTAATAAAGAACCATGCACATTAATACAACCTAAACGCGGTGTATCTAAAACAACTTGAGGCAGCAGCAAACCGTAAGCCACTACTACCATTAAATCGGCGTTTAACGCGGCTAACTGCTGTTGTGCTTCTTCGCTCTTAAAGTTTTCCGGTTGGAAAACTGCAATGCCGTGCTCAAGCGCTAGCTGTTTTACCGGGCTAGCTTGCAGCTTTTTACCGCGACCCGCCGGGCGATCTGGCTGGGTGTAGGCGGCAACGACTTGGTGGTCACTGGCAATTAATGCGCTTAGATGGCGCGCCGCAAAATCCGGCGTGCCGGCAAAGATGATCCGCAATGGCGTCATGCTGTGTTGTACCTTTGTGGTTGCTTACTTGCGACGAGCAAGTTTTTCGAGTTTGGTTTTTACTCGTTGGCGCTTAAGAGGCGACAAGTAATCGATAAACAATTTACCTTTTAAGTGGTCTAGTTCGTGTTGCACACAAATAGCCAGTAGGCCTTCAGCCTCAAATATTTGCTCGTTACCGTCGGCATCCAAAGATTTCACTTTGATTTTTTCTGCTCTTGGCACTTGGGCACGATATTCAGGAACCGATAAACAACCTTCTTCATTTAATGCTTCGCCATCAGTTTCGATGATTTCAGGATTAATTAACGCAAGTCGTTGATCTCGCGTATCTGATACGTCAATCACTACAATTTGCTGGTGAATGTTGACCTGTGTCGCAGCTAGGCCAACTCCTTCCTCTTGATACATGGTTTCAAACATGTTTTCGATTATAGTTTTAACTTTATCGTCAATATTATTAACGGGTTGCGCTATAGTACGCAGGCGTTCATCAGGAAAACGCAATACTTCAAGTACAGCCATAACTTCTGTCTTCAATCAGGTTTTGGTAGATTGTCGGTAATTCTAGTCATTTATGTGACTAAAAAACAGCTTTGGATATAGGGATGTCGCTGGGAGACACTATGAAAGGGAAAAAATTAGTTTGGCTTTGGGCCTCTTTGTTGTTTTTAGTGGGAGGTGCTATTGCTGACACACTGAAACTTAAGGAGGATTTTCCCGAAGTCTATGTTGTGAAAAAAGGCGATACCTTATGGGATATCTCTGCCTTGTATTTACATTCTCCGTGGCTTTGGCCGCGCTTGTGGCAATACAACCCACAAGTTGAGAATCCGCACCTGATTTATCCAGGTGATCGCTTATCGTTGGTTTATGAAGATGGTGAGCCTCGTTTAGTGCGTAAGCGTATTGTAAAAGTAACGCCCAAGGCACGTATTGAAGAAAAGGCTAGCCCTATTCCTACGGTGCCACTGGCCTCGATTAGCGCATTTTTATCACATGACCATATTGCCGATGAAAATATGCTGAAAGGCGCACCTTACGTGCTTGGTGACAATGATGCGCAGTCGCGTATTGCCATTGGCCGTGCGATGTATGCCCGTGGTGAAACCAAACCTGGCCAATACTACGGTATCTACCGTATTGGTGATAAATACCGTGATCCTGAAACAAAAGAAGAGCTAGGCCAGGTGCTTAACTTTATTGGCGTTGGAGTGTCTGAGCGTCAGCATGAAGACAACATCACCCAGTTTAAGGTGACGCAGGTATTAAAAGAAATTCGCCAAGGCGATATTATGCTGGAGCTACCAGACCAAGATCGTTTGCCTGCTTATTTCATTCCAAATAACAAACAGTTGGAAAGCAGTGGCTACATTCTTTCTGCTGCTACTGATACCTCGGTAATGAGCCGTTACGATGTAGTGGTGATAAACAAAGGTACTCGCGATAATGTAGCTCCAGGTGATATGTTTGCGGTGGCGCAGCCAGGGAAAGTGATGATTGATAAAGTAAGACGCAAGTCTTACGAGGAAACCGCTAATCACTTCGACCGCGCTTTTAACAGTGATGATCAACGAGTATCGCTGCCTAACGAGAAAGTGGGTGAGCTGATGGTATTTAAGAGCTATGAGAAATTGAGCTACGCAATCATCACCGATAGCAAAGTTATTCTTCGCCCACATTATTTGGTGGAGAACCTATAGTTGCTACCGAAAATATCGGTAGTTCAATATCTTAAACTTGCAGGCGTGCCTCGTTTTTCGGTGGCACGTTTGCAAGCTGCATTAAGCCAATGCAGTATTGAGCAGTTATTTGCTGCTGATGCTAGCCAATTGGCTGCTTGGCAGTTTAGCCCTGAACAAACTTCTGCATTACTGCAACCCAAACAGGCGCGCATTGATCAAGCACTCACCTGGCTTGAACAAGACGATTGCCATTTATTGGGGTGTTTTGATCCTCGCTACCCGGAATGCTTACGCAATATCCAACGCCCGCCTCTGTTGCTATTTGTACGTGGTAATCCCGCACTATTAGATAAACCTCAGCTAGCAATAGTCGGTAGTCGTCATGCTAGTGTTTCGGGTTTAAATCATGCCAAGCGTTTTGCTCAGCAACTTGCAGAGCAAGGAATCACCATTACTAGTGGTATGGCGTTGGGAATTGATGCCGCGGCTCATAAAGGGGCGCTGTTAGCTAGAGCTGATGCCACTATTGCTGTGGTGGCAACGGGCTTGGATAGGGTTTACCCTAAACGACATCAGGCGCTAGCGCATCAAATTAGCGAGCAGGGTGCAATAGTGAGCGAGTTTTGGCCCGGTACCGCCGCCAAAGCCAATCATTTTCCAAGACGTAATCGCATTATTAGTGGCTTAAGTTTGGCAACCTTAGTGGTGCAAGCGGGGTTACCCAGTGGCTCCTTACTGACTGCGAATTACGCCGTTGAACAAGGCCGTGATGTATTTGCTATACCGGGTTCTATTGATGATCCCTTGCATGCCGGTTGTCATCATTTGATTCAACAAGGAGCTAAATTGGTGACTTGCCCGGTCGATATAATAGAAGAGTTGGGTGTTTTTTCTGGGCAAACAGCTTTACCGTTGCATGCGGTGGAGCAAAATATGCAAGAACAAGATTTGCCTTATCGGCAATTGTTGGATAACGTAGCTTATGAGACTACAACAATTGATGATTTAGTCTTAAGCACTCAACAACCTGTTGATGCTGTACTGGCTCAGTTAACTGAGTTAGAGATATTGGGTGTTGTGGCCGTTGTGCCAGGTGGTTACGTCAAGCTGAGGAGGAACTAACTATGTTTGATATCCTCATGTATCTGTTCGAAACCTACATTCATAGTGATGTAGAGCTGTTGATGGATCACGATGAGCTTACAGAAGAGCTTAGTCGCGCAGGGTTTCATAAAGAAGAAATCTATAAGGCACTAGATTGGTTGGAGCAGCTTGCAGCCTTGCAAGATAGCGACAAACAGCCTTATTTAAATCCTTCGGAGATTCCCTCATTACGGGTGTATACCGCACCAGAAATTGCCAAGTTGGATGTACCGTGCCGAGGCTTTTTACTGTTCTTAGAGCAGATGAAGGTACTTAACGCGGAAACCCGTGAAATGGTGATTGACCGCGTAATGGAACTTGATGGACCAGAGTTAGAACTGGAAGATTTAAAATGGGTCATTTTAATGGTGCTATTTAATGTTCCGGGCAGTGAGTCGGCTTATCAGCAAATGGAAGAGTTATTATTCGATTTGGGTGATGGTCCGCTGCACTAAATACTGACTCAACGATAAAAGGTGCGCTGCAATTAAGGCCGTGCACCGATTATTGCTTCGATAAAAGCGGTGCTTGCGTCGAATCAATAGCCTATTCGCGCCATTTTGTTATGCTTAGCAAAGTTTAACGAGGTGTCAGCATGTCAAAGATAGATCCAAAGTTATTTTCTGCCCACGAACACGCCTTAGAAAAAGAATACGATGTTTGTCCCAAATGCGGTGGTGAACTGCAGCATCGAAATAGTAAATCTGGACCGTTTTTAGGTTGCAGCCAATATCCGAGTTGTGATTATAGCCGTGCCTTGCATCAGCAAGATCATTCTTTAGATAAAGTGCTGCCTGGGACCGAGTGTCCAGAATGTGGTGAAGAGTTAATGCTGCGCCAAGGGCGTTACGGCATGTTCATTGGCTGTAGTGCTTTTCCTAGCTGTCAGCATATTGAATCGGCTCAACCGCAGGCACAAAGCACACCTGAAATAAACTGCCCTTCATGCAATAAAGGCAAGTTAGCGGCCAGGCAATCCCGCTATGGTAAAACCTTTTACGCCTGCAACGCTTACCCTAAATGCTCTTATGCGGTGAATGACCAGCCTATCGCCAAGCCTTGCCCGGATTGTGGTTGGGAGCTATTGGTTATAAAGAAAACAGCAGCTGGTAAGCGAGAAGTCTGTCCGCAAAAATCCTGCAGCTATAAAAGTGCGCCTTTGGTGGAGGCTTAACAGCTGAAGTGCTATAAACTGTGCCCACAAAAAAGGAGAACTGATTGTTCTCCTTTTTGCTGCTAGTCGCGCTCTAGGCTTCTACGTCTAGCTCTTTAAGTTTACGGGTAAGGGTATTACGCCCCCAACCAAGCAGTCTGGCTGCTTCTTGCTTATGGCCATGGGTATGTTCTAAGGCGGTAGTTAGCATGATGCGCTCAAAGTCGGGCATCGCTTCACCAAGAATGTCTATTTGGCCGGAAACTAGTTGCTGAGAAACCCAGCTTTTTAACAGCGAACGCCAATTAGCATCGGCTGTCTCACCTGTTTCTGCCGCTACTGGTTGGCTCAACTCTGGCGGTAGGTCTGCTGGCAGCACCTCTTGGCCACTGGCCATTACCGTTAACCAACGACAAACGTTTTCTAGTTGCCTAACGTTACCTGGCCACGCTAACTGCATCATAAAGCGTTGGGTATCTTTGTGTAGTAATTTGCTTTCTACGTTCAATTCTTTTGCGGCTATTTCTAAGAAGTGCTTAGCTAAAGCCGGAATGTCTTCACGGCGCTCACATAACGACGGTAAGTGAATACGAATTACGTTTAGGCGGTGGAATAAGTCTTCTCGGAAATCGCCTTCGGCTACTTTTTTCTCAAGATTTTGGTGGGTTGCAGCGATGATTCGTACATCAACTTGCACTGGTGAATGGCCGCCCACTCGGTAGAACTGTCCGTCGGCTAGAACGCGCAACAAGCGGGTTTGAATATCCAGCGGCATGTCGCCAATTTCATCCAAAAATAGAGTACCACCATTGGCTTGCTCAAAACGGCCATGGCGGATGTTGTTAGCACCAGTAAAAGCGCCTTTTTCATGACCAAATAGCTCTGATTCAATAAGATCTTTAGGAATAGCCGCCATGTTTAACGCAATAAAGCTGCCGCTAGCGCGAGGGCTATGTTTATGTAAAGCGTGGGCTACCAACTCTTTACCGGTACCTGATTGCCCGTTAATCAGCACCGAAATACTTGAGCGTGATAAACGACCAATGGCGCGAAATACTTCCTGCATCGCCGGTGCTTCACCGATGATTTCTGGCGCTGGCGAACTAGGTTTGTTGTTCGCTTTGTTACCTTTCTGTTCTCGAGAAACCGTTACTGCTCGTTCGGTTAAGGCCACCGCTTCATCGATATCAAAAGGTTTTGGCAAGTACTCAAATGCGCCACGTTGGTAAGCGTTTACCGCGCTATCTAAGTCTGAGTGGGCGGTCATAATAATAACCGGCATCTCAGGGAAATGGCTTTGTATCTTTTCTAGTAAGCTTAAACCGTCCATACCAGGCATGCGAATGTCTGATATCACTACGTCGGGTTGTTCATAATCTAACTGCTGAAGCATCATTTCGCCGTCGGCGAAACTCAAGCAGTCGTAACCCGCAGTTTTTAACGCTTTTTCTAACACCCACCGAATGGAGCTGTCGTCATCAACGACCCATATTGTTGCTGCCATGTTAGTACTTCCTTAACGTCTGAGAGGAAGGTGAATGGTAAATTCGGTATGACCTGGCCAACTGGCACATTCAATCTTCCCTTTATGCTGATTAATTAAATTTTGTGCAATCGACAACCCTAAACCGGTACCACCTTCTCGACCTGTCACCATGGGGTAGAATAGTGTGTCGAGCAGTTCGATTGGAATGCCTGGTCCATTGTCGATAATTCGGATTTCTGCCGCTAATTTAAAGCGCTGGCCGGCAATAGTGGCTTGATGAGCGGTGCGGGTAATAATATTAATATTACCGCCTTTCTCTTCTAAAGCTTGAACGGCATTTTGTACGATATTGAGGAAAGCCTGCAGTAGTTGTTCATGATCCATTTCAAAATCAGGAATGCTTGGATCGTAATCGCGCTCAATACTAATACCTGCTGGTAGATCAAGTTTAACCAGTTGGCGTACCTTCTCGAGCACAGAATGCACATTATGCAGTTGATGTAAGCCTGGGCGCTGTGGGCCGAGCAAGCGATCAACTAGCTTTCTTAAGCGGTCAGCTTGCTCGATAATAATGCCGGTGAATTCTTTGAGCTCTGGGTTAACCAGCTCTTTTTCTAGCAACTGTGCCGCGCCACGCAAGCCACCAAGCGGGTTTTTAATTTCATGAGCTAAGCCGCGAACCAGTTCTTTGGCTGCTTGTTGCTGGGCGTGTTGATAAAGTTCTTGAGAGATCTTCTTTTGCTGGCCAATGGCGCGCATTTCCAGCATGAGTAAATTTTTATTTTGGCTGTAGATACGTGTGGCTGATAACTCAACCAGCGCATGGTGGCTATCGAAAACCAGTGTCACCTCATTATCTGTGAAGCTTTGTCCAGAGCTACACACAGTATCCAATTTACTCAGATCCAATGAGCTATGTTTTACTTGAGTAGCAAGCGGCTCATCAATTAGCCGCTTAGCACTTTGACCGAGTAGTTGTTCAGCTGAAGCATTAACGTATTGAATCTTTAGCTCCGCATCAAGCAGCACTATGGCAGTAACTTGATTTTCCAATACTAAGCGCTCGAGCCCAGAAATATCTAACACTACTCTCTCCTGAATGATGCGCACCATTTTGGTGCTTCTGCACTGAGTTTAACCTCAAAAAGCAGAGAGTGACTAATTAGCCTCCCCCTGCAGCGGCCGCTCCAGCGCCAAATGCGTTAGCGCGGTGCAAAAATACGGTTATGGGCTTAGACGATGCAATTTCCTTGCCTGAATCATCAACTAGCTGCACCTGTATTGTATGGGCACCGCGATCAATGTTGGTGAGTTGGAAACTACCCATTTTAGTGATTTGCCCTTGAGGGACGCCATCAAGCACCAATTTGTAGCCCATGCTGTTTAACGGAAGCGGGGTAGAGCTAGCACTAATTGAGATCTTTCCTTCGTTATCTCGAATGGTTTGCTCATGGCTCGGGCTAGTGATGTTAACTTGATACTGAATAGGTTTTTGTTTCTTTTTAATTGGAGTGCGTGGCGTAACAATGGGGCCGTCGGTAGCCGGAGGAGCTACATCAACTTTGAGTTCAGTGGCGCCAACTTGCGGGCGGTCTGAGAAATGCGTTACGCCATTTTCGTCTACCCACTGGTAAATTTTGTCAGCAGCTTGGACGCCAAAAATAGTGCCACAGATTAATAAAGCTAAAGCAAACCATTTGCTCATTGATAAATCCTCCATTCAATTTGCTAAAGGTGGGCAAAAAAGTATTGAAAAGCAATAAAAAAACCCGCTTTAAAGCGGGTTTTTTAAGCCGTGTAACGTTTTGTTTATACGCTGTAGTACAATTCAAACTCAAGTGGGTGAGTTGTCATGTTGATGCGCTCAACGTCAGCAGATTTCAATGCGATGTAAGAATCGATGTAATCGTCGCTGAATACGCCGCCAGCAGTTAAGAATTCACGGTCAGCATCTAGGTTAGCTAGTGCATTTTCAAGTGAAGTTGCCACTTGTGGGATTTCAGCTGCTTCTTCTGCAGGTAGGTCGTACAAATCCTTGTCCATAGCGTCGCCAGGGTGGATTTTGTTTTTGATCCCGTCAAGGCCAGCCATCAACATTGCAGAGAATGCTAGGTATGGGTTAGCTGTTGGGTCAGGGAAACGTACTTCAATACGACGTGCTTTAGGCGATGGTACTACAGGAATACGGATAGACGCTGAACGGTTACGTGCTGAGTAAGCAAGCATAACAGGTGCTTCGAAACCAGGTACTAGACGCTTGTAAGAGTTAGTTGAAGCGTTAGCAAAAGCGTTAATCGCTTTAGCGTGCTTGATGATACCGCCAATGTAGAACAATGCAGTTTCAGATAGACCGCCATACAGGTCGCCAGCAAATAAGTTTTCGCCGTCTTTCCAAATTGATTGGTGAACGTGCATACCGCTACCGTTATCACCAACAACTGGCTTAGGCATGAAAGTAGCTGTTTTACCGTAAGCGTGAGCTACGTTGTGAACAACATACTTAAGAACTTGAGTTTCATCAGCTTTTTCAACGATTGAGTTGAATTTAGTTGCGATTTCGTTCTGACCGGCTGTAGCTACTTCGTGGTGGTGAGCTTCAACAGTTTGACCCATTTCTTCAAGCACTAGACACATTGCTGAGCGAAGGTCTTGTGAAGAGTCAACTGGAGCTACTGGGAAGTAACCGCCTTTAACACCAGGACGGTGACCAGTGTTGCCGTCTTCGAAGTGCTTGTCTGAGTTCCAAGATGCTTCATCAGCATCAATTTTGTACATAGAACCTGACATGTCAGTTTTGTATTTTACATCGTCAAACAAGAAGAACTCTGGCTCTGGACCGAAGTATGCTGCATCAGCAATACCAGTAGAACGCATGTACTCTTCAGCACGCTTAGCTACAGAACGTGGGTCACGGTCGTAACCTTGCATAGTAGAAGGCTCTAGGATGTCACAACGAATGTTTAAAGTAGCTTCTTCTGTGAATGGGTCTAATACAGCAGTAGCGGCGTCAGGCATCAATACCATGTCTGATTCGTTAATGCCTTTCCAACCTGAGATTGAAGAGCCATCAAACATTTTACCGTCTGAGAAGAAATCTTCGTCAACTTGGTGAGATGGAATAGATACGTGTTGCTCTTTACCTTTAGTATCAGTAAAGCGTAGGTCAACAAATTTAACTTCTTGCTCTTTAAGCAAAGCTAAAACTTCTGCAGACATGTTTTTAACCTCCAGTGTCATCAAAATTGATGGTTCAATCGATTTAATAGTTATTTATACGAATAATCGTAGTTGTGTTGCTTCAAGCTAAAACTGTGCCAACACATAAAGTGCTGATTTACCTGGCTAAAAAATACTATGGCATCAATTTAGTGCAGAGCTTTGCCCTAATGTGGTGCTATTCTTGTCCATTTTGGTGCAGTGAGTTTTTGGCCCTTGCTATCATACCCTAATTGGGTAGCGAGAAAACCGTGATCAACTTAAAACTATGAGAATTTGTCGTTTATATGTACAATGGCGCACTTTTTACTTTTACCTCACAATATGAAGGGCTGAAAGCCGTGCTAGATAAGTTAAGAAACATCGCCATTATTGCTCACGTAGACCACGGGAAAACCACCCTGGTAGATAAATTACTGCAGCAATCTGGAACCCTACAAACGCGTGGTGATGCTGAAGAGCGGGTAATGGACTCAAACGATCTTGAAAAAGAACGTGGTATTACCATTTTGGCAAAAAACACGGCGATTGAGTGGAACGATTACCACATCAACATCGTAGATACCCCCGGACACGCCGACTTCGGTGGTGAGGTAGAACGTGTTTTATCTATGGTTGACTCTGTATTGTTGTTGGTAGATGCCCAAGAAGGCCCAATGCCGCAAACCCGTTTTGTTACTCAGAAAGCATTCGCTCAAGGTTTAAAACCTATTCTGGTCATTAACAAAATTGACAAGCCAGGCGCTCGTCCTGATTGGGTAATGGACCAAGTATTTGATTTGTTCGATAACTTAGGTGCTACCGATGACCAGTTAGATTTCCAAGTGGTTTACGCATCTGCGTTAAACGGCTGGGCTAGCTCTGAAGAAGGCGTAGAAACAGATAACATGGAACCTTTGTTCCAAGCTATTGTTGATAATGTTGCTCCTCCTGAAGCTAGAGAAGGTGAAGGTTTGCAAATGCAAATTTCTCAGCTTGATTACAACTCTTATGTTGGTGTTATTGGTGTTGGTCGTGTATCACGTGGCAGTGTTAAACCCAATCAACAAATCACTGTTGTGGGTGCCGACGGCAAAACCCGTAATGGCAAAGTGGGTCAAGTATTAGGTTATCTAGGACTAGATCGCCATGAAGTGAAAGAAGCAAATGCCGGTGACATTATCGCTATCACTGGTTTAGGCGAGCTAAAAATCTCTGACACCATTTGTGACCAAACCAATGTTGAAGCCTTGCCTGCACTGTCAGTAGATGAACCTACCGTAACCATGACTTTCCAAGTAAACACTTCTCCGTTTGCTGGTAAAGAAGGTAAATACGTTACCTCTCGAAACATTCTTGAGCGCTTACAGCAAGAGTTAGTGCATAACGTTGCACTACGTGTTGAAGAGACTGATGATCCAGATAAGTTCCGTGTTTCTGGCCGTGGTGAGCTACATCTAGGTATTTTAATTGAAAACATGCGTCGCGAAGGCTTCGAGCTAGCGGTATCTCGCCCAGAAGTAATTCTGCGCACTGTAGATGGCCAGTTAGAAGAACCTTATGAAGTAGTGACTATCGATGTTGAAGAAGAGCATCAAGGTAGCATTATGGAGCAGCTTGGTTTGCGTAAAGGCGAGCTAACTGACATGGCGCCAGATGGCAAAGGCCGTATTCGTATGGACTTTATGATCCCATCTCGTGGTTTGATTGGTTTCCAAACCGAGTTTATGACCTTAACCTCAGGTTCTGGTCTGCTTTACCATACTTTCGATCATTACGGTCCACACAAAGGTGGTGTAATTGGTCAACGTCAAAACGGTGTGCTTATTTCTAATGCAACCGGTAAAGCCTTAACGTACGCTTTGTTTAACCTTCAAGAGCGCGGCCGTCTGTTTACTAAGCATGCTGATGAAGTATATGAAGGTCAGGTTGTGGGTATTCACGCTCGTGACAACGACCTAACAGTTAACTGTTTGAAAGGTAAGCAGCTAACTAACGTACGTGCATCAGGTACTGATGAAGCGCAAGTTCTTACGCCGCCAATTATCATGACCCTTGAGCAAGCGCTTGAGTTTATTGATGATGACGAGTTAGTTGAAGTAACGCCAGAGAATATCCGTATTCGTAAGCGCCACTTAACTGAAAACGAGCGTAAGCGTGCGGGTCGCCCACCTAAGGCTTAGTCTTGATTTAGTGCTAAAAGGCAGCCTAGGCTGCCTTTTTTGTTGTCTAAAATTTAGCTTCAATACTTAGATATCCTTTGCTAGAGGGGTTAAGCCTATATGTCCAGCTAATAGTGGTGGGCTAGGTTTCACGGTTTGTTTTTATTGACTGGTTATGTGCTTATCCGTCGATTGTTGGTCGTCGAATCTGAATGTTCACCGACAGCTCTACAATAGCGGGCTAACAATATGCACAATGTTCTCTAGCAAGCGGCGGTAGATAGGCCGCTTACGCCATGCGATAGGGTTAATTCGAGTGCTTTGCTTGAGGTAGTGCCGAATGATCCGCTCTAAGTCCTCAGCATAGGATTTATCATCAATAATTGAAGTTACTTCAAAATTTAACCACAAGCTGCGCATGTCTAGATTTACTGTTCCCACTAAGGCAACTTGCCGGTCGATTAATAAGCTTTTGCTGTGCAGCAAGCCACCATTAAATTTGTAGATATTTACCCCTGCATCGAGTAATTGCTGATAGAACGAATGGCTAGCGTAGCGGACCAAAAATGAATCATTCCTAGCGGGAAGAATTAAATTCACTTCAACCCCTCTATTGGCTGCGGTAACTAGCGCCATTTGTAAGCTTTCGTCAGGGACAAAGTAAGGGCTGGTTAATACGATTTGTGTTTTTGCTAGATATAACGAAGTGAGTAGCAGTTGGATGATGTGGTCACCAAAAATGCCAGGCCCAGATGGCATAATTTGCATTCGCTGTTGACCTGCCGGTGCACTGAGAGTGACAAAATCAAGTTGCTCGATAAGTGCCTCTCCGGTTTCCATTTCTATGTCATAGGCAACTACGGCTTGTAAGTTTAGGGCCGCAGGGCCTTCTACTCTCAGCATTAAATCTATCCATTCTCCAACTCCGCTTTGTTGGTTAAAAAAGCGTGGGTCTACCAAATTCATCGAGCCGGTATAGGCAATCTGTTGGTCAATCGCTACAATTTTTCGGTGTAGGCGTAAATCGATGCGTTGCAACAACATTCGCACTGGGTTGGCATGAAGGGCTTCCACTACTTTTACTCCAGCTTCCTCAAGCTGAGATGAAGCAGTAGAATTGAGAAACTCACTCGAGCCCACAGAATCGACAAGTAAGTAAACATTTACTTTACGCTGTGCAGCGTCGCCTAGAGCCTTAAGTAAAGGTTCAACTAAGCCGCCTTGTTGAACAATGTAAAATTCCATGTAAATAGTGGACTGGGCTTGTTGGATATCAGCGGTTAGTTGGGTCAAGGTCTCAAGCGAGTTGTCGTAGTTAATTAGATTATTTCCCCCCAGTATTGGCAAGCCCAATAAACGACGGGTGAGTTGATTTAATGGTTCAGCTACATTGGAACAGGACTGTTTTACGGCGTGTGGGGAGCGATTAAACTGGTGTATACTTTGTTTGTATTTGGTTTCCATTAAGCGAGCACGTTTGGCCCTTAGCCGCCCTAGGTAACGTTCGCCAAACAGTTGATAACAGATAATTCCTACTAGTGGCAGCGCAAATATCAGCAGCAACCAGGTTAAGGTAATACCCACAGGCCGACGTTTTAACATTACTTGCAGTGCCACTGCAATAATTAGCAAGGCATAAATAATTATCCCTAAGTCAGATAGGTAGGTATTAACCACCGCTTAGCCTTTAAACAATAAACCTATAAATAAC
Source organism: Agarivorans litoreus (assembly GCF_019649015.1). Taxonomy (NCBI): domain Bacteria; kingdom Pseudomonadati; phylum Pseudomonadota; class Gammaproteobacteria; order Alteromonadales; family Alteromonadaceae; genus Agarivorans; species Agarivorans litoreus. The sequence goes on along the minus strand of NZ_BLPI01000001.1, from coordinate 1,935,730 downwards.
TTAGCATGAAGGGCGCAAAAAAGCCGCTAACTCAAACGAGCTGCGGCTTAGTGTTTACTCAGCGATAAGAGCTTAGTTATCTAGCGCGTCGGTGGCTACTTTATAGCTTGGGTCTTCAATTAAGTTAACTTCTACCGCACTTCCTGCTTTGGTTAGTAGTTTACGACACTCTGGGCTAAGGTGCTTTAGGTGAAGAGTTTTACCTGCTTTTTCATAGCGTTCTGCTAAGGTATCAATCGCTTCAATGGCTGAGTGATCACTTACCCGAGACTTAGCAAAATCAATCACCACATCTTTAGGATCGTTAGCTGGGTTGAACAGCTCTAAGAAGTTAGCGGTTGAGCCAAAAAACAAGGGGCCATCTAACTCGTAAACTTTATGGTCGTCATCAACGCTCGAGGTTGTTACGTAAATGTGCTTGGCATGGTTCCATGCAAATACCAACGCAGAGACGATTACACCAATGACTACTGCTACCGCTAAGTCGGTAAATACGGTAACTACAGATACCAACACAATCACAAAGAAGTCAGCTTTTGGCACTTTGTTAATCATGCGCAGGCTAGCCCATTCAAAAGTGCCTAGCACAACCATGAACATGACACCGACTAAAGCGGCAAGAGGAATCATTTCTATCAGTGAAGAACCAAATAGAATGAAGCCCAATAGGGCCAAGGCAGCGGTGATGCCCGATAAACGGCCACGACCTCCAGAGCGAATGTTAATCATGCTCTGACCAATCATCGCACAACCGCCCATACCACCAAAGAAGCCAGTGGTTACGTTAGCCACTCCTTGGCCTATACATTCTTTGTTACCGTGTCCACGGGTGCCGGTCATCTCATCAACGACTGTTAGTGTAAGTAGCGATTCAATTAAGCCAATAGCCGCCAGCACGATGGCATAAGGAAAGATGATTTGCAGGGTTTCAAGATTAAAAGGTACGCTTGGAATGGAGAAACTAGGTAAGCCGCCAGCAATAGTTGCGTTAGCGTCACCGGTCATACCGCGGACAAAATCTACCACAGTGCGAGTATCTAGGTTTAATACTTGCACTGCTACGGTCACACCTACAATCGCAACCAGTGAGGCTGGGATTGCACTGGTAAGTTTAGGCAAAAAGTGAATGACCGCCATGGTTATGGCCACTAAACCTAGCATGATCCAAAGTTGGCTGCCTTGCATCCATTCTAGTTCGCCAAAGGCATTTGGCACTTTAAATTGACCAAGTTGGGCTAAGAAAATCACAATTGCTAAGCCGTTAACAAAGCCTAGCATGACCGGGTGTGGCACCATGCGGATAAACTTACCCAAATGGAAGACTCCGGCCAAAACCTGCAAAATCCCCATGAGCACCACGGTGGCAAATAAATACTCCACGCCGTGGTCAGCAACCAAGGCAACCATTACTACCGCTAATGCGCCAGTGGCGCCTGAAATCATACCAGGACGCCCGCCAATTACAGCGGTAATTAAACCCACCATAAACGCTGCATATAAACCCACTAGCGGTTCTACGCCAGCAACAAAGGCAAAGGCAACCGCTTCAGGGACTAAGGCTAGTGCAACTGTTAAACCGGAGAGTAAGTCATTCTTGACTGTCGCTCCCCGAAATTTAGGAAATTCAAACATGTTCTTAGGATCCAATAAAGAACGAAAGGAAATGGGGCGGGAGTCTAGCACTTTATGTGATTCAGTTCAAAAAAACATCAGTTTTTGTTTGGTTTTTTTTAGCTAAGTTTGGGGCTTAAGCCCTTGTTAAACTTGAGTTGCGTCTTTAACTAGTTCATCCTTTAGCGAGATAATGCAAAGGAGTGAAATGAATCATGAGCGGGCAGAAAAACACGCCTAAGTGGCAAGCGCTTTTCCAGCAAAGTAAAGCGTTTGCGCTTTTCTTGTTTGAGCGGATTAAACAAGAAAAACTGACCATGATCGCCGGCTCATTAGCTTACGTTACTTTGCTGTCTTTGGTCCCTTTGGTGGCAGTAACATTTTCTATGATTAGTGCCTTTCCGGTGTTTTCAGGCTTTCAAACCTTAATCGAAGATTTTGTGTTTAGTAATTTTGTGCCTGCCTCTGGCGAGGTGGTGAAACAAAGTTTACGTGGCTTTGTTGAAAACGCCTCAAAAATGACCGCAGTAGGTATTGCGGCCCTGGCTGTTATTGCCCTGATGTTGATTTCGGCGATAGATAATAGCCTTAATATGATTTGGCGGGTTAAGGAAAAACGTCGCTGGCGCAGTGCTTTTCCTATGTATTGGATGATTCTAACTTTGGGTCCCTTGTTAATGGGCGGCAGCTTGGCATTGAGTTCTTACATCTTCTCAGCACAGTTGTTCGACCATGAAACCTTGATAGGTATTTGGAATAAACTGCTACGTATGGTGCCGTTACTATTTTCTATCGGGGCATTTTGTTTGCTTTATTTACTAGTGCCAAATAAGTCGATTCGCTTTGTGCATGGATTAAGTGGTGCAGTAGTGGCAGCCTTGTTATTTGAGCTGGGCAAACGCGGTTTCGCTTTCTATGTGGCCTCATTCCCTTCTTACCAAGTTATTTATGGCGCGATAGCCACTATCCCCATTCTGTTTGTTTGGGTGTATGTGAGTTGGATTGTGGTGTTAATTGGTGCTGAAATTACTGCCGCACTGGGCGAGTTTAGCGAGGCTCAACAACGGGAAGAGGGCAGCAGTACCATCGAGGAGTCTGAATGATTGCATTAATTCAACGGGTGACACAAGCCAGCGTGTGTGTGTCTGATCAAACTATTGGTGAAATAGGCCCCGGTTTATTGGTATTACTTGGAGTAGAGCAAGGAGACGACCAAACCAAAGCCACCAAGCTTTGTGAGAAAGTGATTAAGTACCGCATTTTTGCTGATCAACACGGTAAAACAAATCTTAACGTACAGCAGGCCGGTGGTAGTTTGTTGGTGGTATCGCAATTCACATTAGTTGCCGATACCGATAAAGGTTTGCGTCCAGGTTTTTCCAAAGGCGCGAGTCCCGAGCAGGCAAAATATCTTTATGAGTACTTTGTTAGTGCATGTCGAGAGCGTGGAATGGCCACCGAAACAGGTGAGTTTGCCGCCGATATGCAAGTATCTTTGGTTAATGACGGGCCAATGACATTTTGGTTGCAGTTTTAATTTTCATCAACAAAATCGAAACTTTGCGGCGGCTCACATATCAGATTTGCTGCCTGTAAAGGCAATTGACACAAATGACTTTAATCGGTCATATTAAGAGAAAGCGCTTTCACGGGTGGACTTAAAATCTGATCGTGCCCAGATAGGTTTCATGTGATAGCGCTTACAAATGCAGAGAGGCTAAAGTAACAATGGCAACAATCAAGGAAGTCTCTGATCTAGCGGGTGTTTCACAGGCAACCGTATCCAGAGTAATGAACGGTAACAACAAGGTTTCCGATGTTAATCGCGAGCGAGTGATGGCCGCGATGGATAAATTGGGTTACCAACCGAACTCTTTTGCGCAAGCTCTGGCTACCAACCGTTCTTACAGTGTAGGAATTGTAGTTGGTACTTTATCTGGCCCATTTTTTGGCCCCATGATGCACAGCATTGAATCGGTATTGCGAAAAGAAGGTCAGCACCTTATTGCCACTAGTGGGCATGACAATATTGAGCAAGAACGTGAAGCTATTCGTTTTCTTAACTCACGACGGGTAGATGCCATTTTGCTGGTGGTTCAAGCCATGAGTGATGATGAGTTGATTGAGTTGTGCTCTCGCAACTCCAATGTGTTTGTATTAAACCGTTATGTGCCTGAATTAGCGCACCGCTGTATTTATTTGAACAATGAGTTAGGTGGATATTTGGCCACCAAACATTTAATTGATTTAGGCCATACACGTATCGCATCGATTACTGGTCCTTTAGTGCACTTTGATGCACGAGAGCGTCTGCAAGGTTATCGCAATGCACTTAGTGAAGCTGGCTTAGAGTACGATCCTCAGCTTATTGTTGAAGGTTTGTACCAAGAAGATGGTGGTACCAAAGCGGCGGCTAAGTTGTTTCAACGTGGTATCGATTTTACTGGGGTGGTGTGTGGTAACGATAACATCGCTATTAGTGTTTATGACATTTTGTCGCGCGATAACGAATCACCGGCTGAGCGTATCTCGGTGGTGGGCTACGATGACATGTTCTATTCACGTTATTTGCGACCTAAGCTCACCACCATTCGCTTCCCCATTGAGGAAATGGGCACCATTGCCGCCAATATGGTGCTGCAAAATTTAGCCGATAAAAATTTAGTAAATGGTGTGCAGTTAGAGCCCTCGCTTATTGTGCGTGAGTCTACCGCCCCTCCTGTTAGTTAAGCTTATCAACATGTAAGGAGTTGAATGTGAAATATCCCACCCATCATTAAACGACTCCTTGCTTGGTGTTAGCTATATGCTTTCTCGTAAGTTTATAGCTAACGTCGATCTCCAGTGAAAACTGGTCGTCTTTAAATCCAAAAAATATCAGTAATATGTGACCCATTGGGCGCAGTTAGAGGTTGTTGTATGTCTTTTGATTTTCCAATGTCGTCCCCATTTCGCCGTAGTGATTTCATTTTTGGAGTCGCGACAGCTGCCTTTCAAATTGAAGGCGCTAACCAAGAAGATGAGCGTTGCGAATCTATATGGGATCGCTTTTGTGCCACTCCAGGAAAAGTCGCCAACGGGGATGATGGCACCATAGCTTGTGATCACTACCACCGCTGGGAAGAAGATCTGGAGATGATTGCAGAGTTAGGTGTTGATGCTTATCGCTTATCGATAGCTTGGCCGCGGATTATGCCGGTAGAAGGCCAGGTAAATGATAAGGGTATCGCATTTTACCAACAGTTAATTGCTAAGCTTAATCAGTTAGGCATTAAGCCCTTTGTTACCTTGTATCACTGGGATTTGCCACAATATCTCGAAGATAGAGGTGGCTGGTTGAGTCGTGAAACTGCATATAAATTCGCCGAATTTGCCGACATCATGACCAAAGCACTTGGTGATTCAGTATATAGTTATGCAACCTTTAATGAACCTTTGTGTAGTGCATTTTTAGGTTATCGTTTTGGCCAACATGCGCCGGGTTTAACTGAAGATAAGTTTGGCTTTCAGGCTGCCCACCATATTCTTTTGGCACATGGTTTAGCTCTGCCAAAGATGCGTCAAAATGCTCCAAAATCTGAGCATGGCATCGTTCTTAATTTTACGCCCGCTTATCCAGCAGATCCGAATAATGCTGCAGATGTGTTGGCTGCCGACTTTGATGAACAGCAAGGTATTCATTGGTTTTTACAGCCAATCATCGAAGGGCAATACCCAGAAGCTATTCGCCAGCAGCAACCACTCTGGTGGCCAACTATTCTGCCGGGTGATTTAGCGCTAATAAAACAACCCATCGACTTTTTAGGCATCAATTACTATACCCGCCATGTGATTAAAGCCACCGAAAATGGTCCCAAACATGTCACTCTAGAGGGCGTTGAGCGCACTGATATGGGATGGGAAGTCTGTCCGCAGGCTTTAACGGAGCTACTCACCAAGCTAGATGAACGTTACTCACTACCGCCTATTTTTATTACTGAAAATGGTATGGCAGGGGCAGATACCCTAGAAGACGGCAAGGTGATTGATCAGCAGCGCTGCGATTACTATCAATCGCATTTAAATGCAGTTGCTGATGCAATGGAACAAGGTGTTGAACTTAAAGGTTATTTTGCTTGGAGCTTAATGGACAACTTCGAGTGGGCCTTTGGTTACGAAAAGCGTTTTGGTATCGTTTATGTCGATTACGATACCCAGCAACGAGTACCAAAGCAAAGTGCTACTTACTTTCAGCAGTTTCTAAAACAACGCGCAGGAGCATAATTATGGCATCACTGTCATTTAAAGATCTTCGTAAGAGCTACGGTAAAGTCGAAATCGTTAAAGGTTTCGACATAGAGATGAGTGATGGTGAATTTGTTGTATTACTCGGTGCGTCGGGTTGTGGTAAATCAACCATCTTAAGGATGGTGGCCGGCTTGGAAACCATCACTTCGGGTCAAATTAAAATGGGCGATAAGTGCCTGAATGATGTTGACCCGAAAGATCGCGATTTAGCGATGGTGTTTCAAAGCTACGCGCTTTACCCACATATGACGGTGTACGAAAACATTGCATTTGCACTTAAGGTTCAAGGGGTTAAGAAAGAAGAGATTAAGAAGTCGGTAGAGTGGGCTGCCGAGATGCTGCAGCTAACGGATTACCTTAATCGCAAACCTAAGCAGCTGTCGGGTGGTCAACGCCAGCGAGTTGCTATGGGGCGCGCCATGGTACGCACACCTAAGCTATTTTTGTTTGATGAGCCACTGTCTAACCTAGACGCTAAATTGCGTGGCAAAATGCGTGCAGAAATAAAGGATATGCACAATAAGTTGGGTGTAACCACTTTGTACGTGACTCACGACCAGGTAGAAGCAATGACCCTTGCTGATCGCATTGTGATAATGAACAAAGGGATTACTGCACAAATTGGCACGCCTTATGAAGTATTTACTCAACCTAAAAACCAGTTTGTTGCTGGCTTTATCGGTTCTCCGTCGATGAATATGATCCCAGCTAAGGCCAAGCAGGTGCAAGGTGAGTGGTTTTTGGAGTTAGCAGGCCAAGAGATTAAAGCTCCTGAGAAGTTTGTTGGGAAGTTGCAAGAAGGCCAAGCGCTAACCTTGGGCATTCGCCCTAACGATATTCATTTGCACGAAAAGCAGCTTGAGCCTAGCCATGTGATTGCCGCTAAAGCTACTTTCACAGATAGTGAATTATTGGGCGCAACTATGCATGTTAAAGCGGAGTTTGGTGGGCAAAATATTATTATTGAAGCACCCGCAGAGCACGGTGATTTACCTGGTGCATTAGATATTTTCTTAGATGCCACCTTTGTACACTTGTTTGACGGTGAAACTCAAGAGTCTTTAGCTCAGCCTTAATATTCTCTAAGCAACGATACACAAAATAGAAAAGCCAGCATTGCGCTGGCTTTTTGTGTTTGTTGCGAGGCTTAGCCTAGCACTACTTCTACTTGATGTTCACCATCGTTAAATACCGGAAGCACCTTACCGCTAATTGCTTCACCGTTAACTTTAATGCTTGCTACGCCTGAGCTAACACCTTGAGGGTTACTCACCGTGATATTGTACTGGGCGCCACGGTAGCGACGTTTCACGCTAAAGCTTGGCCAAGCTTTTGGAATACATGGGTCAACTTCTAGGCCTACCAGAGTAGGTTTAATACCTAGTATGTATTGGGTTCCCGCCACGTAAGTCCAAGCTGAGGTGCCAGATAACCAAGCATTGCGCCCCATACCAAATTGTTTGTGCTCTGCACCTAATATGTTTTGTGGGTAACAGTAAGGTTCTGATTGGAACACATCCAAGTTGTCGTTATGGAAAGCCGGGTTAATTTGGTTGTAGTATTCAAATGCTCGGTCACCGTTGCCAGCAATGGTTTCTGCCATCATTACCCAAGGGTTAGAGTGCAGGAAAATGCCGCCATTTTCTTTTGCTCCCGGTGGGTAAGTACTTACCCCACCAAGCTGAGGATCAAAGCCGTTGTAGCCAGGGCCCGATAACATAATGCCGTACTTGGTATTGAGTTTGTGATTTACAGCATCTAGGCCTGCCAGCATTCGGTCGCCTTCGGCAAAACCTGAAATAACCGGCCAAGATTGTCCGTTGGTATACAAGCTACCATGCTGATTTTTATGAGAACCAATCGGCTCGCCTTCGTTGGTAAAGTAGCGTACCCACCATTCACCATCCCAAGCATGTTGGTTCACCCGTTGCTTCATTTCTTGGTAGTAGCCGTTAAGCAGCTCTAAGTTTGCTTTATCATCGATGGCTGACGCAATGTCGATTAGCTCTTTTAAGGCTTTACCAAATAGGTTGGCTACAAATAAAGATTCTGCGCCACTTGGTAAGTTAACCGTATCGTTCCAATCGGCAAACCCTAATAGAGGCAGGCCATGCTCACCAATATTATTCCAAGTAAAATCAATGGATTTTAGTAGGTGCTCGTAAACACTACCTTGGCTGCGGTCGGCCAGCTCTAGGGTTTTGCTGTAGTAAGTAATGGGTTTGTTTAAGAATGCTAAATCACCAGTTTCTTTTAAGTATTGCGCAACGGTAAGCACGATCCATAAGTGGTCATCACCATAGTAATCTGGGCAATCAGGCTCTTCACGTGAATCACCTTCGTTGGCTTCCATAGTGAGCGGGAAGTACTGGTGCATGGCAGAGCCATTTTCTAGCTGCACCGACAGCAAGCGCTCGGCAAACTCGCGTGCTTCTTGCGGCATGTGCGCCATTACCCCAATTAAGTCTTGCGAGGAGTCACGGAAACCAATACCACGAGCACCATAACCTAGCTGGTAAAGCGACAAGTAGCGAGACCAGTTTTTGGTGGTATGGCATTGACGTGGATTGTGCACGTTTAGCATAGAGTTCATGGCGTTGTCTGGGGTGTTTACTTGCATGACATCAAGGTAGTTTTCCCAGAAACCGCTTAGCTCGGCAAAGGCTTGGTCAACGGCTTGTTCATTGCGGTATAAAGCAATGTCCGCTTCGGCCTCTTGCAAGCTAGGTACTTGGCCAAGTTGAGTGATTACTCGCTCTGTTTGCCCTGGTGCCAGTTCGCCCAGCTTAACCAACAATGCGCCCACGTTATCGCCGCGGTCACACTCAGAATTACTTAAGCTTTCTTCCTGTAACGACAAGGGCTTAGACCAAGAACCAAACTCGTTATCGCCTAAAAATACGCGTCGGTCGCCTTCCCATGAATCTACCGGGCGGTTACAGCTTAGGTAGTTCACCGCGCTATCACGTTTCATAAAGGCGTACTGCTCTAACACTACATGGCCGCTATCTTCAGCGTGAGCCTTCAGGGTCATGGTTTGTGGAACCCAGTCGGCGTTAACTAGCTGCTTTAATGCATCGAAGTGGGTGAATTCATACACCGGCGCTACATCAACTGCTTGTGTTTGCTGGCTAATGTTAGTCACCTTAATATCTTGCAATAAGGTGTTAGAGCCTTGTGGTACAAAGATTTTCACATCAATTTGTAGACCTTGTGCTTCCACAACCCAGCGGGTGTACGACAAACCTACTCGGCATTCAAACTTGTCTAAGGCTTCTAAACAGGGCGTATAAAACGGAGAAAATAGCTGGTAGCCCTGCTCAGTTTTACGACGTATGTAAATGGTTGAGCCTTTGAACTCAGACTGAGGCAGCTGAGCAATATACTTGGTGATACGGTTTAACGCCGGATCTTGCTTACATACTACGGTGCCACCAGTGGTATCAATTAAGCCACCAAAGTCTAAAGTTCCTACGTAGTTCGCCCATTTTATCGGCGTTTTTGGCGTAGTTAGAACGTATTCTTTGTTTTGGTCATCGAAGTAACCGTATTGCTTGTTCATATTTACCTCAAATTATTAGGCTGAATGCTGTTCTGATTTGGCTGTTGAGCTAACCAAAGGCAGTGAAAAGATCATCCCAGGGCGGAAGTAGCGACCAGCGGTGTACTTCAATCCGGTATGGTGAAGGGCGTAAAACAGCGTTTGGCTGTCTAACTGAAAGTGTTGACACACAGCGGCACTGCGCAGCTTAAATTCGCTGAGCTGGCGTGGAATATCGGCGGCGATTCGGCCATCTTCATAAAGTAAACCTAGCTCGATAAGCGCTTTGCTAAGCTCGGCTGCTGCGGGCTCATCTAGCTGGGCAAACTGCTTGGCGTCAAAGCGGCAACTGGCGTTAAAGCCCTCTGGTGCCGCAAAAGGAACGCGTGCGTCATGGTACAAATTTCGGTAGCAGGCGCTAAGTAAATCCGCCGCTTGCTGTTGCATGCCTAAGGCAGCCATGGCGTTGACCAAAGAGTATTGCACCCCAATCCACACATCGTGAGCTTGAAAATTATCCCACTCTTTAGTTTCGCCGCTGCGGCTAACTAAATTGGCTGCTCCTACTCGCGCGCTGTTTATTTGGTAGTTGTGTTTATAAACGTACTCTAAGGCGCGGCGTTGTTGTTGCTCGCTAGAAACTGCAGGCAATTGCAACATCCGGCAGTAGCTATCGGCCAATAACTGGTCGGCAAAGCTGTCGTCACTGTCTAGGCTTAGCTTATCTAACCATGAGGGTTGCCAAAAATCGCCCAAGGCAACTAGCGCTAATTTACGAAGTTGGCGGCATAATTTTGGATTTTCGGCGTCAATAGGCCAAGTTTGGCTGCTATGGTGCTTAGCCCACAAGCGCTCAACGCTTGTTGTAAGCTCACCAAGTTCTAACAGTTCAGGAGTAGATAACCAGCGGTTAAGCGCTTCCACCAGTTCCACAGAGCAGCTGTTTTGTTTTAGCTTTAACTGCTGAGCAAATGGGCAGTTGCGTAAGCTGGTGATCAGTTGCTCGCGCCGTTTTTCTGTTACGTCACCAATTTGCAAAGGCGTAACATAAAAGTGGAAGTAGCCGGCTTTTTCATCCCATAAACTGGCCTGAAATTGCTTACGAGCGCGACTGGCAAGGTAGCGGTATTCTTGTGGAATACTGGCTTTGTTTAGCAGTTCTGCAATGCAGGCGTAAGCTTCTAAGCTGGCTATCCACAAAGAACCGCAATATACCGAAATACCGTGCGAAGACAGGTTATCAAAGGTGTCGTCGGTACCACGGGTTAATGGGAAACATTGCCCAGGCTCAACCATTGCTTGTAGGTAATGCATGGCTGCTTGGCAAGCTTCCCAGCAATCTTGCAGCAAAGCCTTATCGCCGTGAAAGCGGTAATGGCGCAACAGCATTAAGATGTATTTGGGGGCTAAATCTTTCCACTCTTTAACGTTGTGCCAATCATAGGCATCGGGTTTAGCATCAAAGGGGCTGCCGAGATCATGAATCACCGCGCCGCGCACTGCGCGAGGACCTTCGGTTTTGCTATTGGGTAGGTCTGCATGCGGCAGGCCTACATACTCGTGGTGGCGACGAACAATGCTGTTCTCCGCTAAAACAGCCTGTGAGAAGTGGCGCATTACTGCCCCATCTAAGCGTGGGAAGCACTGTAACAGCGAGAATGAACCGTAAAAGTAAACATCTAAGGAATTGAAAAATGGATAGTCAGCACACTCTCGTACTAAGAATCGATCTTGTTCATCCCACACTGTAGCTTCAGCCAAAAAAGACAAGGTGTTTAGCGCTAGCGTGCGGGTTTCGGCCTTGCCGCTGGTGGACATGGGTAGCGTATCCAAGCATGCATCGGGCATTAATTGTTGATTAACCGTCGCTAGGGCTGCTTGCACTTGAGGTTCTATTTCAATGGCGTGCTTACAAATGGCTAAGGCGCGGCCTTGCGACTCTGGGTAGAACTGGCGGTATTTTTTCTGGCTGCTTAAGCCGGGTAATTGAATATGCGGGAAGTCGAGAACCAGCGAGAATAAGATCTCAACACTTTCGCCTGGGGCTAGCTCACCGCTAACACACAAGGCGCTCGAGCTTAGTTCGCGCCCGCTATAAATGCCACGGTCAACCGCCTGTGCAAAGCGTCCACTGGCGAGTGCTCCAGCAATCTGTTGGGCACTGGTGTTGCTATAAAAATAAGGTTTTGCACTTACGCAACACTGCGTTGGCGCCGATACCGAGATACAGCTTTGGCCATCAAAGTCCACGCCAGGGCTGGCTTTACCGCTCATTTCTATGGCGCAGTGATGGCTGCTTTCAGTTTGCCAGCTGGTGGCATGGGCTTGCTGAGCATTGGCTGCTCTTACCAAACTACATGCCGCATCTTGAACCCCGGGGCGCTGTTTTATTGCTTGAAAACCAGAAAGATTTTCTAGGCATCTTACTAGGCTAAAGCTTTGGCGCTGGTCGCTGGTGTTGTGTAATACCACTCGGGTATAACTTACTGGTAACGCTGCCCAATCTTCATGATTAGGAATAACCGGACTGTAGTGATACTTACTCACCTGAATTGCTTGCTGGCCGCTAAACTGTTGTTTAGCCACTGGATAAAGAGCGCTGTAATCTATTTGCTCGCAAGGCCAAGCCGCTACACCGTTATATTGCGGGGACTCCCAGTCGCCAATTAAGGCCTGCTGTGATTGCTGCTGCAGGCCTAGGGCACCATCGTAAAAATCTAATAGCCAGCTTATGTTTAGCTGAGTAGGCCGCTGAGCGCTTGCAATCAGTTGTTGAGTCTTGCTGGATAGCTCGACCTGCCAGCGCTCTAAGTTTGCAGCATTCCACTGATAGAACTCTGGTTCACTAAGTAGCTGCTGGAGTGTTGCAAGTTGCGCATCTACACTCATGTCTACTGTAAATAACGGTGCTTGCTCAGCCTTGCTTAGCGGAAAGAATTTTTGCTTTTGTTGGAAATCGCTGAGGTTAACAATAAGCAGCTGTTGCTGGTCGGCCGGAGTTTGGCTTAAGTAGAAGTCTTCTAAACGCAGGCTATCACGCTGTTGGTCGCTTAAATGCAGGCCGGGCAGTATATGTAATAGCGGCGTTGTACCCGCTGGGGTAAAGGTATAAGCACTGCCAATGCCACCTAAAGCAATTCCTGTATCTGCTGGAGTCGTACTTAAAGGTACGTACCAAGGTTGAATAAACTCATCCGCTAACCCTGGGCTCATCAAGTCGTTTACTTGGCCGTGATAACTGGATTGTGCGGTATAACGATGCAACATTGATTTAACCTCTTAAAATACCTAGATGTGTAAGCGCTTTCACATGGCATGTTAACAGTTGCAGTTTGCTTGTTTAGCGCCTCAATTCGAAAAAGTGATCGGCTTCAATAAAAGATTTCGTAATAGGAAAGCTATGAAAGAAGCCGTCATTTTTTGTTAGTTTATATCGATTATTTATGTTCTATGGTTGGCTATGAGCCATATAGATTAGGGGATTTGGGACTTGTTCTGTTAAATGAACTTGGTTTTTCAGCTTGTACATCTATTGGTGAAAACGGTTTGCCTATTAAAAACATGGGTTAAGTTTGTTAATAACTAAATAGTGTGGAGGTCATGAGTATCCAGGTGCCACTTCTGAGGGAGAACTGTGGGCGTTAACATTTGTTTTATGCTTTTTGCTTAACGTTGAAGTAATAACGCAAGTGAGTTTATCGCCAGCCCATTAAATGCCTAGTTTGCATCGCGTGTTTTGGTTTATTGCAGCGTTATATATTGTATAAATGATCACTTTGAAAAAAAATTTTGATACATCTCACATAGTTTGTTTTTTGTAATGAACTTCTCTATGTGAAAAAACATCATTTGTTTCATGAGTATTTCTCTGCCAATTTTGCACGTATTTTTATTTATATAAATCAACCACTTGTGTGTGTAAGTGCTTTCTTGTATTGGCGGTTTTTTGAAGTATATTTCATGAAACAGAACGTATGAAATTTGGTTGAAATGTGATCACTGCTATTTGCAAGCGTTTTCATTAGTGATGAAGGTCACTTATTTATCTTATTTTGAGCTCTATACTGCTAAACCATGGCTAGTTGGCCATATATAAAAAAAGCTTCCAATAAAATTTCAAGATTCACACGGAGTTGAACAAAATGAAAATGAAAGCGCTTACAATTGCAATTGCAGTCGCGTCCGCGGCAACCTCACTTAGCTCATTCGCTGGTACCCCCAATTTCTCTGGTTACGGCCGCTATGCTCTTGAAGCATCTAGCGACCCTATCGTTCAGTTTAAAGGCGAGCACGGCGAAATTAATGGTGCTGGCCGTCTAGGTAACGAAGATAACTGGATGGAGTTTATGCTTACTCAAGGTTTTGAGAATGGCGATGCTAAGTTTGACATGAACGTCATGTTAAACACTCCTGGCTACTCTCCTACTTGGGGCGATACTATCGGCCTAGCTCAATTCTACGGTGGTGGTAAAGGTATCTTTGCTTCTCAACCAGATGCTTATGTATGGGCAGGCAAACGCTTTTACGGTCGTGAGCAAGGTGGCTTAAGTGATTATTTCATGCTTAGTGCCGACGGCTCTGGTGCGGGTGTTGATAACCTCAACTTAGGTTTTGCGCAACTTGATTTGGGTTGGTCGCAAGGTGGTGGCGGTACAGATCCGGGCAATAAAAACGGTTCTGTTAACTCTTTGCATGTGAACCTTCACGACATTAAAGTAGGCGAGCAAGGCGCACTTAAATTCCGCGCTAACTATGCCTTTACCACTTCTGATTTGAATGACCAGATCGAGAATAATGACGCATGGCAAGCATTTGCTTCTTACCGTCAAGGCTTGAGCAATGGTTGGTTCCAAGTGGCGGCTCGTTATGAAACTGACGCAGCAGCACTTATTTCTTCTAACTCTGCCGGCCAAAACTGGTCTAACTATGAAGATAAAGAAGCGGCTTCTTACGGTGTGTTCTTAGATGGTGCAGTTAACTTCGGTGAAATGACAGCTATGGAATACAACGCTAACTACTTGTTAGTTGATTGTAAGGAGACTGGTTGTTCGTTTGATGAAAAAGAAGAGTATTCATTTGCTGTGCGTCCACAGCATCATTGGAATGAATACATGGCTACCGCTATTGAAGCAGGCATGCACTTTACCCAGCGTACAGAAGTTGGTGGCTCTACCAACGACAGTGACGCTTGGAAAATCACCTTGTCGCAAAACTTCCAAGTGGGTCACTTCATGTGGTCACGTCCTGTAGTTCGCTTCTACGCGGTAACAGGCCAAGTGACAACTGATGGTAAAGAAGATGTAGATCTAACAAAAGTTGGTGCCATGGTTGAAGCTTGGTGGTAAGCCGAGCTAAGCTGAGTACTGTTTATTAAGGTACTCAACCAAGGAGTGGGCGCTAAGTGTTTAGCGCCCACAATAAAGAGGTGGTAATTTGAAAAAAGTATTAACGGTAATTGTGGGCTGTATATTAGCTAGCGGCTGTTCAAGCTCTGGTGATGAGAGGCCTTTTGAAGTCACTGATCCGTTTCGCACTTGGAACACTCAATTTGTAGATGAGGCAAAAATTGCTGCCAATCTGCAGTCAAATAATGTTTCTCCATTGCTTCCCGCTCAACTGCAATACCAGTTATTAGCTTTAGATAGAACAAACCGCATCGATATTACCGAAAAATCACCAGTGGTACGTTTCCCTGAAGGCAACTCATATACAGCTGCGTTGTTAATTCCTGAAAACATCACTCAGTTTACCTTTTATTTAGATAGCATTGTTGGCAGAACGGTATTTGTACCTACTGTTATTTTCTATGATGAAAGGCTTAAAGAAGTGCTCAGAGTTGAAGACACTACGCTCAACGAGGAAGGGTTCCTCAGCATAAAGCAAGAATTACAGCCAGAGCAAGCTAAGCGTGCTCGTTATATATTGGTTTATAGTCAGGCCTCCGAGTTTGCTGGTAGAACCGAATTGATTGATCCTAAAACTGTCTATGAAGAAAAAACTGGCGGAGGGTTGCCAGCTACCTTTAAGTATTACTCTAAGCATTCACCAATTGGTAACTTAGATATTCGCTTTGCTGACGTGTTGTTTAGTTCGTCTTTTGTTACTGCACCAGCAAGCACAACCCAACAGAATGTTACGCCCGTTGAGCCAGCGCCAATAAAAGCTGAATCAGCGAGCACTGCCGCGGCAGCAACAGCAACTACAGCAGTAGTAGCTAGCCAAACTAAAGAAGAAATGCTCAGCGATACCGAGAACTTTTATCTTGAGCAGATTAGCAAAGCGGTAGAAAAGAATGACCTCTCTAGGGCCTTAAACCTAGTGGAGGAGGCAGAGCGTGCTGGTTCAACTAAAGCTCAATCCCATTTCATGGAACAGCTAAAGAAACAGCAGCAACAGTAGTGCAGTACACAAGTGTGTTTTTTTCTAATCCCTGTTTATACGGCGCCTAGTGCGCCGTTTTTTTGCTTGAAATTTATCGGGTGATCCCATGAAAGTATTTAGATAGCTTGCTGGATCTTACTATCTGTTTTGGTTGACTATACGGCTTGTACATATTCGTTCGCTGTCAGAAAAGATGGTTTGTTTTATCTGCTAATTAGTTTACCGGCAAGTTATTCATAGTGAATTCACTGTCGTTAAAAATAAGCTTACTTTGGTCTCGGCCATTTTGATTAATCACGTAGCCAGCAGTGCGAAGCGCCATAATGTAGGAGGATAAGGGGCTATAGTTAAACAGAGTATCGTTGGTGTCTAGGGCTACATTTAGGTCTAGGTAGCGTAATAACTGCAGTGGACTGTTCACCGCTGTTAACTCAAATGGCAGTAGTTTAGCGGTACCCGATAAATGTATGTCGCCCACTAAAGCGAGGTTTTGGAAATTGGAATTAACCTTTAATGCTAATTGATCGAGCTGCCATTCGAGACCCTCTGAAACAGCGTGTTGCACCAAGCCATCTAAATTTTGTTCTGAACCTTGTTGTTGGTTAGCGTTTGCTAACGCTACTAGGCTCTGCATCGGCACACCACCGACCTTGGAAGTAAGAATTAGGTCATTCAACTTGAAGCGTTGTTGGGCTTCTTTAAAGCTAAATTGTTCTAAAGAGCTATTTACGCTCATGTATGCACGTTGTTGTTGTTCACTAAATTGGTTGGTTACCGCCAGTTTTTTTAAGTCTAACTCTGTTTCACCTTGCTCTAATTGTAGCTTTAACTCATCAATAGACCACTTTGCGTTTTCGACTAAGGTCCATCCTTGGCGCTGGCTAAAATGTTCCTCGGCTTTTACTTGTCCGAGATGAATATGGTCGCCGTTCTGAGAGTTGTCATCTAGCAGCATCCCTTGCCACAGAACCTCTGCAGTGCCGGCTGAAAAATTTAGGTCACTAGTTGCCGATAGCTGCAGTGATTTGAAGTGAAGTTTTAGCTGGGGATAGGTGTGCTCAAAATCATCAATGCTGAGTGTTTGCTTCAAGGATTGAGTGAGTATGTTAGCCTGCCATTGGCCGAGATGGGGGATCTTGCTTAACTGAAAGTCGCGTAGCCAGTGTTGGTAATCTCCTTGCGAAGCATCTACCTGCCATTCACCACTTAGCCATAAAGGCCAAAACCTTACTTTGTGTTGCAAAACGACACTAAATGGATAGGGCTCTAGGCCTAAGTCTGCAAGATTACCCTCAATCTGCCATTGCTCTTGGCGAGATAACCAGTCTTTGTGGGTTATTGTTTGTTTATACGACCACGAATGTTGTTGGTTGAGTTGAGCGAGTAGCTGAGCGGCCTGTTGTTGATATTGGTACTGGCTAAAAAACTGGCATCCCACAGCGCTGGCTAGCAGAAGAGTTAACAAAACTACGCTTTTTTTGAACATTGAACAGTAACCTACATTAATATCGTTTTGCCTAAGTGAGCATTCTATATGTAATTGCTGGGCAATAGTAAGCTTGTCTACCTAGTTCTTAAGTAAGGAGTTCCTCTAGTTGTCTTACACCTTATTAGCTTTAGTCGCTGACTTATACACGCCGCTGCTAATTATTGCGCTGTTCGGGATGGGGTGGCAGCAATTCAAAACCAATCAAAAGCACCAGCAGCTTAAGCAAGTAGTTGTGTCTTTGTTACTGAGTATATTAACCAGCTATTCGTTGATGATTGCAGATAACTATTGGCAGTGGTGGCCTGCATTCGGTTTGGACTACAGTACTCACACTGCTGTTGCGTTTAGTTTGCAGCTGGCTATTCACCGCGTTGCTAGCAAATTTCGTTGGTTCACTTGGCTTGCTTATCTTAGCTACTTAGTGTTGATGTGGGCATTGAATTACCACAGTGTGATGGACATGCTAACTACCATGTTAAGTGTTGGTTTATTGTTGCAGTTAGGTGCAGTATGTAAAAATGCTAGGGTAAGCAACCATTAATTGTCCACCATGCTTAGTGAATCATTGTTAATGGTAACTGCCGATTATAAAAGCGTTAGGATTAGTGCTAGCAAGCAAGAAGGGAAAAGCCATGTTTAAGGTTGTCTGTCCGGATGCATCGGGTGAAATGGATAAGTATTATCGATTTCGATGGGAAGTATTGAACAAACCTTTGCAACTGCCTTTAGGCAGCGAGCGAGATGCTTACGATGATCATAGTATTCACCGTATGATTCGAGACCGCCAAGGTGAACCTTTAGCGGTAGGGCGTTTGTTTTTAAGTGATAATAAAGAAGCACTTATTCGCCATGTTGCGGTTTGCCCTGAGCAGCGCAAGCTAGGTTTAGGTACTTTATTGATGATGGCACTTGAGGAAGCTGCTCACGATGAAGGCGTGAAGCGAATAGTGGTAAATGCACGAGGTGATGCACAAGCTTTTTTCATTAGTTGTGGCTTTGAACCGGCGGGTAGCCCTACTTTTGACAAGGTGAAAGTCAAAGTTCAGCAAATGGTTAAAGAGTTGTCTCCGGAACATCGCTTTGTCAGGCAGCCCAAGCTATGTACTCAGCTACAGCAGATGTTTAACCAACAAATCCCGTTAAGCGAAAAAATGGGGGTGCGTTTACATCAATACACCGGTAACGAGTTGACCACTAAGTTACCCATTGCCGGAAACGGCAACCCTCATTCCACCATGTTTGCTGGTAGCATATACAGCCAGGCAGTGTTGTCGGGCTGGGGGATGATTTGGTTGATGTTAGAAGAGCATGGGTTTGCTGGTGACATCGTATTAGCCAAAGGGGAAATTAAACATCGTAAAGCGATTGACCAAGATGCTTTAGCAAAGGTGAAGAAGCGCCAAATGAAAGGCAGTTTACTGCCGCTCATCGAAGGCAAAAAGTGCAAAATGACCGTTACTGTACAAGTGTGTAATAACAATCAGGTGGCCGCCGAGTTCAAAGGTTTTTATGTGATTTTACCCCGGCTACAACTTGATGCTTAATTGACCGCATTCCTGCCTAAAACGATCTGCCCTTTTGTATGAATCCAAGTATATTTAGTTTATAAATATACTTGGCTTACTCAATCAGGAAATCTTATATGCAACATCTTTATCGCTTTAGTCTTAAGCAGTTATCGGTGTTTGTATGCATAGCAGAAACACAAAGTGTGAGTGTAGCGGCTCACCAATTGGCGATGACTCAATCTGCTGCCAGCATGGCCTTAAATCAGCTAGAGACGGGCTTAGGCCAAAAACTGTTTGAGCGACAGGGCAAGCGCTTGCGTCTTAATCACTGGGGGCATTGGTTACGCCCTCGCGCCAAGCGGGTTCTAATGGAAAGCCAGCATATTATGCAAGGTTTTGCTGGCCAGCAGGTGATTAGTGGTGAGTTAGCTGTGGGGGCTAGCCAAACCATTGCCGAGTACTTTTTGGCGCAGATTATTGCGGGTTTAGATAAAAATTATCCAGACCTAGCGATTAGTCCACAAATTAGCAACACCGAAGCAGTAATAGCTGGCTTACTCGACTACCGCCTGCAACTTGGCATTATTGAAGGGCATTGTTCAGATAGTCGGATCACTCAGCAAGTATGGTGTGAAGACCAGCTGGTTGTGGTGGCGGGTAAGCAGCACCCTTTAGCCGAACTTGAGCAAGTAAACTTATCGCGATTAAGCCGGGCGCGTTGGGTACTGCGTGAAACAGGCTCTGGAACCAGAGACATATTTAATGGCGCTATTCATGGCAAAATTACCAAGTTAAAAGTATGGCGAGAGTATAGCCACGTGCCTAGCTTAGTGGCGTTGGTGGCCGATGGCGCTTATTTAAGCTGCTTGCCTTTGCGCAGTGTTGCACAGGCGATTAAAGCAGGAGACTTAATTGCTTTAAATACACCAGACTTAGATATGCGCAGAAGCTTTAACTTTGTTTGGCGAAAAGACAGCAGCCAAAACCCACTGCGCGACTGCTTTATCGAATACGCGAACTCGTTGCCACTAGCTTTGCCGAGTTAAACCCTTATCTTTCTCTGTTTTTGCTATTGTACGTTGGAGTCAGCGAGGGGATAACGACACTGCGGTATGCTGGGCGCTCGGATAAAGTCTTGTTGATCAACCGAGAAGCGGCGCGGTGAAAGGTAGTGATCAAAACTTACTTGGGGCTTGCTCCATGCACCATTTACTGTGTGAACTAAACGCCAACAAGGTTGATCGGTGACCACAAGCCTCAATTGATTGTAGCGCTTCTTAGCTAAATCAATTTCGCCTGCCAAGGTGAGTCCATAGCGTAGTCCGGATAACGCTTGAGGAGCTAAACTTAGTCTGCCTTGTTCTAATTCGGCGCGTAGCGCCAAGTTGGTAAATTGGGTGATGCCTTTAGGCAAGCTTTGCGGATCTTGCCAAAACACCGGCCAGCCATTTGCGATAAATGGATTGGGTTTTTCATAATATTGCCTTGGGCTTTCTATTATTTGGTCGAGGGTCACTTCTAAATCGGCACCAGGCAGTTGAATCAATTGACTATGCAAATCGATCGAACCATCAATGTTTGCGCCAAAATCACTAAGTTTACCGCGTAGCTTTCCCGCGAGCTCTAAGTCTCCTACCAAACTAAATTGGTGGTTATTTGCTAAGCGCGCTAAAGGGCTAATGTCTAGTAGTAAGCCAGACAGTTCGGCTTGCCAAGGTTTGTGCTCTTGGTCTAACAAGGCTTGTCCCTGCAACTCAAATTGGCCTAATGGTAATTCACCATACAGATTAAAATAGCCAATATTTTGGTCGGCCCCTAAATCGAAGCTAACATGGCTAAGCAGCATGCCACGATAAGCAAGTTCTGGAGCTTCAATAAATACTTGGCTTTGTGGCTGCCACAGTTGATCGATGTTTTGCCATTGGCCATCGCGAATCAGCTGTAATTGGCGAAGCTCTATATTTAAACCAGTCACCGAGAAAGGGAATTGTTCGGCATAAGACAGCAATTTAACTTGTTGAAGTTCCAGCTGTTCAATATTCAGTTGCTGCAGCGCTGCTGGAGCTTTAGTTGTGTTTTCGTCTAGGTTTTTCTCTTGGTTGCTTGTTGTAGTGCTGTCACTAGCAGGTAACCAATTGGGTTGGATCGGAATTTCATTATTGCTTAGCAGCAATTGGTGGAGAGTCAGCGCTTGCTGTTGCCATTGATAACTGAGTGCTAAACCTAGCTGCCCTTTAAATAGCTGGCTGCGTAAAGCATCTACTGAAAATAGACCGTCGCTAATGTGTCCACTCGCGGTGAGGTCACTGAACTGAATGTGGTCAACGCCTAATTCATCGGCAATAAAGGCATATTCACCACGCAGTTTTTGGGCTTGAAAAGGCCAAGGGCTGACTATGTTTTCTAGCTCTGCCGTTAGTTTGTTCAGAACCACATTGTGGCCTTGCAACTGTGTGGCTACGCTAAGCTGATTTAATAGTAAATTATCAATGTGAATGCTGCTTAACCAAGCAAGCTCAGGCAAGTTATTTAACCAAGTTTGCTCACTGGCTGTTGGGGCTGCAGCTTGATTTTCTTGAGCACTAGGTTCTGGAGCAAAGTGCTCTAGCCTAAAGTTGTTTAAGGCGAGCTCACGTATTGTAAGTTGCTTATTGCTCAGTTCGGCCGAGGCATAAACCGAGCCTTGTAATAGATCGCCACCGATGTGCTCTATTACTAATTGCTGCTGGCCATAGGCAAGGCTTAGCTGTGGCAGCATGATGTCTTGCCATGGGGTGGTAAGTCGCTGAGCCGAACTGTGTAAGGTAAATTGCCAATGGCTTGGCGCGGGTTCGTTAAGATCAATCTGCCAGTCTTCTATCGCCAACTCAAAGCGCTGCAGCTGATAAGACTGTTGTTTATTTTGCCACAGTAAGTCGCCGTCTTTGAGCAATAGTTGTTTAACTTGAATGGTGTTTAACCAGCTAATGTTGCTGGCTTGCTTTGGTGTACTAGTCTCGGAGTCTTCGTTCAATAATTGCTGGGTAAGTGCCAATTGTGGCTGCTCGATTAGTAGGCTATCTATTCGAATTTCGCCTTGCAGCAAGGGCATTAAGGCTAAATTTAGTTTGGCTTGCTTAGTGAGCATGGCGGCTTGACTAGACTTGGCGAGCTCTAGGTCAAATACCTCTATACTAAAAGGTTTGCTCAGTGACCATTGAGTTTTGTTGTAGTTAAGTTGCCAGTCGCTTTGTTGATTGAACCAATGCAAAAAGTCGCTTTTGTAGCGATCGGGATGAAAAGAAAATAAGAAAAAGACCGAGGTTGCCAACAACAGCAATAATACAATGGCAAGCAGGTCGAAAAAGCGTTTCATATTAGCGCAAACTCCATGCGACTTATTAATGATGTATCGTATTTGTTCAACAATACTTGAGTATTCACATATTTAACAGCGCAGGCTTCAACCCTTTTACCGAAAGCGTGGGGCAAACAACATGCTTAGCCTTGCTTGTTGTTTTTACGTGGAAATACCAAATAAATCCCTGCCAGTATAAATAAAATACCTAGGGCTTTGGGCCAGCTAAATGCTTCACCAATCCACGGTAAACTAATGGCTGCTACATACACGATAACATAGCTTAAGCTAAGCATGGGGTAAGCAATGGAAAGCGGCAGGTGTTTTAATGCCATTACCCAGCACAACATGGATAAGGCATAAAAGCTTAAACCGATTATTACGCTGATGTAGTAAGGCAAATAATTTGTTACTAAAGCACTATACTGTGCGGAGTGCCAAAGCTCCTGCAAGTTTGGATATTGCAGGCTTAATTGGGTCATGCCCCATTTCATGGCTAATTGAGCCAGTGAAATAAAGACGACACTTAGTAAGGCCAGCAATAAACTTCGCGGATGGTGTTTCATAAAAGTTGTTCCACTCCACCAAGAAAAGCGACCCCTAATACAATTAGCCCCACGCCACACCACTGACGCGGTGTAACCGTTTCATTAAATGCAAACTTGGAGATGAGCAGCATGATGACAAAATTGCTGCTTAGCAGAGGGTAGGCGACCGATACGTCCCACTGGCTCAATACACCCAGCCAAAAAATAGCCCCCAAGCCCAAGAAAACAATGCCTAATAATAAAGGTTTGGACAGTAGTTTCTCGAGCGTGCTTAAATTTGGTTGAGCGGCAAATAACAAGGCCGCACGTTTCTGCCAATACTGACTTAATGAGCTACAGCCAATCGAGGCCACAATCAGCATTATGTTAAGCATAAATTAGTCAGCAACTGCTTGGTAATAAAGTGCGGTATAGCGACCTTTGTCGATACGTTCAGTGGTTTCGGGCAAACTGCCTTTCATATCAGGTTTGTCGCGATAATAAACCATTACCGGGGCATGCTGGCGTTGTTGCTCAATAAATTCAGCTAAGTGCTTAGTTTCGATAAAGCGATGCTGGGAATCTGGGTATTCCAAGCCATAACGCACCTCGCCTTTTTGGCCAACGAGGTATACATCTTCTCGCTTAAAGTACCAGTTAAGTGCCGACATAGTGTCGGGGTAATCGGCTACTAACACCGTATTGGGTTCGACTAAATGGGCAATCTGCTGCATAAACTTCGCCGGCATTTTTGAGTAGATACTTACATTTGGGAAGGTTGCCCAAGCCAGCATGAATAAGCCCAAAGGCATTAGCATGTAGCTGGCGACTTTGCCGTTTAGGCTGGTGGCTTTGATAGCCACAAAGGCCATGGCCGACCAAAAAGCAAAGATGCTAAATAGTAACCAGGGACGGTAAGCTTCTTCGGCATCTAGTGGCAGTTTGCCCGCGTAATGCAGTACCAAGGTGGTAACGGCAAGGAGTGCAAATAAAATTGCATTTAACCAGCTTCCCCAGGTTAAACCCTTACAAGATTTGGTAAAAGCCTGTTGAATACCAAAGGCAAACAAGATCGCCAGCGGTGCCATTATTGGCAAAATATAGGTAGCGAGTTTGCCCTTAGCCATGGAGAAGAATAGCAGCGGCAATATCGCCCACAACAAGGCGTAGCGTAACAGTGGCAAGTGCATTTGGCCTTTTAAGTGGCCAATTGCACTGGGCGACCAAAATAGCCAAGGTAAAACGCCAGCCGCTAAAAACGGCAGGTAGTACCAAACTGGGGCTGAGTGCTGGGCGTTATCTGCAGCAAAGCGCTGAATATGCTCAATCCAGAAAAAGTAGTGCCAGTAGTCCGGCTCTGCAGCATGAATGGCTAAGCCCCATGGCAGACAAACTAAAACGGCAAGTAGCATTACCCACCAACCCCATTTCAAAATGGTGTTAAATTGCTTATCCCAAATCATGTAGGGAACCACCACCAGTACCGGTAACGCTAGGGCCAAAAAGCCTTTGGTAAGTACCGCACAGCCACAATAAAAACCGGCCAAACCATAATATTTGGTTCGTTGGCGCAGTTCTTCGCTGCGAATGGCAAAGTAAAAAGCAGTAAAACTGGCGGTTAGCCAAAGGTTAAGCATGCTGTCTAATACGCTGTAGGTGCCCACGCCAGACACCATAAACATGCTTAAATAAATGCCGGAGCTTAACCAAGCTACTGGGCGGGAGGCAAAGCGAGCAAGCAGTAGGAATATACAAAAAGCTGCCCCTAAAGCGCTAAAGGCTGAGGCTGCACGCACCGCAAAGTTAGTTTCGCCAAAAACAAGTTGCGAAACCGCGTTCATCCAGTAACCCATGACTGGTTTTTCGAAGTAGCGTAAGTCGTTAAAGCGAGGAACTATCCAGTCGCCACTGCTCACCATTTCTCGAGAGATCTCAGCGTAACGTAGTTCATCGGGAGACCAAAGGTCACGCAGACCCAAAGGTAATAGGTACAAAATGATAAAGAATATCGGCACCCAAGTAGCTAGGTTAATTCGTAAGTGGCGCATGGTACTTCCTGATTTAACTGGTATGAGGACGAACAACCGAGGCTTGATGACTTAACCAGCCTTCGCGCCCATCCATTTCTATATTTAATATGCTGTCTTGTGGCCAAGTGACATAATCTTGATCTAACAACTCACACAGCGGTACAAACTCAATGCCTTGCTGTTTAGCGCTAATGATCAGCTGCTCAAACATCTCTGCGCAAACAATGCCTTCAACCTCAGCATGAATGGTGTAAACATTTAAGGCATCGGCCTTAATTCGATCAAGAATGGCTTGGTTGTAGTTATCTTCGTCTACACCGTCTTGGCCAATTAATTCATCATAGGTCGGCAAAGTAACTGGAATTTGCGGTGCCATTCCAGGTTTGGGAACAAAAATAGATTCACCTCGGCAATCACTATTGTAGCGAAATGGAAAGGCTTCTTTTTCGTCTAGAGTGGTTTCGGTACAGCGCCAACCGGCTACTGCACTGCATTGCACGTCTTTTCCGGTGATTTCTTCAAGCAGTTGGTAACCCTTACGGATTTCGTTACCGAGTTCGGCTTGCGACATGCTGTCGGTTTTCATCTGCCACTTGTGGTGATCCCAAGCGTGCAAGCCAATTTCATGACCCGCTTGGTCGGTATCTTTAATCACCGAAGCAAGCTTTTTACCGATCACAGGGCCAGGCCAAAAGGTGCCTCGAAAGATAATATCCCAACCGTATAAGCTGGCGGCTTTTGAGCGGAGCATCTTCTTTAAGAAAGCAGGACGCAAAAGGCGCCAAATGTGGCGCCCCATGTTGTCGGGTCCAACGGTGAAGAAGAACGACGACTTAATATTGTGGCGTTGAAAGATGTCTAATAACTTGGGCACGCCTAAGCGCGTGCCACGGAAAGTATCAACATCTATACGAAGGCCAACTTTAATGGTGTCTTTCGAACTCATTATTACTCATCAACAGCTGTTTTTAAGAAGAAGTCGAGGGTTTCCTCGATGGTGTCTTCCATCATAATGCTTGGTTCCCAATCAAGTAAACGCTTGGCGTTGCGAATGCTTGGGCGACGATGCTGCACGTCTTGGTAGCCATCACCGTAGAAGGTTTTACTTTCTACCAAATGGTAGCCGGCAAACGGTGGGAATTTTTCACGCAGTGGGTGAGCATCAAACTTCTCAACCAGAGTTTCAGCCATTTGTTTGATACTGGCTTCGTTGTCTGGCGAGCCAATGTTGATGATCTGTCCATCACATAAGCCGTCTTTGTTCTCAATAATCCGGAACAAGGCTTCAATGGCCTCAGAAATATCAGTGAAGCAACGTTTTTGCTCGCCGCCATCAATCAACTTGATGGGTGTGCCTTCAACTAGGTTCAAAATTAGCTGGGTAATCGCGCGGCTAGAGCCAACTCGTGCTGAGTTCAAGCTGTCTAAGCGTGGGCCCATCCAGTTGAATGGACGGAACAAGGTAAACTTAAGGCCGTCTTTTTTACCATAAGCCCAAATAACTCGATCTAATAACTGTTTAGAGGTCGAGTAAATCCAGCGCTGGCGGTTAATTGGACCAGTAATTAGCGGTGAAGTATCTTCATTAAACTCATCATCAGTACACATGCCGTATACTTCAGAGGTAGACGGGAAGATGATGCGCTTGTTGTACTTTACACACTCACGAACAATTTTTAAGTTCTCTTCAAAATCTAATTCAAATACACGTAACGGATTACGGGTATATTCAATCGGAGTCGCAATCGCTACCAGTGGCAATACAATGTCACACTTCTTAATGTGGTATTCGATCCATTCGTTATGAATGGTGATATCACCTTCTACAAAGTGGAAATCTGGGTGGCTTAAGTGCTGTTCAATTTGGTTAGCACTCATGTCCATGGCGTAAATTTCGTATTTACCGTCGTCTAGTAAACGCTTGGTTAAGTGGTTACCAATAAAGCCGTTAGCACCCAAAATAAGCACTTTTTGGCGGCGTTTTGCAGCAATAACAGCGCTGGCTTGTGGACCAAAGCGCATGCCGGCAACTAAGTGCATTTCAGCCGCTAATTGTTCGCCATTTAAGTACAAACCGTTTTCGGTTTGGCCTGCATTAACAATTAAAGAACCTTGAGTACAAGCAATGGTTAATGGCGCGGTGGCAACAATGGTACCTGGCGTTGCATCAAACTCTTGTTCGCTGGCACTGGTGCTCCAAAAAATTACCTTGCGCTCACCTAAAAAGGTAAAGGCACCAGGGAAGGGTTCGGTCACTGCGCGACATAAGTTGAAAATAGTTTGTGCATTGTCGGCCCATTTTATTTCACCGTCTGCTGGTGTGCGGCGACCAAATACCGTGGCTTGGCTTTCATCTTGGGCGCTTAAGCTGTGCGTACCAGCGATTAATTGCGGTAGGGTTGTAGCCAATAGCTGGCTGCTTAGCTCGGTTAAGCGGCTATGCAAGGTGGCCGCAGTGTCGTCAGCATTAATGCTGAGTTTTTCTTGAGCAACAATGTCACCAGCGTCGGCTTTGCTAGTCATGGCATGTAAGGTTACGCCAGTTTCAGTTTCGCCGTTTAATAGCGCCCAGTTTACCGGTGCGCGACCACGGTAGCGTGGTAATAGCGAACCATGTAGGTTAAAGCCGCCTTTTGGTGCTAGCTCTAGTACTGCTTGGCTGATCATTGAGCGGTAGTAGAATGAGAAGAATACCTCAGGCTGCATCGCCTTAATTTTTTCTATCCACAATGGATGATTTACGTCTTCCGGTGCAAATACTGGAATACCGTTGCGTGCCGCTAGTTTGGCTACGGATTCAAAAAATACATTTTCATTGCCATCGTCTAAATGGGTAAACACTGCGGCGATTTCTACACCTGCATCGAGAAGACTTTTAATACCAGCACAACCAATGTTGTGATAGGCAAACACCACTGCTTTCATGGCTTATTCCTTAACTGTAATAGGTAAATTAGTTATCGTTGTTATCAGCGTTAACGTCGTTGTCACGGGCCTGTTTGGTTGCTTCGCCAACCAGCACATCTTGTACGTAGTAGCGTGGCCTTGCCCTTACGTCGGAGTATATACGGCCGATATATTCGCCTAATAAACCTAGGCCAACAAATTGAGCACCAATAAAGATAAACAATAGAGCAAATAGCGGGAATACCCCGTCAACACCCCATTCCGCGCCATAGATTAGGCGCATGAAAAGTAACACTAAACCAAATAGGCCACCTAGTGCGGCAATTGCACCTCCCATGATGCTAAGCATTCTTAATGGGGCGGTAGTCATGCTGGTCAGCAAATCAAACATTAGGTTAATTAAACCCATGATGTTGTATTTTGATTCGCCTTGTTGGCGCTCGCTATGTTCCACATCTATTTCAACGGTGTGGCGAGCAAAGCCATTAGCCAAAATAGGAATAAAGGTACTGCGCTCATGGCACTGCAACATCGCGTCCACTACATGACGACGATAAGCCCGTAACATGCAGCCGTAGTCATTCATCTCTACGCCCGTTGAGCGTTTTACAATCTTGTTGATCAGCATTGAAGGGTAACGGCGTAAACGACTGTCTTGGCGATTTTGGCGTACCGTGCCAACCGAGTCGTAACCCTCTTCGGCTTTCGCCACCAAATTAGGGATCTCTTCTGGTGGGTTTTGTAAATCGGCATCGAGGGTCACAATCAAGTCGCCGCGTACATGTTCAAAGCCCGCCATAATCGCGTTATGCTGGCCATAATTGCGGTTAAGAATAATGCCTACAACATGGCTGCCTTCTTGGGCCGCAGCTGCTTCAATTTGGTCTGCGCTGTTATCTTTACTGCCATCGTCAACCAGCAGTAGTTCATAGTCTTTACCCATGGTATCAGCAGCTGCACAAGTGCGTGTGATTAGCTCTTGTAAACTGTCGGCTTCGTTGTAAACCGGTATTACAATGGATACAAAATTGATGTCTTGCTTATGCCTCATGAGAAGGTCCAATATTTTGTTTGATTGCGGAAACAACACGTTCAACATCACTTAGTTGCATGCCTGGAAATAGTGGCAGCGAACAAATGCGTTGGCTGTTAAATTCGGTATTACTTAAATCTGGGTTAATCTCACCAAAGCGAGTTTGATAATTCTCTCGATAATACTTTTGACTATGGCAGGCTTTAAAATGAATGCCAGCGCCAATGCCCTGTTGTTTTAACATGCTAATGAGCTGGTCGCGGTCAAAGCCACAAATACTTGGCTCTACTCTTACTATCATTAAGTGCCAACAGTGAGTATGCGCATAAGATGGCACGCTCATGGGGCTAATCCCCTCAACTTCAGCTAACAGTTTACGATAATGCGCAACTAAAGCTTGTCGCTGAGCAGTAATGCTGGCTAAGCGCTGCATTTGACCTAAACCTAACACGGCACAAATGTCTGGCATGTTGTATTTGTAGCCCGGCTCTATCACTTCCGCTTGTGGCGCTCGCCCCTGAGTTTCTCTATCAAAGGCATCTACGCCTAAGCCATGAAACTTAAGGCGACGGATCCGCTCAGCTAATTCGGCGTCATTAGTGGTAAAAATACCGCCTTCTGCTGTGGTTACATTTTTTATCGCGTGTAAGGAGAAAATACAGTGACCGGTTTGGCCAATGGGTCGACCTTTATATTCGCAGCCAATAGCATGGGCTGCATCTTCGATCACTGGAATATTGTATTGTTCCGCAAGGGCGTAGATGGCATCTAAATCGAGTGGAGCACCGGCATAGTGAACCGGGATTATCAGTTTGGTTTTGTTGGTGATTTGCGCTTCAATGCGCTCTGCCGTGGTCATTAATGTATCTGCATCAACATCAACAAATACTGGCTTTGCACCCATTAAGGTGATTAGGTTAACCGTTGAAACCCAAGTCATTGAAGGGGTAATCACTTCATCGCCAGGGCCAATGCCCAAAGCCACTAGAGTGAGGTGCAAACCAGCGGTGGCACTGCTTAGCGCTACGGCGTGTTCGGCACCGGTATAGCTTTTTATGGCGTTTTCTAACTCAGCGTTTTTGGGTCCGGTAGTAATCCAACCGGATTTGAGTACCTCAACCACTGCGTCGATTTCTTGTTGTTCAATCGCTGGGCGACTTAGGGGTAAAAATGTTTGTTCCATGACTCTCGGTCAGCATATCTATACCAAAGTGGATGAAGTCTAACCGTGCTGCGGGTTTATTGAAAGGCTCAAACGTCGGTCTTGTGTGTTGATTAGGTAAATATCGGTGTTTTTTGTAAGTGCTTTCTTAATTGGTTTGGTGTTTGGCCGCTTATGCTTAGATTCACCGTCAGCATTTCTAAGGGGATTAGCTTACGGTTTGGTGAGGCATCTATGGGTTTACATGCTGTCGAGCAGGCAAGTGGCAAACCAGAAGCGCTAGCTTTAGCCGAAACGGTTTATCAGAATAACCAGTGCAATATTGACCAAGTGCTAAAAAGTGTAAGTTAAGCTTTTTTGTTTAGACAACCAAGCCTGAGAGCGGAGCAATCAGGCTTGGTATGGTTAAGGCTAGCTAGCTTGCTTGAGCGGTGTTTTCTAGCGATGCCTGCTGAAGATGCTTGTTATTAAGATAACCTTGTAAACGCTGCTGTTGTTCATCGGTAAATGCTAAACCTTGTTTGGTTCTGCGCCACAAAATGTCCTCTTTTCGGTAGGCCCATTCTTGCTCACACAGGTAGTCGACTTCTAATTGATACAAGTTTCCGCCAAATAGCTCACCTAAGCCCTGCTGTTTAGCATTGTGTATTAATTGTTCGGCTTGGCTACCGTAGTGCTTGCACCAGCGGGCTACTAGCGTGGTGGGTAAATCGCTGTTGGCTTGTTGCTGCTTAATATAAGAGTGAATATCTCCGCCAATAGCGCCGCCCGGTAAGAAAGAGGCTTTAGTCCACGCAGGACCAAGATCGTTAATACGGGGAGCCAACATTTCTAAGGCTGCTTCGGCAAGTTTTCGGTAAGTGGTTAACTTGCCGCCAAATACCGATAACAGCGGAGCCCCTTCTGCTTCATCACTTAATTCTAAGGTGTAGTCACGAGTAACCGCCGAAGGATCGTTAGACTCATCTTGGCAAAGTGGTCGTACTCCAGAAAAAGTATGAATCACATCACTTGGCGCTATTTGCTTAGTAAAGTGCTGGTTCACTACATCACACAAGTAACTCACTTCTTTATCGGAGATGACCACCTCGGACGGGTTGCCTTGATATTCCACATCAGTAGTGCCAATTAATGAGTATTGCTGCTGATAAGGGATCACAAACACAATGCGTTTATCGGTGTTTTGTAAAATGTAGGATTGCGGCTCGTCGTGAATTTTTGGCACCACTATATGGCTGCCTTTTACTAGGCGAATGGTGCGTGGTGGTGTTTGTTGCATGTTCTCTTCAATAAATTGCTGAACCCAAGGGCCAGCGGCGTTAACTAAAGTGTTGCAGCGATATTGTTGTTGCACGCCCGTTTGCATGTCTTTTACATCTACCAACCAATGCTTGGCTTCGCGTTTGGCTGCTACTACTTGTTGGCGTGGCGCGATAAACGCGCCGTGTTTAGCTGCTAGCAAAGCATTGCTAATCACTAGTCGAGCATCATCCACCCAACAATCAGAGTATTCAAAGCCTTTGGTAATATCACTTTTTAGTACATCACTGTGAGCGAAGCTTAGGCCCTTACAACCGGGAAGTGTGCCGCGTTTAGCTAGGTTGTCGTACAGAAATAGCCCCATGCGTATCAATATCCAAGGGCGTAGGTGGGGGCGATGTGGCAAACGAAAACGCATCGGCTCAACAAGATGAGGAGCCATATTAAGCAATACTTCACGCTCTTTAAGGGCTTCGCTCACTAAACGAAACTCATAATGCTCTAAATAACGCAGGCCACCGTGAATAAGCTTCGAACTCGCAGAAGAGGTTGCGCTGGCTAAGTCGTTTTGCTCAAACAAAGCAACGCGTTGCCCTCGGCCAGCGGCATCTGCCGCTATGCCCACGCCGTTTATACCACCACCAATGACGATTAGGTCGAAGTTATGCGGGTCATTTGTTTGTGCCATGTTGAGCGATCCTTTCAATAAAGTTCGTTTTGTTTCGTTATCGAGCATAATAGAGCAATTTGTGATCAAAAAACAATTACCGATGTAAAAAAAATGTGCAAAACGCGCTTTTAAGCTTGCCGGCTAGATTTGTCTGCATGGAGTATTTGCTCTAAACTGTTACATCTTGTTAACAATTGTTTGCGGTAAGCTATGAAGATCCATCAGTTGGAAGGCTATATTCAGAATGTTTTTTTGATTGAGTATCCGAACAAGTTGCTGTTGCTGGATGGTTGTTGCCGCGCTGATGTTGCAATGCTTAGGCGTTTTATTTGTGAACAGTTAGCACGACCACTTAGCCAACTAAAGTTGGTGATGGTAAGCCATATGCACCCGGATCATGCCGGCGGGGCCAGTTACCTGCAGCGTCGCTACCAGCTTTCTATTGCAGGTGCAGAGCACCCCGGCGAGTGGTATCAAGGTATTGCTGGAAGGTGTAATCACTTAGTGGATTTAGCCTTAGCGCATTATGTTGCGAAGCGGCATCGGCGGGCTAAAGCCAATTTGTGGTATTCGCCCAAACTCAACTTTACCCATCGGCTTAAAGATGGTCAGAGCTTACCGGGGTTTGAAGACTGGCAAGTGTTGTTTACTCCGGGCCATACCGACCGTGACTTATCGCTTTATCACCCAGCGACTAAAACCTTGTATGTGGCCGACTGTATATTGCGGGTTAAAGGAAAGTTGATTTGTCCCTTTCCGATCAGCAGTCCTCGTCAATATCGAGGCTCAATTGAAAGGTTTAGCCAGCTACAAGTTGATAATTACTTATTGGCTCATGGCGAGGGCGGCAAGATTAGCCAAGCAGAACTCCAACAGTTGCAGCAACTATGTCCTGAACAGGCTACCAGCTATAAAGGCTTTCTTGGTGAACTGCTGCGCAAGCGCTTAACTGCTTAACTGAGTAGGGCAAAGTGTTAACTGTACGTCTTGTTGTTTAAGGATTTCGCTGATGTCTTGTGGCACTGGTCGATCGGTATACAAGTGGTCAATTTGCGCGATATTGCCAATGTTAATCATCGCGTTACGGCCAAACTTACTGTGGTCTGCGGCAAGAATAACGTTGCGAGAACTGGCAATAATGGCCTGAGTCACCCTTACTTCATGGTAGTCAAAGTCTAGTAGCGAACCATCTAAATCAATGCCGCTCACCGTTACTATCCCATAATCTAGGCGAAATTGTTTTATGAAGTCGATGGTGGCTTCACCCACTATGCCGCCATCTTTATTACGCAACGCGCCGCCGGCCATAATCACATTAAAGTCGTCTTTAACCATAAGTAGTGATGCAACATGAATATTGTTGGTGATAATGCGTAAATCGCGGTGCTCCAATAATGCTCTTGCAATCGTTTCGGCGGTGGTACCAATATCCAAAAACAGCGATGCGCCATTAGGAATTTGCTCGGCAATTTTCTGAGCAATGCTTTCTTTTTCAAGATGTTGTTTGATCTTTCTACTGGAATAAGAGTCGTTCACTACGCTACTCGATAGTAACGAAGCACCACCATGGTGGCGGTGAATCAGCTTCTGTTCGGCCAATACATTAAGGTCGCGGCGAATGGTTTGCGGGCTTACATTAAGTGATTCTACTAATTCTTCGGTAGCCACAAAGCCTTGGGTTTTTATCACCTGCAAGATTTGTTGATGGCGTTGAGTCTGCTTCACAACTGGGTTTCTCTTATTGGTATACATTTTATAGCGCAGTCATAAGTCTACTTAAAATGCAGTTTTTGTCACGGTTAACAAAGCGATACCGCAAACTGCATCGCAGCTTTTTAGAGAAATTGCTGAAATGAAATTAAAGTTTTGTCACGCTTTGGTTGAAAAAAATGTTCTAAAATGTTCGTTTTCGAGCATAATAGACATAAATGCTAATCTGGAACCGTAATATCAATGGACACCGCACGATATATAGTTGCCCTTGATCAGGGCACAACAAGCTCAAGAGCGATTATTTTTAACCAAGACTCTGAAATTGTTGGCAGCGTACAGCGCGAATTTAGCCAGTTTTTCCCAAAATCAGGTTGGGTAGAGCACAATCCCATGGAGATATGGGCTAGCCAAAGTGCATCTTTAACCGAGGTTTTGGCAAAAACCGGTATCCGCAGTGACCAAATTGCTGCGATTGGCATTACCAACCAGCGAGAAACCACCATTGTTTGGGACAAAAACACTGGCCAGCCTATTTATAATGCCATTGTCTGGCAGTGTCGCCGCACCACTAAGTTATGTGAAGAGCTAAAAGAGCAAGGCTGGGAAGAGTACATTCAAGATACTACAGGGCTAATCTTAGATGCCTACTTTTCTGGCTCAAAGCTAAAGTGGATTTTAGATAATGTAGAAGGCGCACGCGAAAAAGCCGAAGCGGGTGATTTGCTGTTTGGCACGGTAGATAGCTGGTTAGTTTGGAAGCTTACTAACGGGCGAGTGCATGTCACCGACTATACCAATGCCTCTCGCACCATGATGTTTAACATTCATACCTTGCAATGGGATGACAAGTTGTTAGATATGCTGGGCGTGCCTAAACAAATGCTGCCAGAAGTGAAAGCCTGTTCGGAAATCTACGGCCAAACCAATATTGGCGGTAAAGGTGGAACGCGTATTCCTATCGCCGGTATCGCTGGTGACCAACAAGCGGCGCTATTTGGTCAGCAGTGTTATCGCAAAGGCATGGCAAAAAACACCTACGGCACCGGCTGCTTTTTATTGATGAATACTGGCGAAGTACCGGTTAAATCAACCCATGGTTTGCTCACCACTATCGCTTTTTCTTTAGATGGCAAGGTTAATTACGCCCTAGAAGGTAGTGTATTTATGGGCGGTGCTACCATTCAATGGTTGCGCGACGAGATGGGATTGATTCGCGATGCCTCCGATACCCAATATTTTGCCTCTAAGGTAGATGATACCAACGGGGTATACTTAGTGCCTGCTTTTGTAGGTTTAGGTGCACCTTACTGGGACCCTTATGCACGCGGTACCATTGTAGGGTTAACCCGTGGTGCTAACCGTAACCATATTATTCGTGCGGCGCTTGAATCGATTGCTTATCAAAGCCGAGACTTATTAGAAGCCATGCAAGCCGATGCCGGGATTTCGCTAAAACAATTGCGAGTAGACGGCGGCGCAGTAGCCAATGATTTTTTATTGCAGTTTCAAGCCGATGCACTGGGCACTGAAGTGGTACGCCCCTCACTGATTGAATCCACCGCCTTAGGCGCCGCTTATTTAGCTGGCTTAGCGGTGGGTTACTGGGATAGTGTAGCAAGCTTGACTGAGAGTCATACCCCTGATCGTTGCTTCTCTCCCGATGGTGATGAGGCGAAACGAGAACGTTTATATAAAGGTTGGAAGCGTGCGGTTGATTGTAGCCGAGGCTGGTACGACAAAGAGCTAGACGACTAATCATTTTTAGGGTGTATATTGGCAAAGCCGCTAAGCAGTAGCGGCTTTCTTGTGCCTGCTGCTAAAGTTTATATGTTGATTCTCAGTAAATGCCTAGCTTCTGCGAAAAATGATGAGCTTAGCGTAATTCATTGCTAATGTTTAAGAGACTTAATGGGGAATAATGCTGGAGGAAGTAGGTGACCAATAGTTCCTTTGAGACACTAGATTTAAATTTATTAAAAGTGTTTGTGGTGTTGGCGCAAGAGCTTAATACTCGCCGCACTGCCGAACGTATGAATGTTAGTCAGCCAGCGATTAGTCGCAGCTTACAAAAACTGCGAGAGCATTTTGCAGATGAGCTTTTTGTACGTGCTCAACATGGGCTTATTGCTACCCCAAAAGCCGAACAATTGTCGCTAAGCGTGCCAAGCATTTTAGCCGAGCTTGCCAATGTTGTTGATCACCATAATGACTTTGATCCCGCCAAGTTAGAGGGCATTTTAAAAGTTGCCATGCATCCTATGCTGTTAGCATCGGTGGCTAAGCGCTTGTTTGTTGCACTCCAGCAATATGCGCCCGATTTACGCTTGCAAGTGGCGACTTGGGGCGCCGATACTTGCGAGTTAATTCAGCGCGGGCAAATTGATTTTGGCTTGTGTTTATTGCCAGTCGAAGGTTCGAAAGAGCTTGTGCAACGCCGTTTATGGCGCCAGCCAATCTATGTTTATGCGCGCGAAGCTCATCCTATTGCCGATACCATTGTTACTCCGCAAGATTTTGAACATTACTCTACTGCTTTAATTCATGTTCCAGGTTGGAGTCCTGCTCGCACCGAGGCGGAAAAGTTTCTGGCTGCCTATGGTGTAGAGGTGACTATTGGTTATCGTTCCGAACTGCCGGGGTCGATTATGGATGTATTGCGGGTGAGTGATTTAATTTACCCCAGCGTAACCTATTACCCACCAGAAGATATTCCTGGCATTAGGCAATTACAGTTAAGCGAAGCGTTTAGAAGCTTGGCGCTTAAATATGATGCTGGTTATGTATTCCACTACCGCAATCGACAAAATCCTTTGTACCTATGGTTACAGGAGATTTTGGTGGAAGAGTGTCGCGATGAGATATTTAGCATTACTTAGCAGCGTGTCTCATCCAATTAAGCTTGGACGAATTGCTCACGGCTCGTTAGCCAATGGTTAGTTGAGGGTGCAATGGCGACTGGCGATTGCTGTAAAGCTATTTAGCCAGTCGCATTGGACTATATATCATTGCGTGGTCTCGCGCTCAATCGGCGATGTTAGATTTGGCTAAGCCAGTTTGCTTGGTGCCAAGTCGTTTATTAGGGCCTTTAGTTTTGATGTTGCACAGGGCAATCACCAAGCGAAGCACACAGTTTTAGTTAAGTACGTTATAACCTCTGCCCACCATACAGTTTCTCATCACGCCTTGTTGTTCTTCAGTATACTCTTGCTCTGCGTGATGTTTTTGAGAGCTATGTTTTAGTACGCCGCCAATCAAGCCAATACCTGCACCCACTTTTGCACCTTTAGAGCCACTGCCACCGGCAATTGCCCCACCGGCTGCGCCTAGCGCTGCACCTTTTGCGGTAGAGCCCAGCATATCTCGACCTAAAGAGTCTGTTTGGGTGTGGTCGACTTGTTGTGATAATGCCTGACACTCATACATGTCTGCATGATACTTCTCAGTATCTACATTTTGTGTATCAACAATGATGTTGGCAAAGCTAGGAGCAGATAATGAAAGAAGTAGAGTAGCGACTAAGCATTTATTTTTAACGTACATAACAAGCACCTTTTGATGTAAGACAATAATTAAGTGTGTTAAGCATAATTGAACTTTTTGGTGTCTCACACTCAAGTATGAAGGATGAAGTCCTACGTAGGTATTATTTAGTAATGGTGTTGGCAACAATGATATAGGGGCACGAAAGCTTAAAGCTTGGGATTTGTGACGAATTTAGAGAGATGTGAAGCACAAAATGGCATTAGGCAATTACAGTTAAGCGAAGCGTTTAGAAGCTTGGCGCTTAAATATGATGCTGGTTATGTATTCCACTACCGCAATCGACAAAATCCTTTGTACCTATGGTTACAGGAGATTTTGGTGGAAGAGTGTCGCGATGAGATATTTAGCATTACTTAGCAGCGTGTCTCATCCAATTAAGCTTGGACGAATTGCTCACGGCTCGTTAGCCAATGGTTAGTTGAGGGTGCAATGGCGACTGGCGATTGCTGTAAAGCTATTTAGCCAGTCGCATTGGACTATATATCATTGCGTGGTCTCGCGCTTAATCGGCGATGTTAGATTTGGCTAAGCCAGTTTGCTTGGTGCCAAGTCGTTTATTAGGGCCTTTAGTTTTGATGTTGCACAGGGCAATCACCAAGCAAAGCACGCAGTTTTAGTTAAGTACGTTATAACCTCTGCCCACCATACAATTTCTCATCACGCCTTGTTGTTCTTCAGTATACTCTTGCTCTGCGTGATGTTTTTGAGAGCTATGTTTTAGTACGCCGCCAATCAAGCCAATACCTGCACCCACTTTTGCACCTTTAGAGCCACTGCTACCGGCAATTGCCCCACCGGCTGCGCCTAGCGCTGCACCTTTTGCGGTAGAGCCCAGCATATCTCGACCTAAAGAGTCTGTTTGGGTGTGGTCGACTTGTTGTGATAATGCCTGACACTCATACATGTCTGCATGATACTTCTCAGTATCTACATTTTGTGTATCAACAATGATGTTGGCAAAGCTAGGAGCAGATAATGAAAGAAGTAGAGTAGCGACTAAGCATTTATTTTTAACGTACATAACAAGCACCTTTTGATGTAAGACAATAATTAAGTGTGTTAAGCATAATTGAACTTTTTGGTGTCTCACACTCGAGTATGAAGGATGAAGTCCTACGTAGGTATTAAGTAACGGTGTGAGCAGCAGTGATATAGGGAGTTAACAAAGTTTTTCATTCAGCTAAGCTTGCGCGAATTGCTCGCGGCCGGCTAACCAACGGTCAATTAAAGGTTCAATAGCAACCGGTGTTTGCTGAAGAAGTTGTTTAGCCAGGCGCTGCGCTTCACCTATCATTGCTTGGTCTCGTACTAAATCGGCAATTTTAAATTCTGCTAAACCGGTTTGCTTGGTGCCAAGTAGTTCGCCAGGGCCTCTAATTTCCATATCGCGTTGGGCAATTACAAAACCGTCGGTGCTGTCGCGCAATACACTTAAACGAGAACTGGCGGTTTTAGACAAGGGGCTGTGGTACATCAATACGCAGTGGCTTTCCACTTGGCCTCGACCGACCCTGCCACGTAGCTGGTGGAGCTGAGCTAAACCTAAACGTTCGGGGTTTTCTATAATCATTAAACTGGCGTTAGGTACATCCACACCCACCTCGATTACGGTGGTAGCCACCAGTAAATCAAGCTGATGGTTTTTGAACTGCTCCATTACCCACTGCTTTTCTTGCGGTTTCATGCGGCCATGCACTAAACCAATGCGTAAATCGGGTAATTGTTTCTGTAAAGTATCGGCGGTGTCTTCGGCTGCTTGGCACTGCAGGACTTCTGATTCTTCAATTAAAGTGCAAACCCAATAAGCTTGGCGCCCGTCGTTATGGCAAGCCTGATACACCCGTTCGATCACTTGCTCACGACGGGTATCGGGCAGGGCCACGGTTTTAATTGGGGTTCTGCCCGGTGGCAGCTCATCAATAATCGACAGCTCTAAATCGGCATAGGCCGTCATCGCCAAGGTGCGAGGGATAGGGGTAGCCGTCATAATTAACTGATGCGGTAGAGTAGAGCTGCCATCTACAGCGGCGCCTTTTTCCCGCAAGGCCATGCGTTGATGCACCCCAAAGCGGTGCTGCTCGTCGATAATCACTAAGGCGAGTTTGGCAAATTGTACTTGCTCTTGGAAAATGGCATGAGTGCCCACTACCATTTGCGCTTCGCCGTTGGCTATGCGCTCCATAGCTTCGTTGCGAGCTTTGCCCTTTTGTTTGCCAGCAAGCCAATCAACTTTAATACCTAGGGGTTCGAACCATTTGGCAAAGTTAAGCGCATGCTGCTCGGCCAATATTTCGGTGGGAGCCATCAGTGCCACTTGATAACCATTAGCTAAGGCCTGCAAAGCCGCCATGGCTGCAACTAAGGTTTTGCCGCTGCCTACATCACCTTGTACCAAACGCATCATGGCATGTGGCTGCTGGGTATCGCTTTTAATTTCGGCCACCACCCGTTGTTGGGCATTGGTTGGTTTAAAGGGGAGCTGGGCCAAAAATTGCTGTTCTAAGTCACTGGCAAGCGGTAAAGCAATGGCCGCTTGGCGCTGTTGCTCTTGGCGTAGCTTTAACATGCTGAGCTGGTGGGCGGCTAATTCTTCTAATACCAAACGCTGCTGGGCAGGATGTCGGCCTTCTTCTAACAAGCTGAGCTCGGTATCTGGATCGGGGCGATGCAACTGCATTAAGGCTTGGTTAAGATCTAAACCATGGGGGCGTAATGCGGGTGGTAGCCAATCTACCAAGGGGTATTGTTCTAACAACTTAAAAGCTTGCTCGCTGAGCTTACGCAAATTGAGCTGCTTTAAACCCTCGGTAGTGGGATAAACCGGGGTAAGCTTTTCATCCATTAAGGGTGCACTAGGATCGGCAACAATGCTGTATTCCGGATGGATCATTTCCCAACCATGTTTACCGCGCTTGGCTTCGCCAAAGCAACGCATCCATTTACCTTGTTGCATGGCTGCTTTTTGGCCGTTATTAAAGTTGAAAAAGCGCAGGGTAATACTGCCGCTGCCATCGCTGATGCGACACGTTAGCATGCGCCGACGGGCATGAATGGTTTCTACCTTGGTAATTTCACCATGTACCGAAACATGCGCACCGTGCAGTAAATCGTTAATTGGCCATACGCGAGTGCGGTCTTCATAACGCAGGGGTAAGTGCAGCAGCAAGTCGCCGACATTTCGAATATGTAGGCGCAGGAGCTTTTCGGCAAGTTTGTCACCCACTCCTTTAAGGGCGGTGATGGGTAGGCTGCTTAATTCCACTTAAACCACTGTAATTATGATCATGTAATAAGAGTATATATGAATTTTTCGGCTATTATTACTAATCAAGGGTTTAACTGTAGTTGGGGCGAGAAATGTTAAGGTTTCTTTGTAATATAGGTTTAGCTTTGCTGTTAGCGATTGGCGCTATAGAAGCCTGCATGGCGGAGCAATCCGCGCGCCCAGCACCGCTACACAAACCCGAGCAACCCATAGAGCGGCCAATCCCTAGCCATCCTATTGAACGCCCAATTCGACCTATTTACCCAATTCGCCCGCCTGCTCAGTTACCCCATCGTTGGCAAGGTGCAAGAACCTACTACTGGGTTGCTCCAAGTGATTTGTGGCAACCAGAAGCATTAAAGCCAGAGCAAGTGATAGAGCTAGAAATTGAAGCCGACGACCGAGCCGAATTATTGCTTATTGATGGCCGCGATAAAGTGGTATTTGATGGCTGGTTAGGAATGGGCGATCTGCGCACTTGGCAGGTAATGCACCCAGCATCCTTGTACTTTTCCCAAATCGAGGGTTTTAGCTTAAAACTTAATGGTAGCGAGATTGATTTGTCGGGCTATCCGCAAGATCAACCCTTGTCGTTAACCCTAGCGCCACAAGCCGAGTAGGCCTGGTTAACTTGTTCGCTATAGGTTCAAATTTGTAGCCGCTTCACGTATTATCTAGGCCTTTAGTGGCAGCACTGCTGCATTGTAATTTCACCCATCGAATTCAAAGGTATAAATTTGTTATGGCCAAGTTATCGCTGCAAGAGCAGATGCTTAAAGCTGGTTTAGTTGACAAGAAAAAAGCCAAAAAAGTAGGCAAAACCAATAAAAAATCACGCACCTTGGCCAAGGAAGTAAAAGCAGCAGCCGAGCAAGCCAAGCTTAACCAACAACAACGTGACGCCGAGTTAGCTCAGCAACAAAATGCTGAAAAAGCCAAAAAAGCCGTTGCCGCTCAAATCAAGCAATTGATTGAGATGAACATGTTAGACAGAAAGCGCGGCGAAGAAGCTTACAACTTCACCCATGAAGGCCTAATTAAAAAGATTTATGTTACCGAAGAACTGCGCAAGCAGCTTAGTAACGGCCGCTTAGCCATTGTTACTCTGGGCGAAGCTTATGAAGTAGTCCCTACGATTGTGGCGGAAAAAATCGCCCAACGTGACGAAAGCGTAGTTGTGCT
Organism: Agarivorans litoreus; assembly: GCF_019649015.1. NCBI lineage: Bacteria > Pseudomonadati > Pseudomonadota > Gammaproteobacteria > Alteromonadales > Alteromonadaceae > Agarivorans > Agarivorans litoreus. The sequence continues at coordinate 1,894,284 of NZ_BLPI01000001.1, read as the reverse complement.
AATTAACGACCCAAGCCAAGATGTGATTGATGAAGACGACCCGTATGCTGATTATCAAATCCCAGATGATTTGATGTGGTAATGGGCTGTTAGTTTGAGAAGAAACCGCTAATTAGCGGTTTTTTTGTATTTGTAAGCTTCCTCTTCTCGTTAATTATTTTGCTTGCTAGGCACTTTGTGGGTTCAGGTTTTGGCTTGGCGGCGATACCCTTTTCTTTGTGCGGCCAAAGAAAAGTGTACAAAAGAAAGGCCGCCCCGCATTCCCTTGAATCATGCGTTTCTCATAAATCAACGCGCCTACGGAAACTCGCTGCGCTCAAACAGTCCTCGGCTTATTCGTTAATTTACTGCGATACTCGGCGGCGATGATGGTGTATTGAAAGCAGAGCTGTGAGCTTGTGTTTATATTCGTTTCATTTGAACCACTGCTTGGTGTTGGTTCAGGTTTCGCCTTGCCGGCGATACCCTTTTCTTTGCTTGGCCAAAGAAAAGGGTACAAAAGAAAGGCCACCCGCATCTCCTTACATCCTCCGTTGCTCGTTAACAAGGGCACCTTCGGAAACTCGCTACGCTCAAACAGTCCTCGGTTTAATCCCTTGATTACTCCGCTACTCGGCGGAGATGATGGTTCTGAAGAGCAAAGAGTGGGAGTGTTAAGTTTTTTCTGTTTATCTAGCTAGCTGCGCTCTTGATCTTCCTTCCCCCTCATCATCGCCGAGTAGCGCAAGCGAGCTGCGGGTATAGGCAAAACCTGTTTGAGCGTAGCGAGTTGTTTTGACGCCGCAGTGAGTGAGCAACGCAGGAAGAAGATGATGCTGGGGCAGCCTTTCTTTTTCCTTAGTTAAGCTTTAGCTGTTTGAAGCTTAAGGAAGTCGCCGTCAGGGCGAAATCCGCAACCGAAGCTGGGTAAAAAGCCAAATAAGTAGGGGCGTATTCAGTTGTAAAGAATTCTATAACTGTTATTAGTTTTTGTTAGTTTATTTTTAACTCTCACTTTGAGAAGTCGCCTTTTGACCAACTTTTCTAAAAACATGTAATGTGTCTTAAGAATTAGAGGTGTTAGGTAACTGATTAAATGAATGAGCTATATCGTTATAGAAGCTACAGCGAAAATACGATCAGGGAGTTGATAGAGAGTGAACTTTGGCATTCTCATGTTCGCCTCCTCAATGATCCCTTTGAGCATCCGTTTGAGTTTGATTGGAATGAGTTTAAGATCGAGAAACTACCCGAAATCAATGAGCACCTTAAATTACTATCTCATAATCAGCTGATGTCATTATATATTCAACAGGAAGAAAATCGGGTTTTGGATTCTTACAAGAAATTTATTAAGACCCAACTTGAGGACCTAGGGAAAAATGCGACTGGAACTTTTATTTGTTGTTTTAGTGGCGCTTGCGATGAGCCGTTGATGTGGTCTCATTATGCGAATGGTATGACAGGCCTTTGTTTTATCTATGATAAAGCAGAGTTATCTAACCATGAGAAAATAAGCCTAAATCAAATTGACTATAACAAAAGAGTTAAAAAGATCACATACAGAGATTTAAACGCATCAGTGACAGAGCGAGCTAAGCAATTCAGCTTCACGAAAGGTAAAATGATGAATCAGGTTTTTGCTAAAACTGAATTATTTAATTTTAACTTTACATATCAAAAGCATATTCGCTGGAATTATGAAGCTGAGATTCGTAGTGTTCTATTTGCTGAAAGTGATGAAGAAAATGCTAAGTCAGGAGTAGTTGAAACTGTTTCTGATAAAGCTCTAATTGGTGTGATTATTGGTTCTAGAATGGATAAAACTAATCGAAAAGTTATCGCTACCCTCTGTAAGGAGCGAGGGATACCAATACATGTTGCTGCTCCCAACAAGAAAGATTACTCAGTAAATATTTATCGCGATGTTGATGACCCTGTTAATTTTGAAGAAAGTTGATGTCACTGCGATATAGAAGATACAAAAAAGCCGCTCAATGAGCGGCTTTCATCATCAACACATCATTTGCTTAGATATGAGAAAGGATCTTCTGAACCGTTTCTTTAGCATCACCAAACAACATGTCTGTATTTTCTTTAAAGAACAATGGGTTTTGAACACCAGCATAACCAGTGGCCATTGAACGTTTAAATACAATCACGTTTTTCGCATCCCATACCTCAAGTACTGGCATACCGGCAATTGGGCTGCCTGGCTCTTTAGCTGCAGGGTTAACCGTGTCGTTAGCACCAATTACTAGTACTACGTCGGTAGAGGCGAAGTCTTCGTTAATCTCGTCCATTTCCATTACGATGTCGTAAGGTACTTTGGCCTCGGCTAACAATACGTTCATGTGGCCAGGTAAGCGACCTGCTACTGGGTGAATAGCAAAACGTACGTTTACGCCTTTATCACGCAGCTTTTTGGTAATTTCGGCTACTGGATACTGGGCTTGCGCAACCGCCATGCCGTAACCAGGTGCGATAATTACTTCGTTAGCATCTTTTAGCATCTCGGCGACTTCTTCAGCCTGTACTTCGGTATGTTCGCCTTGGTCTGCATCGCTGGCTATTACCGTGCCACCTTCGCTACCAAAACCACCTAAGATTACGCTGATGAACGAGCGGTTCATTGCTTTACACATGATGTAAGACAGAATCGCACCCGAGCTACCTACTAGTGCACCAGTTACAATTAGCAAGTCGTTGCCTAGCATGAAACCTGCCGCTGCTGCTGCCCAACCAGAGTATGAGTTAAGCATCGATACAACCACTGGCATATCGGCGCCGCCGATTGCAGATACTAGGTTGTAACCAAATACAAAGGCGATAAAGGTCATGATAACCAGTGGCCACATAGAGCCGCTGTCCATGAATATACTGCCTAGGTAGATTGATACTACAATCATGGCTAAGTTTAACCAGTGAGCGCCTGGTAGGGCTTTAGGGGCACTGCTAATAAGGCCGCGAAGTTTGCCAAAGGCGACTACCGAACCGGTGAAGGTTACAGCACCAATAAAGATACCTAGGAATACTTCTACGTCGTGAATAGATTTTGCTACTGGATCAATTAAGCCAGTAACTGAATCAATTAACGAGCCGTGGTCGATAGCACTTGAGAAACCAACCAATACCGCTGCCATACCTACAAAACTGTGCAAAATAGCAACCAGCTCTGGCATTTCGGTCATTTCAACTTTAAGGGCTAAACGGATACCAATAGCGGCACCAATACCCATGGCTAGGGTAATAATCCAGCTACCGCCGGTTACTTGGGTGCTAGCTAATGTGGCGAGTACGGCGATAACCATACCGATGATGCCAAAGATGTTACCGCGCTGGGCGGTTTCTTGTTTACTTAGGCCGGCTAGGCTGAAGATAAACAATAGGGCAGCGATTAAATACGCTGCAGAAACTATACCTTGAGACATGTGACTATTTCTCCTTAGTCGTCTTTACGGAACATTTTCAGCATCCGCTGAGTCACAGTAAAACCACCGGCGATATTAATAGTGGCGATAAGCACGGCGATACCCGAGAGCAGTAGTACTACCCAGGAAGTGTCGGCTTTCATCTGCACTAAGGCGCCCACAATAATAATGCCGCTAATGGCGTTGGTTACACTCATTAATGGAGTGTGCAAGGCATGTGTTACGTTCCAAACTACGTAGTAACCCACTACACAAGCCAGCAAGAACACAGTGAAGTGCTGTACAAAGTCTGCTGGTGCTGCGTCGGCTACCCAAGCAAAAGCGGCTGCACCGGCTGCTGCTAGCGCTGGTTTTAGCCAAGGCTTGCTTGGTTTTTCTTGTTCCACTGGAGCCGGTTCTGCAGCAGGCGCTTTGGCTTGAGGCTGAGCACTTACTTGAATTGCTGGTGGTGGGAAAGTGATTTCGCCATCTTTAACCGAGGCTACGCCACGTAAAACTTCGTCTTCGAAGTCGATGTTGATTTCGCCATTTTTCTCTGGGCTAAGCAACTTAAGTAGGTTTACTAAGTTGGTGCCGTAAAGTTGGCTAGCTTGAGCAGGCAAACGGCGAGAAATATCGGTTAAGCCAATAATGGTGACGTCGTGTTTAACAGCAATCTTGCCTGGCTCGGTTAACTCACAGTTACCGCCAGTGGCTGCTGCTAAATCAACAATTACGCTACCTGGCTTCATTAATTCAACCATGTCGGCCAAAATTAGCTTAGGTGCTGGGCGGCCTGGAATTAATGCGGTGGTAATAATGATGTCTACGTCTTTGGCTTGTTCGCGGAACAAGGCCATTTCGGCTTCAATAAAGGCTGCGCTCATTTCCTTGGCGTAGCCGTCACCGCTGCCAGTATCTTCTTCTTCGTAATCAAGCTCTAGGAACTCGGCGCCCATAGAGTTAATTTGTTCTTTTACTTCTGGGCGAGTATCAAAGGCGCGAACAATGGCACCTAAGCTACCAGCGGTACCAATGGCTGCCAAACCGGCTACACCTGCACCAATTACCAATACTTTAGCGGGTGGTACCTTACCTGCGGCTGTAATTTGACCGGTAAAGAAACGGCCAAAGTGGTTAGCTGCTTCTACCACTGCGCGGTAGCCGTCTACGTTGGCTAGCGAGCTACGAGCGTCTAAAGATTGAGCACGAGAAATCCGTGGCACCATGTCCATGGCTAATAAGTTAACCTTGGCTGCTTTAAATTTTTCAAGTAATTCTGGATTTTGTGCAGGCCATGCAAAACTGGCTACCGTTGCGCCTTCCTTTATAAGAGAAAGTTCGTCGGTGGTGTTGTCGCTTCCGTCTAGTGGAGCGTTAACCTTAAAGATGAGGTCAGCTTGAAATGCTTGCTCTTTGCTTACAATTTCTGCGCCTGCTTCGCTATAAGCATCATCATTAAAGCTGGCTGCTGTTCCTGCACCGCTTTCCACTGCCACAGAGAAGCCTAGTTTAAGCAACTGCTCTACGGTTTTTGGGGTGGCGGCTACCCGGCTCTCCTGGTCGAAGATCTCCTTAGGTATTCCGATTTGCATAGTGTGTTCCTGCTAATGGTTGTTATGTTGAGTTGCTGTGTTGGCAACACGTCGCTGCATATTAAATGTTTGTTAGCTACTGCATGTTAGCTAATTTTTCGCATTTGGTGTGTATGAAAGAAAACTACGGCCTAACAGTCAAGTAACTTCGCACAAAAGTATCGCTTATTTCCATTGGTCAAACCAATTTGTAAAGTTTATCGGTGTGATAGGTTACGCCTAGGTTGAACAAAGTTAGCAAAATGTAAATCGCCACCTGTGTAAAAACTTAGTAGTGGCATGGAAATAGCAGGAATTCATTAGCTCTACTACTCTTTAATAAAGGTGCTTTAATTATATTGTTAGGGTGCAAGAGGCTAACTAAACCAAAAGAGGAAGTAGTTAACTAATACTTATGGTGCGTTGGAGGTTGTTATGGGTATTGCATTATCGTTAATGATTGCAGTATTGGTGTGGGCAAACATGGTTCAGGCAAAACCTACATTGGCACTTGATTTTAGTGTTGAGAATGAGCTCGAACAACCTCAAGCTGCTAACGATTTATTTAATGATATTAACTGGTTACAAGAGCAACATTTTAGTGCGCTAAGCACTAATCGTAATCAAGTTCCCACGAATACTACAGAGCAATCTAAGTTTTTACGTTACCAGCAAGTGCCGCAATGGCGCGCTAATTGGCGTGGTGGTGTGCGTTGGCAAGCGCAGGGTAATTTACTGTTTCGCGTCAAAGGTAACCGTTTGTCGAGCCACTTAACCTTATCGAACAAAATTTTGTGTGCAATTTGCAAAACGCAAATCGATACCACTGTTTGGAAAGATGGCCACGTGCAACTGCAACTTAAATCTTACTTTGAATAATCCAGCGCTGAGTATAGGATGCCAATAAGCCCTTGGTTATTTGCTTTGTGCTGCCATTGGCGGTGTAATAGCGCTACTTTCACAGTGACTATCATAAGCGCCCAAAAAAACATCTAATTTGATGCCCTACTTTATTCGGAAAAGGTTATTGTATTACCTAATTACGCTTTCATTTTGCTATTTCTTGCCTTAGTTAATATCTCAGTGAAATCGCTCTCAATTACCTACTTTGCAGTAGCTTGGCGGGAATTTCTCAGGATATAATCTAACAAAAAGAGGAGACTATTTTGGGCTATTTGTTGTTGGCCTTGTTGCTTGTATTTGCTTTACCCGTGGTAAGCTTTTTTCTTGGTTATATCCATCTTTATCTAGAATATGGTGTGGTGGTGTCGGCAACCATTATTGCATTATGGCTTTTCTTCGATTTTGTAAAAATCAAAAAGCGCTAAGCCTAGCCTATGAGCGGTCTGCGCTCTAACTTCATAAATATCCTTTATGTCATTAGTCGCTATTTTGAATATTTATTCGCTTCGCTTTGTTTGGATGACTGCTTAGTGTAAGTGACTGATTCAGCTATTGTTATTTTTACTGCAAATGACAAATATAGCCAAATATATATATAGCTCGGTTTTGTCATATCAAATAGCTATAAGTGTTATTTTTCCATATTTTACTGAATTTTTAAGTTGTTGTTTTTAATGGGTATTATTTTTTGTGGATTTGGCTTGCATCCCCAAAGTGGTAAATTAGTACTTCACATTTCTAGCAAAAGCCTATAGATTACCTCCCGCAAGACTGAGCTAGATCAAGAAATGTTTGGCTAAATGGAATTTTTACTGATTATTTCTTGTGCAATTTTTATTCACTAGCTAGCCTTACTTACGCAAGTGGCAATAAGCAAAATATAACGAGAAATTAAACATAACATTTAACTTTTTCACCCTTGCAACAACTTAGGAGATTTATCTAAATGGAACAAGATCAACAACAAACGATGCGTTGTTTTGCAACTGGTAAAGGTTTTTTTGTGCGCCTTCCAATCAGTGAAGATATCGAAGCAAAAGAATGCGAATCAGATGTTGAAGCGGCCGAGTAAACTACCCCGTAGTTGCCTTTTTAACTCGTGACTCGAACTAACGCTTGTTACATCCTAAACCGCTAGCTTTGGCTAGCGGTTTTTTTATACCCGCCATTTTGCAGCATAATTTGTACCTTTTCTAAGCACCAAAACATTAGTTAACGATGAGTTTGCTTTAGGTCAAACTCGTTGGCTTTTTTGGTTTCACTCTCCAGTTAGGTTGCTTTGTCTCAACTAAAATTAGATTGAGTAAGCTGTTGTTTAGTGTTGAGCATAACTAAGGAGCTTATTATGAACATGTTACCTAGAGACCATTGGTTTGGAGAAGACCATTTATGGGAGCAGCTTTTTAGCCCACAATTTGCCATGCGTGATGATGGCTTTTTCCAACCGCGTGTCGATATCATCGACAAAGAAGATAGCTACTTATTTGTTGCCGAGTTGCCTGGTGTGGCTAAGGAAGATATTGATGTGCAGCTACACGATGGTGTTTTGAGTATTCAAGCCAAAATTGAGCAGAAACATCAACAACAGGGCGACAATGTACTGCGCAAAGAACGTCGTAGTGGCTTTTTCCGAAGAAACATTAATGTTGGTAAAGCAATTCAAGCTGAGGATATTAGCGCTGAATTAGTCAACGGCCTGTTAATGCTTAAAGCGCCCAAAGCTGTTGCTAAGGTGAGTGAAAAGCAGCAAATAGAAATTAGTTAAGTGGGAACAGCCTAGGCTGAGCAAAACAAGCTGCCAGTTATTGAAGGTTATTGCTGGCGGCTTGGCTTTGTTCACGTAAGTGCTGTAAAAAGGCGCTGATATTGGGGTTTTCAAAACGCTGAGCCGGATAATAGGCGCATACGCTGCGTTGCTCAGACAATAAGCCAGGCAGTACTTCAATTAACTTCCCGTCTAATAGATGTTGTTGTACCAGATCTTCCGATACTAATACTACGCCCATGTGGTGAACTGCTGCTTGAATGGCCGCCATAGGATCGTGAGTAACAAAGCGACAAGCTTGGTTAAGCACGGTTCCTTCATTTAGTTTTACGCCGCCTGCTTTTATTTGCCCTTGCACCAACAATAGCGGCAGAGCTTGCAGTTGCTTTGCACTTTGTATTGGGCCGCAGCTAGCCAAAAATGTGGGGCTGGCAAAACATTTCACCGCGTAATTGAATAGATGCAGCATGCGATAGCTGGCGCTATCAAAATTGTCTAGCTGGCGCGTCACTACAATATCGAGCGATAAATCTGGAATTTCCCCTGGCTCTACTTCTAATAACTCGATATTGAGGTGTGGGTGCTTGGGTAAAAATGATGCAATTAAGGGCGTTACAAATAAACTGCCCGATACCGCAGGAGCCCCAATAGAGAGGCTACCAGTTAAACCAAGGCTAGAGGGGCCAAGTTGTTGGCGCATATTATTGAACTGGCTTAACCAATCGCAGCTTTGCAAATAAAACTGCTGGCCTTGCTCGGTGGTGCGCACCCTGCGAGTCGTGCGCAATAATAATTGGCAATGCAATTGTGACTCTAACCATGAGATACGTTTACTGCAGGCGGAGGTAGTGATGTTGAGTTGCTGGGCGGCTTGTACAAAGCTGCTGCTTTCTACCACTGCTATGTAGGTTTGCACTGCGTTCAACCAATCCATATTCAGCCTCCTTGATTAATTGTTTCCTGTAAGGAAATAAATCATGTCTTTGATGAATGATTATCCGCTTTTGGCTTTGTTTTACAATGAAGAACGCTGATGTATTGGAGTTTATTAGTGAGCTATTCACGGATCCCGCTGTTTTTTTCTATTGCCTTTATCGCTTGTTCCCAATTAACCAATGGTCTGTTGACTCCTGCCTTACCAGAAATGGCCATGCATTTTGCGGTAGAAGAGCACTTAGTGCAGCGCCTTATCGTGGTGTTTATTTTGGGCTTGGGTATATCCCAACTATTTTATGGCCCGCTAGCAGATAGTTATGGCAGGCGGCGGGTATTTTGGCTGGGGCAGGCTGTTTTCCTGCTGGGTAACCTACTCACATTTTTGGGCTTTAATCATCTTGATTTGTTATTAGCTGGGGTACTTATTCAAGGTTTAGGCGCAGGAAGTAATCAGATATTGGCGCGTTGCTTAATCAGTGACAGTTATCGTGGTAAAGAGCTAAAACATGGTTTTGCTTGGTTGGGCATGGCGGCTTCGGTTATTCCTGTTTTAGGCCCGGTTATTGGTGGCATAGTGACGGCTTATTGGGGCTGGCACTATTTGTTTGTGATCATTGGTATTGCTGGGGCAAGTTTACTGGTAATTGCCGCTAAGCTGTTACCTGAAACACAAACAGAGGTAGGTCCGCCGCTTAATATGAAGCGAGTTCTAAATAACTACTTGAGTCTTGCCATTAATCGCCACTTTATTCATTACTCAAGCTTTGCTTGGATCGCCAGTATTGGTTTGATGTATATGATCAGCAGCGCGCCTTTTATATTGCAGCATGATTTTGGTTTGTCAGCCGATGACTTTGGGTTGGTGATGATAATCCCCGCAGCAGGCTTAGCTTTAGGTAGTGCCTTTACTCGCCGCTTTAATGGTCGCTGGACAGAGCAGAGCATTTTGTTGTTAGCCTCACTGTTGCCCTTTATCGCGGCGTTTATATTGCTCACCCATTCAAGCTCATTAATTTGGGTGATTACAGCAATGAGCTTAATCAGCATTAGTGTTGGGGCTATTTATCCTATTTCTCAATCTGGTTTATTTGGACACTTTTCTGGACAAGCTGGCACGGTATCGGCTTTAAGTGGTACTACCCAAATGACACTCACTGCTTTGGCGGTTGGTGTATTAACCACCGCCTTGATGCCAAGCTCGAGTGCGATGGCGATCATATTTAGCGTGATGGCTTTAGCCTTAATACTTAACATGGTGATCCAGATAGTGAAAGTTAAAGCCCCAACTATGCAATGATTGCTGCCTATTGAGTTATCTGCAGTTTACTTGCCTTAGGGGGTTATGATGACAATTCGCCAATTGGGTAAAACCGAGTCATTGTTTGCTGACTTAACCAGCAGCGGTGCCATGCTGGTAGTAAATGCGGTGACAGTAACAGGTAAGATAAACACTCACTTTATTCCGCGAATCCATCAGTTATTGCAACTTCGCCACCCGTTTTTGTCACTGTGTTTAAAACAAGTCGCGCAGCAATGGCAGTGGCAAGAGTGTGCTAGCCAACCTGAATGTGAGTTTATTCATATAGATGAAACTAAGCTGCCTTTTATGCAAGCATTAAGCGATACCATGCAGCAGCAAACCAATATTCCACTTGAAGTTGGCGGTCCGCTTTGGCGGGTATCGGTTTTGTTAGGTCAGCAGCAGTCGGGGTTAATCATCAGTATGCATCACAGTATTTGTGATGGCCTGTCGGCGGCGTCCTTGCTGGCCGAGTGGTTATTACGGCATGAACAGGTGGCTCAACAGACGGTACCCGAGATCCAAGCTTTGTCAGTGCGCGCTTGTGTGCATGATGCATTGGCACTGGATGAATACGCCATTAATGATAATCCCTTTGCAAAGCCAATTACTGCTGCTCAAGCCGGAGTGTGGTTAAATCAAACTGGCCTTAAGCAAGAGCAGCATAACAAACTAGAGTTGTTAAGCTTTAGCCAAGAGCAATCTCAGCGCTTGTTGGCGGTATGTCGCCAACACCAAGTAAGTCTAACTATAGCTTTGTATGGTGCAGCAGCAGAAGCGGCTATAGCATTGGCTAAGTCGCCTGCCATTGGGGTTAGTGCTGGTGGTAATGCTAACGTTCGGCCAATAGTGGAACCACCGGTCGACCATCAAGAGCTGGCGTGTTACGTATCAATGTTTTCTTTCGAGATTGAAGGCAAAGAACCACTAGACTTTTGGCAGCGTGTGCAGCAAATCAAACAGGCCTATCGTGAAAAAGTCGCGACGGGCTTACATTTGGTGTCGTGCAATGATAATTGGTGGAACGCGCAAGCCCCTCGCCGGGCCGATGATGAAATGCAGCAAGTGGCAGGCCGTTTCAACTGCATGCACTTATCTAACCTAGGCCGCTTAGATTCGATGTTTGCTGAATTAGATTCAATTAACATCGTGCCACAACGATATTATTTTACCGCGGCCCAGCATTTAGTAGGGGCGATTTTTTGGCTGGGTGCCCAAAGCCTTGGCGGTTGTTTAAGCATTACCGTTAATTGTGTTGAACCCATGGTAGATGAAGCGATGCGTAAAAACTTTGCAGGGCTGTTTAAGTCGCGCTTGTTGGCGTTGATAGAGTAATCCCTGGCAGCTGAAAGATTTTGCTAAGTAGTAAGTTCTATTTTCTTTGATAGATTCAACCTATCGCTAGTAATGACATATTCGATTTTTTTATTTGCTGACTAGCCGTTATAGTAAGGCTAATTCACATTGGTTTTGGAGTTTAAGATGTTTGCAGTAATTTTTGGTCGTCCTGGTTGCCCTTATTGTGTTCGTGCCAAGCAGATCGCCGAGCAATTAAGCGAAGCACACGAAGACTATAACTACCGTTATGTTGATATTCATGCTGAAGGCATCTCAAAGGCTGACCTTGAAAAAACTGTAGGTAAACCGGTTGAAACTGTACCGCAGATTTTTGTTGACGAGAAACACGTTGGCGGGTGTACCGAGTATGAAGCACTAATGCGCGAACAGTTTGATATCTAATACAAGGTTATCTCATTAAAGCCCGGCACTCGCCGGGCTTTTTGTTGCTTATCACTTAAGTAAACAAAAAAATACAGCATTGTTGCTAGCGCTTAGCTACAAAAGTGAGGATTGTTTAACTAAGCTCAAATTATCTCTATGCAGCCAATAGATGAGGAGTCGATTATGGATGCAAGCTATATGTTGAACCTTGAAGCCAATATCTTGCTAGGTATTGTAAATGAGAAGTTGCGCTTAGAATGCAATAGCCTTGAAGACTTAGCCTTAACCTTTGGATTTGAAGAGCGTTCTTTAGCCCGCCGCTTAGAAACTATTGGTTATCACTATGATGTGATAACTAATCAATTTAAGGCGATTTGAGCTTGGTTTAAGTTACTGAATGTTAGACACTGTTGATGTGTCTAACAGGAAGTGACTGATGCTAAGAAAAATAGGATTGTTATTGGCGTGCTGTGTTTCGCTGCCCGCACTCGCGGATGTAAGCATTGGTGCTGGCTATACCTTTGGCGGCGAAATGACCCACCTAGACACTGAACAGACCTACTCGGTTCGTTCGGCCCCTTCTTATATGGCCGCCTTTGATTTTGCTACTAGTCGTGGCGAAAACCGCAAGCGTGAGACTTACGAAAACTACGTGGGAGCGCTGGTGTCTTGGCAAAACACCGAGATGGACGACTCGGCTACTACTGATGTTGACGTAGTATATGCTCATTTAACCGCATCTCGCCGTTGGCAATATGAAAACTTTGAAACCTTTGCCAGCGGTGGCGCTGGTGTTACCCACTTTTCCGCTAGCCCAGGTGGTGATACCCAACGCTTTTCTATTAGCTTAGGTGGCGGTTACTTTTATCACCTCACTGAAAACCTCGATTTAAAACTAGAAGGCCGTCTATATGGCACCTTTGTTAACGATGGCTCCAAGATAGAATGCGGGCCTGGTTGCCAAGTTACATTTGTCGGTAGTTATTGGTCGCAATTAGGCCTAAATCTCGGATTGAACTACCGTTTTTAGATTTAGCTCTTGGCTATACTTTATTCTGGCATTGACTGTGACAACTCCAAGGTGTCAAATAAAATCCTTAAAAATTAAACTATTGCAAACTTTTAGATAAAGTTTCGCTGTCATTAATCTTTAATATTTCAGTCACTTCGCTGTCATTTTTCAATCCTAAGATTTGTGCAACTTTTACTTGATGTACTTCACATTTTTTAGGGATTGAAATGAAAAAGCTTACTCTTATCGCTTTGGCGGTTGCTGCTGCTTCTGGTTCTGCTAACGCTGCTAAAGTTTACGAAGATGAAAAACACGCAGTAGATCTATATGGCCGTGTATATGCCGGTTACACAGCGGGTGACGACGAAGGCCGTTCTGACAATTTTGGTGCTGACCAATACGTTCGTTTTGGCGCTAAAGTTAAATCTAAAGTTGGTGAGTCTAACTACGCTCTTGGTCGTTACGAGCTACAAATGGAAAATAACGACGAAAAAGACAACACTTCAGCAACTAAAGCACGTTTAGCTTACGCTGGCTTCGGTGGCAACTTTGGTGAAGTAACGTTCGGTCGTAACTACGGTGCTTTAGAGTTGATCGCTGATTGGACAGATTCAAGCTACGTTAACCCTTACGGTAACTCAGCTATCGGTATCAGCTCTAGCCGTGAAGAAGGTATTGGCCGCTCAAACAGCGTGCTTAAGTACGCTGGCGAGTTCAGCGGTTTTGATATTCACGCTTCTTACAAGTTTAACGATAATGAGAAAGATGACACTGGAGCTAGCCTCGACAACTCTGCTTATGGTGTTGCTTTAGCTTACACTTTTGATTTTGGCCTAGGTTTGGGCGCGGCATACAACATTGCTAATAATGGCGATGTTAAAGATAGTAAAATGGCTCTGGCAGGTATTAACTACGACGCCAACGGCGTTTATGCGGCATTTAACTACGCCAAGGGTGAAAACAACAAAGCCTTTAAATTGCATGGTTCTGATGCGAAAAATAAGCACACTGGTTATGAATTAGTGGCTGGTTACAAATTCACTAAGGATTTCCGCGCTCAAGCTATGTGGAACAAAGCTGAAATTGAGCCAGAAGGCGCCGCCAAATTTGACGAAGTAGATTACTACACCATTGAAGGGCGTTATAACTTAACTAAGCAATTACGTATTGTTGCGGCTTACCAAATTAACAATATTGATGACGCTAAAAACGAGTTCCACTTCGCAGCACGCTACGACTTCTAAGAGAGACACTTACACGCTAAGCGCCTGCTTAGCGTGCTTCCTTATTTTCTTATGTTTGTCATTTTGCCAGCTCTTTATCGAGCTGGTTTTTTGCTTTAGCGGTTTGGCGAAAAGTGAGCGCCGGGGCGCTTATTGAGTGATATCCATTATCAAGATCTTAGAGCGTCGTTGCAGGTTGTAGATAGCCTGCTTTTCAGTAGGAAGATCCTCAAAATCGGCGGGGGCAAAGCCGCGCTCTCTAAACCAATGAATGCTTTTAGTGGTGAGAACAAATAGCTTGCTTAAGCCTTGCTGGCGAGCGCGTTTAACAATTGCTTGCAACAAGCGGTCGCCACGGCTGGCTTGACGATATTGCGGGTGGCTGACTAAACAGGCCAGTTCGCCAATGTTTTCTTGTTCAAAGGCATAGAGTGCAGCACAGCCAATGATCATGCCGTCACGCTCTACAATGGTAAAGCGTTCAATTTCCATCTCCAGTAGTTCGCGTGAGCGACGCACTAAAATGCCTTCTTCTTCTAATGGTCTTATTAATTCGATAATGCCATTAATGTCATCTAGCCTAGCTTCACGTACTCGCTCGTAACTATATTGCACCAACTGCGTTCCGCTGCCATCTCGAGTGTAGAGCTCTTGCAGCAGCGCACCATCTTGCTGGTAGCTCACTAAGTGGCAGCGATCAATGCCTCGGTCGCTACATTGAATGGCGGCACGTAAATAGCGTAAGGTGTCCTTGTCGGTCTCTCGCAGAAAGGGCTCGGAGCGCATCAGTTGATTCGCAGTGTCTGGTAGTAATTCACTAACTAATTGCCCTTGGTCATCGTGTATACCTTGCTCAGGGCAGAAATAAATCACCTTATCAGCTTTTAAGGAAACAGCTATTTCAGTAGTGATGTCTTCCGAACAAATATTAAATAGTTCGCCAGTAACTGAAACGCCTAATGGCGACACCATGACTATTTCACCATGATCCAACTGGCGTTTAATACTTTGGTGGTTAATGCGGCGTACTTTTCCGGTGTGTAAAAAGTCGATGCCGTCTTCTACGCCTATCGGTTGGGCGACGACAAAATTTCCACGAACCACATTAATATGCGCTTGATGCAGGGGGGAATTAACCAAGCCCATGGATAACTGAGCTTCGATATCCATTTGAATTTGGCCAACAGCCTGCTTAATAATATTTAGGCTACGCTCGTCGGTTATGCGTTGTTCACCTGCAAATAAACAGCTGTGTTGGTGAGCGGCAATCAGGCTGTCGATTTGCGGACGGGCTCCGCATACCAAAACAATTTTAACGCCAAGAGTTTTAAGTAGTGCGATATCTTGGATGATGTTGCTAAAATTACTGCTACTGCTGGCTTCGCCGCTAAGCATTACAACAAAGGTTTTACCCCGATGGGCATTAATATAGGGTGCCGACTGACGAAACCAGTTGACTAAATCTTCGGCCGAGCGGTCCAAATTCTTCTCCGTGAATAACTAGTTGTTAGATCTGACTAATGAGTCAAATATTTTCGTATTGTTGCATATTCCTTAGCATTGTCGAGCAATAAGTTTTTCATGTTGACAAAACTTATACACAGTTATGCTGCGTAAGAGTTGTTTAGTTTGGGTTTGTGGAGTATAAGCTGCTGTATTATCTCAGCTAGGCTTGATTAAATCTGGATTAGCTGACGAAAATTGGTTTATGTTATTTATCAATAAGAGGTGTCTATGGAAAACTATGTCGTACCTGACCATTTGGCGATGCGCAAGCAGCCAAGCCAAGAGCGAACCAGGCGGCTAGTGGAACATATCTTAGACAGTACCTTGTCTCTGATTAAAGAGCAGGGCATGGCATCGGTAAATACCAATTTAATTGCACAGCATGCTCAGATTGATATCGCATCGTTATATCGTTTCTTTAAGAACAAGGAAGCGATTTTTTTTGAATTGGCTCTTCGCTGGTTTAAGAAAGTGCAAACAGTGGTAGAGGAACGTAACCTTCGCCAAGCTAATGGTAATATCGTTGAATATAAAGACAGTGCTCAAATACTCATTAATGAATTACCAGAAACTGAAATAATGTTAGTCAGTTTTCATGAGTTGTTTACACATGATAAAGATTTTAAGGCCATGGAAAGTT
The DNA here is from genome assembly GCF_019649015.1 of Agarivorans litoreus. Taxonomy (NCBI): domain Bacteria; kingdom Pseudomonadati; phylum Pseudomonadota; class Gammaproteobacteria; order Alteromonadales; family Alteromonadaceae; genus Agarivorans; species Agarivorans litoreus. The sequence continues at coordinate 1,878,314 of NZ_BLPI01000001.1, read as the reverse complement.
GGCATCGCGATATTGTTATGCAGCATACTAAACTTTCGTTCAGAGAAAATGGTTCAACATGGGATGACGAAGCGCTAACCAGTATTTGTTTGTATTTGTATAGCTTTACTCGAAACTTTATGGCGGGAACGATTGGTTGTAGTCCAGAAGAGCACTTACACCAGTTCACTTGGTATCAAGTAAATTTAAATCAAATACGTAAAATGGTGTTGTTAGAAGATGTGCCTGAGCAGTTTTTACGCTAAGGCATCACTGACAATATGCGCTTGGCTGGCACTGGGGTATTCTTGCTCGTCAACCAAGCGCTCTGCACCTAAGCAATGTAGCCATGAACCATAATCTAAGGTTTTGTTTCCTAAAATTAATTCTTTTAGTTCCTGTTGTGATAAACCTTGCGTAATAGGTTTACAGCTCGGCCAAGTTTTCCTGTCATTTTGTGCGATCGTCACTGTATTTTCTGCGCCTATAAGGTCAAACTAATCTGCATATAAGATTCAGTGTGGGTCAATTTGGTGATAAACAAGTCAACTTGTTGCACCGATGTGAAATGACGCTTATTTTTTGACCAATTGGTACGTGAAAGCATGCAGTGCTTCACATTATTTTTAGGGAGTATTCCATGGAACTGGAAGCCTTTTTCCAGCAGGTAAAAAAACTACCGGTGATGCCGCAAATTATGCAGGAATTGCTAACCAGCATTAACGACGAGAATGTCGATTTACATCAATTAGGTAAAAAGCTGGCGACGGACCAATCTTTAGGCGCGAATGTTTTGAAGATGGCTAATTCGGCAGCATTTCGTGGCATTAAGCAGATAGATTCTATTGAAGCTGCAGCGATTCGCCTTGGCTTAAAGCGGGTCCGTTCATTAGTGGTTGCAGCGGGTTTAAATGGCATGATGCCAAGTAAAAACTTTGATCAACAGCAATTCTGGAGCCAAGCCATGTATGTGGCGTTGTTGGCGCAAGCCTTGGCGAAAAGCACTGATATAGAACCAGAAATGGCTTTTACCTGCGGCATGTTACACAACTTTGGTGAGCTACTAATAGCCAGTGCAACACCCGAAGAAGCGGGCTTAATTGAGTTGAGCTTAGAAACTGGAGAAACGCGGGTGTCGGCGCAACGCCAAACCCTAGGTTTAGATTACGCGCAAATTGGAGGAGAACTTGCGCGTCGTTGGAACTTTTCTCCAGTCATCACTGATGCTATCGAGCAGCAGCTTAATCCTATGGATTTTGAAGAGGTGTCTAAGCCAGCAGTATTGATTCGCCTCGCCATTTTCGCTCACCACGCACTCAATGCAGGGTTAAGTAGTGAGTTGGTGGCTAATAATTTGCCCGCACCTTTATGTGAAGTTGTTGGTGTGAATAAAGATAAAGTAGCTGAATTTATTGCAGAGGCGGTGGAGCAAGGTCAGCAAATGGTTGCAAGCAGCTTGGCTTAAGTACTTGCCACTTAAAATTAAAAAGGGATTAGGGTCTGTTGATCTTTGCTGATGGTTTTTGCAGCAATTTATTAGCCATTTAGGCAAGGCAGTGAGTGGTGCAGTTAAGTGTGCTTAATAATCACTCGCTAACGCTGAATAAATGGCTAAGAAATGCTGCCCGAAGGGTTCGGGTAAGCGAACTTTACTCTTTGTTAAGCACTTCTTGCTTAGCCCACTAGGCTTCTAAGTGCTCGCCGCGATTAAAGCCCGCTTATCTCGAGCAAAACTTCAACACCAAAGTTCAACAGACCCTAGTTAAGCTAATTCCTTTTTTGCTTGAGCTGCGCCATTTGGTTTAATTACTTGGAGATTCAAATCCGCGCAGCCACCACTGCTTGGCTTGTTTCAGTGCTCGTTGGGCGTCTTCTAACAACAGGTAGTTAACTGGCACAATCAACAAAGTGATCATGGTGGCGAAGATAATGCCAAAGCCTAATGATACCGCCATAGGGATCAAAAATTGAGCTTGGGTACTTTTCTCGAAAATCAGCGGCATCAAACCTGCAAAAGTGGTGAGCGAGGTGAGTATTACTGCTCTAAAACGGGCCACGCCGGCATTGGCTACCGCGCTCATTAAGTCCACCCCTTTTTTACGTTGGCGATTAATGTAGTCCACCAATACTAGGCTGTCGTTTACTACTACACCGGTCAGTGCCAACATGCCCATCATGCTCATAATGGTTAATGGCATGCCCATAATCATGTGACCTAATACTGCACCCACTGCGCCATAGGGGATGATCGACATAACTACTAAGGGTTGCCAGTAGGAGCCAAATGGAATCGCTAGTAAACCGTAGATAACAAACAGCACAAACAACAAGCCAAAGCCTAAACTGGTAAAGGATTCTCGTTGTTCTTTGGCTTCGCCTTCTAGGCTAGCGTTTACCTGTGGATAGGCTACTAAGGTTTGGTTTAGCCACTGCTGTAGTTCTGTTTTTATCACCTCAATATTGGCTTGCTCTTTGTTCACATCGGCCCGAATGTTTTGGGTGCGTAAGCGGTCTATGCGAGTAATGGTAGCTGGGCTTTGCGAAGGAGTGACGCTGGCTACTTCACTAAACGGTAACTCGGCCCCATCTGGGGTGCGAATAAGCATGTTATTGAGGTTGTATTGAGAGCGGCGTTCGCTGGCGGGGTAGCGAACGTATACTTTTACATCCTCACGGCCACGCTGAATGCGCTGTACTTGATAACCAAAAAACGCACTTCTTACTTGCTGGGCTAAATCATTTAAGCTCAAGCCTAACGCTTGGGCTTGCGGCTTAATGTTGAGTTGTAGTTCTAGTTTACCGTCGGCCAAGCTGTCTTCTACATCAAATACCGCGGGGTATTCTTGTAGTTTTTGTTTGGTAAGCTTGGCCACCTGCGCCATCGCTGCAAAATCGTTACTGCTGAATTGCACATCTAAGGGCGAACCTCCGCGGCCTATTTCGGCTCTAAAGGTCAAACTTTCTGCGCCAGGCAGGCTACCGATAAGTTGTCGCCATTCTCTGACTAAATCGCCACTGCTAATTGGGTTGGTGCGTGATTCGGGCGGTTCTATTTCAAATATCACTCGGCCTCTATTGCTTTGGCCACTGCCCGAGCCACCGCTAGAACCACTGGTGGCCAAAATATTCAAAATAACGCTATCGCCAGTCTCTTGGTCACGGTATTTTTCTTGTAACGCTAAGGCAGCCGTTAGCATTCGATTAACGTAATCGTCGGTGGTATTAAAGGCGGTTCCCGCAGGCATAACTAAGGTGGCGCGGGCGGTTTCACTAGGCACCCTAGGGAAGAAAATAAAACGCACCCAGCCAGCGGTGGCTAAAGATAACACCACTACAAAAATACTAATGGCAATGGCGGCGCTTAGTAGTCGTCGAGATAGGGCGGCCTTTAGCAGCGGTTTATAAAACTTTAAAATAGCCGCTTCAAAGCCGTTGGCGAAACGGTTTTGCCAATAACTAAAGCGCCCGGGATTTTTACTGGCAGGTTTTATGTGTTTTAGATGGGCGGGCAGAATTAATTTTGATTCCACCAAAGAAAACAGTAGCACCGGAATAACAATCAGTGGGATTTGCGCAAATATTTTGCCTCGCACCCCATCAATCATCATCAATGGCATAAAGGCGGCAATGGTGGTAAGCACGCCAAAAGTCACTGGTACGGCGACTTCTTGGGTGCCTTTAATGGCAGCGTGTAGCGGTTCTTCACCCGCTTTTAGGTGGGTATAAATATTCTCGCCGGTGACAATGGCATCGTCTACTAAGATCCCCAATACCATGATAAAGGCAAACAGCGAGATGATATTGATGGTAACGTCCAGGGTCGGCATGAGCAATAAGCCACCCATAAAGCTAATGGGAATGCCGATACACACCCATACTGCGATGGCGGGTCGCAGGAAAATAGCCAGCAATAAGGCCACTAATAAACAACCTTGAATGGCACTATTTTTTAAGGTGTTCAAACGTGCTTTTACTATTTTAGCGCTGTCTCGCCAATAGTTTAGTGAGATCCCCTGCGGTAAATACGGTTGCTTGTTGCTAATGTATTGCTTCACTGCATCCGAGATGGCAATAGCACTTTGGTCGCCAACTCGGTAAACCTCGATCATCACCGCGGGTTGGTTATTGAAGCGGTTCTCGATGGGGGTTTCTTCAAAACCATCCACCACCGTGGCAATGTCGGATAAGCGAATGCGGGTGCCGTCGGCGCGGCTAATAATTAGCAAGTTGGCAAACTCATCACCTACATAAGCTTGGCCTTTGGTGCGCAGTAGTATCTCACCGCCTTGGGTTTTTACTGAACCTGCAGATAAATCGAACGAGGCTTGGCTAATGGTTTGAGCAACTTTACTTAGCTCTAGACCATATTCGCGTAGCTTTTGCTCTGAGACTTCGATGGAGATTTCGTAAGGAGCTACCGAATCCAATTCAACTTGGGTTAGCTCAGGCAGCTGCAATAATTCATCACGAATCGATTCTGCTACTAAGCGCAATTCGCTATGAGTTAAGTCCCCAGATACGGCCACGGTAATGGTTTCTCGCTTACGCTGGGTAAGGCTAACCACGGGGCGCTCAGCATCACTGGGAAAGGTATTAATGGCATCGATGCGTGATTTAATATCGTTCATTACATCACGAGTGTCGTAGTGAGAGTTGATCTCGGCGCTCACCCGCGCAGCGCCTTCTTGTGAAACCGAAGATATTTGATCAATCCCTTCAATATCGCTGATCGCTTCTTCAATTCGAATGGCTAAGCTTTCTTCGCTTTCTTCTGGGCTGGAGCCGGGCAGAGCAATGCTCACATTGACCATATCAAGTTCGAATTCTGGGAAAACTTCTAGCGGTAATCGAAATTTAGCCGAGTACAAACCTAGTCCAACAATTAGCACCATTAGCAAATTAGCTGCAACGTGATTACGGGTGAACCAAGCTATTAGTCCATGCATAGTAGGTGACCCCCTAATCGCTTAAGCAAGGCTGCACGTATTCGAGTTTGCTGCATGCTTTAGGCTCCTATGGGCTTGGCTGGTGTGCCACTAATGACTCTGCCAAGTGGTGTGGTTACTAACAACTGGCCAGCTTCAATGCCGCCTTTCACAATATAACTTTGCTGGTCTTGCCACAGAATATTGACTGATTTTCTTTGTAGTAATCCGTCTTCCAATACAATCACTTGTTGCCCCGAATAGAGAGCGCTGCGAGGGATAATAAATACCTCATCTAAGATTTTCCCCTTGATTTTTGCACTAACAAATTGGCCAATTTTAAGCGCCGGTTTGTTTTCGTTGGCTGGGCCGAAGGGGTCATCAATTTTTGCCACAACAAAGAGTTGTCTGCTGGCGCTGTCAAGTGCGGCTTCACTGCGCTCTACTTGCGCCTGCCAATGATATTCTTGGGCACCAACGTTGCTACTTAAATCTACCAGTGGTTTATTGCTTGGATTTTGTTTACGGCGATAGTTTTCGGGAATGTTTAATACACTTTGCTGGTTTAAGCTAAGTGGCAATCGTACTTCCAAATAATCGACAGCGTAGCTGCTGGCGAGGTTTTTACCGCTACTTACGTATTCACCCAGCTCGACATTCCTTGCTAAAATCCTTCCGGCGTAGCTGGCACGAATTACGGTGCGCTCTAGATCTAACTTGGCGCGGGTTAACTTGGCTTTAGCTGAGGCGACTAAAGCTTCTTGAGCGGCCAATTGGGGTTTGCGTAATACTAAATCATTAGCCGGTTTTCCTTTACCAAGGCGTTTCCAGTCACGCAGTGCTTGTTCTACTTTGGCTTGCTCTTCGACTAATTGTAGCTGGCTGGTTTGTAACTCTGCTTCGGCGATGGTAATGGCATTTTGGTAATCTCTGGCATCAATTTTAAGTAGCACTTCGTCTTTTTCGAAAAACGCGCCTTCACGAAAATTATCCGAGACATAGGTGATGCTACCTGAAACCTGAGCAACTAGGTTGCTTTCGGTGTGCGGGCGAATCGTGCCAAACGAGCTTACGCTGGCTTGATAACTTTGCAAGGTTAGTGGGCTTACCTCTACAGCAAGTTTAGCGATTTCCGCTTGCGGTTTACGTTGAGCCTGTGGCTTGTTTGCCTTGATATACTGGCTAATCATTATGCCAGCAATAATTACCAGCAGTGGCAGGCTAAGTCGTATCAGTTTGGCCATATATAGCAATGCTCCATTAAAATAAAGGCTCGGAGGCAAAAGCCTCACGCGTGGTTTGCGCTTGTTCGAGATGACCGCCTAAGGCGAGATAAAGCGCTATGCGATTTTGAAGCTGCAAATTAAGTGCGCTAATGGCGCTACTTTGCGCATCAAAGGCGCGCCGTTGAGACTCCAGCACCGTGACGTATCCATTTAAACCCGCTAGGTAATTTTCAAAGGCCAGAGACTCCGCTTGTTTGGAGTCTTCCGCTGCCGTGGCTAACAACAGGGCATTTTGGTAAAGATTTGGCTCTAGTGAGAGGCTTTTTTCTACTTCGCCAAAACTAGCTAGTACTTTTTCTAAATAAGCAGAGTTTAGACCCTGGGCTATTGCATATTGCTTGAGTTGTTGGTTTTCGCGGCGGGCTGCATCAAAAATTGGTGCGGCAACGCCAGCAAACAAAGACCACACTAATGATTCGCCATTAACTAGCTGATTGAGTTGGCTGCTTTGCCCACCGCCGCTGGCGGTGAGGGTGAGGCTAGGGAAGCGATCTCTATAAGCGGCATAAACCCGCAAGTCAGCCGCAGCGAGTTGATATTGAGCGGCTTTAATGTCGTGTCGACGTTGCAACAACTCAGAAGGTACACCGGCAGGAATGGTGTTTAATGGAACGTTAAGCTGACCAGTAACAGTAATTTCGCCAGCTGGATAGCGACCAAGCAGCAGCTCTAGCTCGCGCTGTGCTTGAATGAGTTGATTGTTTCGAGAGTTTAGCTGAGCTTGAGAAGCACTTAAGTCAGCGCGCGCTAAGTAAACATCTAAGGCCTTGTTTAAACCGCTTTGGTAACTTTCTTCAATAATTTGCAGGTTGGCTTTGAGGTTGTGGTAACGCTCTTCAATGAGCTGTTGCTGCTGCTGAGCCTCAATTACGTTATACCACTGTTGCGCGGTATTTGCCGCTAAACGAATTTGCGCTTGTTGCCATTGCTCAAAGCTTACTTTGGCATCTAATACTGCAGCTTGTTGCAAGGCATCAAGTTTACCTAGCCAATCGATTTCCCAGCTTATATCTAGGCCTACTCGCAGTTGAGTGGCAGTGTTGGTATCGCTGCCACTGCGCTGGCCGGTTAAAAAGGCTTCAACAATGGGCCAGCTTTGCGAGGTTTGAATTTTTACTTGGTACAGTTGTTGATCAAGGGCAAATCCTTGTTGCTGTAATCCGGGATTGTTGACCAATGCTTCGCTAATTAGCGTTTGTAGGGCAGAAGGTAAGGCTTTTTCAAAGCGCTGTTGGTTGAATTCCCCTTGCTGATATTCGCTTGTCCAGCTAGTCGCTGTTAAGTTAACAACGGGCTCGTGGGCGGGAGTATCGTGCATACTGCAAGCACCTAAACTTGTAATAACTAGCGCTATCCAAGTCCATTTAGCCAAACGCATTCCATTTCCTATTATTCGATCCGTGTTAATACTGTTATTTAACGTTGCTTGGATTGCCTTGTCGAGTCTTGGGGCACTGCTTTTACCTTTATTTACAGTTGGTTTGCTTAAGCTTGTTGGTTATTTATGCCTGAGCGGTAAAGTTGCAGGATCCACGAGAATACTAACTCGGCATCTACCGGACGTTTTAAACTTGTTTTAGCTAGAACGAACTGAGTTGGCGATAAGATCATTTGTCGTTTGTCGACTAATGCTTCGGCATAGCCCGAGGAAAACTCCGGATGTCCTTGTATTGCAAAAGTATGTTGACCAAGCTCAAACATAAAGTACGGGCAAAAATCGCTACTGGCAAGCAACTTGGCCTGTTTAGGAAGGGCTGTTACTTGGTCTTGATGACTAACTAATATCGATAAGCTATCTTGCTCAACGGGGTTTGCCCAAGAAGGTGCAGCAATTAGGGTGTTTTTAGCCACGCCCAAACCCCAGCCAGCGCTTGATTTCTCTACTTTCCCACCCATTGCTCGAGCGATAATTTGATGGCCGAAACAAATTCCTGCAAGGGGGCGCTGTAATTGTTCACATTGTTGCACCCAAGCCATTAATTGCAAAATCCACGGTTGTTGATCGTAGGCATTGTGTCTGCTTCCGGTAATCAAAAAACCATCGAATTGGTTTAGCTTAGGTAGCTCACTGTTCAGTACATTGAACACTTCGAACTGTAGCTGTGCATCCTGTGCGCTTAAATGTTCAATGAACATATCGGGATATTCACCATAACTTTCAGCTAGTTGCTTATCAACTCTGTCACAGTTAAGAATTGCTATTTGCATAGTAAACACCTAAAGAATAGTTATATACAGAACACTGAATGTTAAATAAACTGTATCAAGTATGGAATAAAATTTAATATTTGTGTAGTTTTGTTCATTATTGGGTAACAGTTGATGGATTCATCCGGAGGGAACATGGCGCAGCAGGATCTAGCTTATTGGCAACAACAAGCGCGGGAATTGGAATTCCCCACTAAGGCATTTATTAACGGAGCGTTTGTGGATGCGCAATCAGGAAAAACCTTTAGCAGCATTAACCCCGCGACCGGTCAAGTGCTAGCTGAGGTGGCTGAGTGTGATGCCGCCGATGTTGAATTGGCGGTAAGCGCTGCACGGGCTGCTTATCAAAGCGGGGTGTGGTCAAGCCTTGCTCCGGCCGAGCGCAAGCAAGTGCTACAAGCTTTTGCTCAGCTAATTGAACAACATCAAGCACAATTAGCACTGTTAGAAAGCTTAGACATGGGCAAACCGATTGGCGATGCGCTCTCTTACGACGCGCCCGCCACCGCCCGTTGTATTGCTTGGAATGGTGAAGCGATAGATAAGGTTTATGATGAAGTCGCGCCAGTTACCACCGATGCTCTTGCTTTAGTGACACGAGAGGCCTTGGGTGTAGTGGCTGCCATTGTGCCGTGGAATTTTCCCTTAGTGATGGCCTCGTGGAAGATCGGACCTGCCTTGGCCACCGGTAATTCGGTTATTTTAAAACCTTCGGAAAAATCCCCCTTAAGTGCGTTGTATTTAGCGCAGCTGGCGAAGCAAGCGGGCATTCCCGATGGCGTGTTTAATGTGTTGCCGGGTTATGGGCACACCGCTGGGCAGGCTTTAGCACTGCACATGGATGTGGATTGCATTACCTTCACTGGCTCTACTGCTGTGGGTAAAAAGCTGGTGGAGTTTTCCGGGCAATCGAACTTAAAACGTGCTTTTATGGAGTGTGGTGGTAAAAGCCCGAATTTGGTGTGTGCTGATGTTGCCGATTTAGATAAAGCCGCCGCCACTGCGGTTGCAGCGATTTTTTATAATCAAGGTGAAGTTTGCACTGCGGGCTCTCGGCTTATCGTGCATCGCAGTGTGCATAAAGCCTTAGTAGATAAAATGCTGACCCTTGTTGATAACTGGCAACCGGGCAACCCATTGGATCCCAATACCAGCATGGGGGCAATGGTTGACGAAGTACAGATGCAGCGAGTACTGGGCTTTATAGACCAAGCAAAAGCTCAAGGTGCGAAGTTGTTATGTGGCGGTGAGCAAGCCTTACAGGAAAGTGGTGGCTACTTCCTTAAACCGACTATTTTTGATGATGTAGATGCCAAGCTGGATATCGTTAAGCAAGAGATCTTTGGCCCAGTATTAGTGATTCAAGTGTTTGACGAGCTTGAGCAGGGCATTGCCTTAGCCAATGATACTGAATACGGCCTAGCCGCCGGAGTGTGGACCAGTGACATTAATACTGCGGTGCGCACTTCACGCGCCCTGCGGGCGGGTACAGTATTTGTGAACAATTGGGATGGCGGTGATATGACCATGCCCTTTGGTGGATTTAAGCAGTCGGGGAATGGGCGCGACAAATCCTTGCATGCGCTAGAAAAATACACCGAGCTTAAGTCTACTTGGATTGATTTGACTTAGCGTTAATGGGATCGGGCTGCTCGATAAAGTGGTCCAAAATGAACTGTTGATCCAGAGGGTTCAAGTCAAAGCGAAACGCTACATCGTTTAAGGAGCGAGCATCATGACAATGGTGCTCGCCGATATACTTAACCGCTCTAATCAGATCGGTGCCCTTAGGCAATAAACAACAATCACTCATAGCGTCCTCCTATACATCCTAATGAGGTGGCTAAACCAAGATGTTACTGGCAACTAAAGTATTGCCAGTTATCTTAGCTTGTCACTACAAGTATAGCTGTATTGGCCAGAGAGCTAGTTACGGGCGGTTTTTAGCAGCCCAAAGGTGTAATAATTCCACTGCAATGGTCGCTGCGGCCAATGCTGTCACTTCGCTATTATCATAAGCGGGCGCGACTTCTACTACGTCCATGCCGACAATGTTTAAACCCTTTAAACCACGCAAGATTTGCAGAATTCGATTGCTGCTTAAACCGCCAGCAACTGGCGTACCGGTGCCTGGCGCGTAGGCGGGGTCTAAACAATCTATGTCGAAGCTAAGATAAATTGGCAAATCCGCCACTTGCTTACGGATGCTATCTACCACTTGCTCAATGCTTAGGTTATTGGCTTGGTCAGCATCGATGACTGTGAATGGGTGGCCCACTCGCTGATACTCAGTGCGAATACCTACCTGTACTGAGTGCGTAGGGTCGATTAAACCTTCTTTGGGCGCATGGTAAAACATGGTGCCGTGGTCGTAGCGGCTACCTTCGCTGTAGGTATCAGTGTGCGCGTCAAAATGTATTAGCGCCATTTTCCCGAATTGTTTTGCGTGAGCGCGCAATAGTGGCAGCGTAACAAAGTGATCGCCACCAAAGCTAAGCATGGTTTTGCCTGTTTTTAGTAGTTGTTTGGCGTAGACTTCGAGTCTTTCTACAAATTGTGCTTGCTCACCACAATCAAAGACTAAGTCTCCAGCATCCACTAAACGGATTCGTTCGAGCAATGTAAAATCCCAAGGCCAGCGTTTTTCTTCCCAAGCGATGTTGACTGACGCGCGGCGAATGGCATCAGGACCCAATCGCGCACCGGAGCGCCCGGTTGTGGCTAAGTCAAAAGGAAGGCCCGTTATCACCACGTCGGCATCACTTTGCTCGGGACGATGATCTAAGCGCTGTCGTAAAAAGGTATTTGCGTTGGAGTACAGCGAGTAATCAGGATGATCGGCAAGCGTGCTCATTATTTATTCCTTGCTATGAAATAGTTAACAATTCATTGTGAATTGCTTCTCTAATTACTACAAGTGTTTTGTATAAAATGACATAGCTAGCCTGTTAGTAGAAAATAGCAGGCTAATTGAGCAAGCAAACACTAGACACTAAAGAGCACTCTTCCTACACTGAATGAAGCTCTCACTACTTTTTGTTACACGGACGTTTATATGCCTAGGCCATTATTTTCATTCACCTTTTTACTCATATCCCTTGTTTTTTGGGGGATGGCAGTGAATGCATTGAGTCAGCATGCTGTTGCCGCAGATGACGAACTGTTTGCCGATACTTCGGTGAATGTGCAACAAGTACAAACTTTTGTGCCGGTATTAAGTGAGGACTATGCAGTTGAACGGCAGTTTGTTGGGCAAGTTATTGCTAAACAGCGTGCCGATATTGGTTTTGAACTGGCTGGTAAAATATCCAAAATATTCGTAGATGAAGGCGAACGTGTTTTGCAAGGTGATGTGCTGATGCAGCTAGACACCGAGCTGCTAGAAATTGAATACATAGACTTACAAGCACAACTACAACAAATAGCAGCCGATGCTGCTCTAGTTCAAGCTAACTTAAAACGGGTTAAATCCCTTAAGAGCGACGGATATGCCTCGGCGCAAAGTGTTGATGAACTGGTAGCTCAGCAAAAATCCTTAAAAGCCAATAAAGCACGTATCGACGCTTCAATTAAAGCTAATCGCACCCGCATCGAAAAATCTACATTACTGGCTCCTTATAACGGTATTATTGATAAACGAACGGTGTCTGAAGGTGCGGTAGTGGGGGCATCTCAACCGGTGCTTACGGTGTTGCAGCAAGGTGCAAATGAAGTAAAAGTGGGCGTGCCAGTGCGTTTGCTTGAGCACGTAGATTTGGTTACCCCAAAATCGGTAACGGTGGCAAAACGCAATTATTCGGTGGATTTAGTGGCTGCGGGCGGTCAGGTAGATCCGGTTACGCGTACTGTGCAATTACGTTTTGCGTTACCAGATAACGATCGCTTAGTGAGTGGCCAGTTGGCCTATCTAAATGTAGTGGAAACCGTTAAAGAACCGGGTTATTGGGTGCCAGTGAGCGCGATTACCGACGGGGTAAGAGGCTTGTGGAATGTATATGCCATTGTGGCGCAAAGTGATGGAAGCTTTAAGTTAGAACGCCGTGATGTAAGTGTGCGTTATGCCACCGAAGAGCAAGCTTTTGTGAGAGGCGCGCTGCAAGCTGGCGAAGCCATTGTTGCTACAGGAATGCACCGTTATGTGCCCGGTCAAACGGTTAACCCAAGCAAGGCGCACAGCCAATGATTGCAGCCATTTATAACAATGGGCGTTTAATTGCCCTGCTTATTGCGCTGATTGTGGTGGCTGGCATGGGGGCGGTTAGCACCTTACCGCGCAGCGAAGATCCTAAAATTACCAGTCGCTTTGCCAGTATTGTGACTCAATATCCCGGCGCCTCAGCAGAACGGGTTGAAGCCTTGGTCACTGAGCTCATCGAAAATAAAATTCGTAAGTTGCCGGAAATTAAACGGGTTCAATCCTCTTCTCGTCCTGGCTTTTCGGTGCTGCAAGTTGAGCTTAAAGATGAAGTGATAGATGTTGTTCCCGTATGGGCAAGGGTGCGCGATTTGGTGGGAGAGCTCCCCCCCTTGTTGCCCTTGGGGAGTTCTGAGCCAGTAGTCGATGATGACCGAGGTTATGCGTTTACCACCTTGGTTGCACTGCGTTGGACAGGCCCCGGAGATACCGATTTAGCTATTCTTGGTCGCTATGCTAAAGAGTTACAAAACCGTTTGCGCAATGTGGCAGGAACCGACTTTGTTGACTTACAAGGGCAGGGTGAAGAAGAAATACTGGTAGAAATTGAACCCTACCAAGCGGGCGCCATGCAGCTAACCACCGAGCAAGTGTCGCAAATTATCGCCGGAGCCGATGCCAAAGTATCGGCAGGCGAACTGACCAACGACAATACGCGAATGCAACTGGAGCTGGAAGGGGAGCTTAACTCGCTAGAGCGGATTAAGAATATCCCAGTAAGCAGCGCCGAAAATGGTTATGTATTCCGCTTAGGTGATTTGGCCAAAGTAACACGCCAGCTTAAATCTCCACCCGAGCAAATTGCTGTAGTAGAGCGCGATTATGCGGTGGTAGTGGGCATAAGAATGCTCTCTGAATATCGGGTCGATTTGTGGAGCGCTCGAGTGAACCAAGCACTGGATGACTACCGTACCATTTTGCCCAGTAATGTCAGCGCCGAGGTTATCTTTGAACAAGATGGTTATACCGCTAAACGTCTTGGTGAGTTAGTGGTTAACGTGCTGATTGGTTTTGCCATTATTGTGGTGGTGTTGCTGCTTACTTTAGGTTGGCGTTCGGCGCTTATTGTTGGTTTGTCCTTGCCACTAACGGTAATGTTCACCTTAGCCTGTATGAAGTTTTACGGCTTGCCCATTCACCAAATGTCAGTAACCGGCCTAGTGGTAGCCTTGGGTATTATGGTGGATAACGCCATTGTGATGGCCGACACCATTGCCCAAAAGCGCCAGCAGGGCAAGAGCGGTTTACAGGCGGTTAAAGAGTCTTTAGCTCATTTGTGGCTGCCATTGCTGGGGTCTACTTTAACCACCATTCTTGCTTTCTTACCGATTGTATTAATGCCAGGACCTGCCGGTGAGTTTGTTGGTGGTATTGCACTTAGCGTGATTTTCTCGCTAATTGGTTCTTACTTTATTTCGCATACCCTAGTGGCGATTTTCTCTGGGCATTTTTTGCCTTCACAACAAACTGCCGATCATTGGTACGAAAAAGGCGTGCAAGTTACTTGGCTCAGCGGTGCCTTTAAAGCCTGTTTACGTACTAGTCTACGCTACCCTAAACTAGCAATTATTGTGGTATCTAGCCTGCCAATTTTGGGTTTCTACAGCGCTGGCAGTTTAACCGAGCAATTCTTTCCGCCGTCTGATCGTGACATGTTCCAAATTGAAGTGTACATGGCGCCACAATCGAGTATCTACGCCACCGAACGTTTAACCGAAAAGTTAACCGAGCATTTATATGCCAAAGAGGGCATCAGCTCGGTGAGTTGGTTTGTAGGCAATAATGCCCCCTCGTTTTACTACAACTTGATGCTGCGCCAGCAGGGTGCCAAAAACTACGCCCAAGCAATGATTAAGACTGACGACTTTAGAGCTGCTAATGATTTGATTCCTAAGTTACAAGTCGAGTTTGATTTGCTCTATCCCGAGGCGCAAATTTTAGTCCGGAAGCTAGAGCAGGGGCCTCCTTTTAACGCGCCAATTGAGCTGCGGGTTTACGGCCCCAATCTAGATAAACTTAAAGAACTGGGTGATCAATACCGGCGCATTCTTTCCGAGATCCCCCACGTTACGCATACGCGCGCTACTTTGTTGGCGGGTACACCCAAGGTGTGGTTAAAGGTTAATGAAGAAGCATCTCGCTTAAGCGGCATTGTATTAACTGATATTGCCGGTCAGTTACAGGCAAACCTGCAGGGTCGGATCAACGGTAGCGTGCTCGAGGCCAGTGAGTCTTTGCCGGTAAGGATCCGTTTGGCCGATGAGCAACGTAAACACGTTGAGAACTTAGGTGATATAACCCTTACCAGCCAAGTGGCCGGGAATATACCGCTAGCATCTATCGCAGAACTAGATATTCGCCCCAGTCGCGGCGAAATACCGCGTCGTAATGGTAAGCGAGTAAACACCGTAGAAGGTTATTTGCAAACCGATATTCTGCCTGAGCAAGTGCTAGAAGTATTTCGGGAGCGTTTAGAACAAGCCGATATTCCGCTTCCTGCTGGATATAGCTTAGAGTTCGGTGGTGAAGGTGCCGAGCGTAATGAGGCGGTGGGCAATTTATTGGCCAGTGTTGGCATTATCGCGGTATTGCTGATTACTGTGGTGGTGCTGTCGTTTAACTCCTTCCGTTTAAGCTTCTTAATTATGATTACTGCTATTCAAGCGGCAGGTTTAGGCTTGTTAAGTGTATTTGTATTTAATTACCCCTTCGGTTTTACCGTGATTATTGGTTTATTAGGTCTGGTGGGCTTAGCGATTAATGCGGCCATTGTGATTGTTGCCGAGCTTAAATCTGATGCTAAAGCCTGTGCTGGCGATCATGAAGCGATATGTTTTGGGGTGCTCAGTTGCACTCGGCATATTATTTCTACCACTATCACCACTGTGGGTGGCTTCTTACCGCTAATTTTAGAAGGTGGCGGCTTTTGGCCGCCGTTTGCGGTAGCCATTGCAGGTGGTACGGTGCTTACCACTATGCTGTCATTCTTCTTTGTGCCAGTGGTCTTTTCGATAATTGCCAAAGGCAAGCGCAAAATCCCATCGGTAGGTGAGCCCACCGTAGCGCATTAATACTTAGCCATGTTGTTTACCAATAAAAAAGCCGCATCAGCGGCCTTTTTATTACAGCCCTTAGAAAGTAGGTGGCGTCGCGGCGCTGATGAGCTCACACTCTTCCTTACTTTTATTGCGAAAGCGATGTGGCTTACGGGTTTCAAAGTAATAAGAATCCCCAGCTTTTAGTACTTTAGATTTGCTGCCTACGGTAATTTCAATTTCTCCGCGGATTACAATGCCACCTTCTTCACCTTCGTGTTGAATAAATTCGGTGCCAGTATCTGCGCCTGGCGGGTAAATCTCGCGCAAAATTGCCAGTTGTCGACCATTTTGTTTACTACCAACCAGCAGCATTTTTACTTTGCCATCGCCCAAGTCGGTAAGCTCTTCGGCACTATAAAAAATCTTATCGTCACTTTCCATTTCAAGGGTGAAAAACTCACCCATAGAAATGGGGATCGCATCGAGGATCTTTTTTAAGGAGCCAACCGAGGGGTTGACTTGGTTTTGCTCAATTTGCGAGATCATACTGTTGGTGACCCCACTGAGCTTGGCTAGTTCGCGCTGCGAAATACCGCGCATTAGGCGAATACTTTTAAGGCGTTTTCCAACATCCATTAAATTTGTTCCTCAAATATCAACGCCTATTGACTATTGCGAACTCTTAATTCCAGCAAGCGGCGTTTTTCTGCTTTGGCCATTAACCACCAAGCAATAAAAGTAGCGACAGATACTACACCAATAATCAGGGTAGCTAGGGCATTAATTTTGGGACTTACCCCTAACCTTACGCTAGAAAACACCACCATCGGTAAGGTAGTTGCACTAGGGCCAGATACAAAGCTGGCAATTACTAGGTCGTCTAAGGATAAGGTAAAGGCCAATAACCAGCCTGCAACCAAGGCTGGAAGAATAGTGGGCAGGGTGATTACAAAAAACACCTTAAATGGGGTAGCCCCTAAATCCATGGCGGCTTCTTCAATACTCTTGTCTAGTTCGCGTAAGCGCGAACTCACCACCACCGAAACATAAGCGGTACAAAAGGTGACGTGAGCAATCCAAATGGTTAGCATGCCGCGCTGGCTAAATAGATCAAATACTTGGCCTAAAGAAATAAACAGCAATAGCAAGCTTAAGCCAGTGATCACTTCTGGCATAACTAAGGGCGCGGTAATCATGAAGGCAAAGCTAGTTTCACCTCTAAACTTACTATAGCGGGTCATCACAAAGGCGGCGAGAGTTCCCAACACAACCGCTGCTGATGCAGACAAAAAACCAATGAGTAAGCTTAAGCTAATGCCATTCATCAGTAGCGAATCGTTGAACAGTGCCCCATACCACTTGGTAGAAAAGCCACTCCAAACCGTCACTAAGCGGTTAGCGTTAAACGAATAAGCAATTAGGCTTAAAATAGGCAGATATAGAAAGGCTAAGCCAAGGCTGAGGATCAGCCACTTCCACTTGGTTTTGTAAACCGGGATCGCATCCATTAGCTGGCCTCCAATTCACGTTTTTGATAACGGTAAAAGAACATAATTGGCACCATTAATAGTAATAGCATTACCGAAGCTACTGCAGCGGCAACAGGCCAGTCACGGTTATTAAAGAACTCTTGCCACAGCACCTTACCAATTAGGATTGAGTCAGGCCCACCGAGTAACTCAGGGATAACAAACTCACCTACTGCGGGAATAAATACCAACATTGAGCCTGCAATAATGCCAGCTTTAGTTAGCGGTAATAGCACTTTGAATAACACCGTTAGGGTCGAGGCACCTAAATCACGTGCCGCTTCTATTAGCGAATAATCAACTCGCATAAGTGCGGTGTATAAGGGCAGGATCATAAACGGCAAATAGGTATACACAATGCCAATATAAACGGCTGTGTCGGTGTGCAGTATTTGCAGCGGTTCATCGATAACACCTAGGTAGAGCAAGATGTTGTTTAAGAAACCGTTGTTTTTAAGAATGCCTATCCATGCATAAACCCGAATTAAAAAGCTGGTCCACGAGGGTAGAATGATCAGCATTAGCAGGATATTTCTGTTAGCAGGGCTTGAATGCACGATGGCCCAAGCCATTGGGAAGCCAATCACAAAACACAAAAAGGTGGAAATCGCGGCAATGCGTAGCGACTGCAAATAGGAACTAATGTAGAGATCGTCTTCGATTAAGTAACCATAGTTGCCTAAATTGAGCAGTATTTGCACTTGCTCATCCACCATAGTGATTAACTCACTATAGGGAGGAATGGCAATCATTGCCTCGGCAAAACTGATTTTAAAGACAATAAAGAACGGCATTAAAAAGAATAAAAATAGCCAAAAGTAAGGCACCGCCATAATGGTGCAGCGCCCACTTGGCACCCAGCGATTAAGCCTTTGTTTAAGTTTGTCGCTAAGCATGGTCATATTTTGAGTACCACGCAGCTGTCGGCTTGCCAGCACAAGTACACTTGGTCTTCCCAGGTTGGCATATTGTTGCGGTGGCGGCTGCTATTGGGCATAGCCGCGGTGACCCGTTTACCACTGGCTAAACGCACATAGTAAATAGACTGATCGCCAAGATAGGCTATGTCTTCTACCTTGCCTTGACATACATTGTTATGGCGCCCTTTAAGGGTTTTGAAAATACTCATTTTTTCGGGGCGAACTGCCACCATGAACGGAACGCCAGGAGCCGATGATACGCCGTGATTTAAGCTAATCGGATAACCAAGTTCTGGGCTGTCGATAGTTGCGCTGTCGTTATCATTGTCACGCAACACCCCTTCAAATACGTTTACAGAGCCAATAAACTCGGCACTAAAACGTGAGTTGGGGTATTCGTAAATTTCTTCCGGCTCGCCCACTTGAATAAACTGGCCGCGATTCATAATGGCAATGCGGCTTGCCATGGTCATGGCTTCTTCTTGGTCGTGGGTTACCATTACGCAGGTAACGCCAACCTTTTCTAGAATATCCACTACTTCAAGCTGCATTTGACCACGCAGGTTTTTATCTAGTGCACCCATCGGTTCGTCTAACAATAACAGTTTTGGGCGTTTAGCTAGGCTACGAGCCAGTGCCACGCGTTGACGCTGTCCACCCGACAATTGATGCGGTTTGCGGCGAGCGTAGTCTTTCATGCGCACTAGCTCGAGCATCTTAGCTACGGTTGCGCCAATTTCATCTTTGGGCAGCTTATCTTGTTTTAGGCCAAAGGCGATATTTTGTTCCACGGTCATGTGGGGAAATAGCGCATAGGATTGAAACATCATATTCACAGGGCGCTGATGAGGAGGCACGCCAATCAGCTCTTGGCCATCGAGAATAATTTTGCCAGCGCTGGGCTTTTCGAAGCCAGCTAACAACCTTAGTAAAGTGGATTTACCACAACCCGATGCACCCAATAGGGCAAAAATTTCGCCCTTGTTTATGGTCAGGCTTACGTTGTCTACGGCTATTGCGCCGTCGTAGTCTTTACTTAAATTTTCAATGTGTAACAAAGGTTCTGGGGCTTTCTCGCCATCAACCGGAAGCTTTGAAATGTGTGACACCGCAGCCATTGCGGATCCTCCATAAAGAATCAAAAACGCACTTGCCACCCTTGGGTGGCAAGTGATTACTTAGTTTTGAAGAAACTTAGTCCAAGAGCGTGTCAGAGTTCGAGACGCTTTTGCTGGCATTACCTTGGCTCCATATAATTTAGCTAAGGTTTCGTCACTTGGATAGATACCCGGATGTTCAATAATTTCTGGATCAATAAACTCTTTAGAGGCAGGCGTTGGGTTGGCATACCATACGTAGTTAGAGATCTCCGAAATCACTTTTGGCTGTAGCAAGAAGTTAATAAATTTGTGTGCATTATCTTTATGTGGTGCATCCGCTGGAATGGCCATTAGGTCAAACCAGGCTAAGGCTCCTTCTTGCGGGATAACGTACTCAACCACTACACCGTTATCGGCTTCGGCAGCGCGATCTGAGGCTTGTAATACATCACCAGACCAGCCAATGGCCACACAAATGTCACCGTTCGCTAAGTCGTTAATGTATTGCGAAGAGTGAAAATAAGTCACATAAGGGCGTACTGATTTGAGCAGTTTGTATGCCTCGCCAGTGTCTTTGTAGTCGTTAGGATCAACACTGTTTGGATCTTTACCTACGTAATGCAGCGCAGCTGCAAATAACTCGGTAGGCGCATTTAAAAATGCTACTCCACAGCTTTGTAGTTTTTCCATATTCTCTGGTTTAAATACCAGATCCCAACTATCTACTGGGGCGTTGTCGCCTAATACTTCTTTAACTTTGTCTACGTTGTAACCTATACCCGTGGTTCCCCATAGGTAAGGCACTGCATATTGATTATCCGGATCTGCAGTTTCATCAAGCATAGACATAATTTTATCATCTAAATTGCCGTAATTGCTCAGTTTTGTTTTGTCTAATTTGATAAACGCACCAGCCTGAACTTGGCGGGCTAAAAAGTCTGAAGTTGGCACCACAATGTCAAAACCGGTTGAGCCGGAAAGAATCTTGGCTTCTAGCACTTCGTTTGAATCGAATACATCGTAAACCACTTTAATACCGGTTTCGGCTTCAAACTGGGCGATGGTGTCTTCGGCGATATAATCAGACCAGTTGTACACATTAAGTACTTTTTCTTCGGCTGCCTGCAGGGTAAATGCGCTGGCAGTTAACAGGGAGGCTAGGGTTAGGGTAAAGCTAGCGTTTTTCATGTTGTTCTCCAAATCCTTGTGGTGATTGCTCGTACTGCTTCGCGGATTAACTCAATGCCTGCAGAGTGTCATCCAAACTTTGTTTTGCCAGTGTAATTAACTGATCGACTTGTTGTTTTGTAATAACCAATGGGGGTGAAATAATCATGGTATCGCCGCAAGCGCGCATGATAAGCCCATTGTTTATGCATATATCGCGACACACACCGCCAGCGCCTTGCTCTTTGCTAAAGCGTTGTAGGGTGTTTTTATCGGCAACCAGCTCTATGGCTGCCACCATGCCTTTACTGCGCGCCTCGCCTACCAGGGGGTGGCTAGCCAGTTCTTGCCAGCGTTGGGCTAAATAAGGGGCGATTTCATCACGTACGCGGCTAATAATGTTCTCTTGCTGCATGATGCGAATGTTTTCAATGGCTACCGCGCAAGCTGCTGGGTGGCCAGAATAGGTAAAGCCATGGGCAAATTCGGTATCGGCCTCGGTTAGGCCTTTAGCCACCTTATCTGACACCATTACCGCGCCAAGTGGCAGATAACCCGAGGTAATGCCTTTAGCCAAGCACATTAAATCGGGTTTAATATTATAGGTTTGGCTGGCAAACCATTCACCAGTGCGGCCAAATCCACAGATCACTTCGTCTACTACCAATAAAATATCGTATTTGTCACAAATACGTTGAATCTCAGGCCAGTAGGAATCTGGTGGAATAATTACGCCACCTGCACCTTGGATAGGTTCGGCGATAAATGCTGCCACCTTGTCTTCACCTAACTCTAGAATTTTTTGCTCTAGCTGCTGGGCGCGTTCTAAACCAAACTGTTGCGGATCTTGACCTTGGCCTTCTTCAAACCAATAAGGTTGATCGATGTGGCTAATATTGGGCAATGGTAAGCCACCTTGGGCATGCATAAAGCCCATGCCACCTAAGCTAGCACCTGCCATGGTGCTACCATGGTAAGCATTGTTGCGACTAATTATTTCTAACTTATCGGGCTGTCCTTTACTGGTCCAATAGTGGCGTACCATGCGCACTACCGTATCGTTACATTCTGAACCCGAGCCGGTAAAAAAGGCCTGATTTAAACCCTCTGGCGCGAGTTCTGCCAACAGTGCTGATAGCTCAACAGCAGGGCTATGAGTAGTTTGAAAAAACAGATTGTAGTAAGGCAGCTGTTGCATTTGTTTGGCTGCAGCATCAACTAATTCTTGGCGACCATAACCTAGATTTACACACCACAAGCCGGCCATGGCATCGAGCAACTTATTGCCCTCACTGTCGAATACAAACACACCGTCGCCTCGTTCTATCACTCTAGCTCCCTTGGCATTTAACTCTTTAAAGTTAGTGAAAGGGTGTAAACAGTGGGCGCTGTCTTGTTGTTGTATCGTCAATGTTGCTGTGCTCATTTCGCCTCCTTGTGGCTGAGTTAACTCTGGGTTTATACGTTGAGTAACAAAAACTCACGTTCCCAAGAACTAATGACCTTGAAGTAGGTTTGGTATTCCTTACGTTTTACTGCCACGTAACAGTTCACAAAGCGTTCACCTAGTATTTCTTTTAGTTCGTCGCATTGCTCTAACTCAACCAATGCTTCCTCTAAAGTGCCGGGTAGAGTGTAGCGATCCTCGCTTACATCACCGGTTTCTTCGGCCGAAGGTGTCAATTGTTTTTTCATGCCGATGTAGCCGCAGGCTAAGGTAAGCGCCATGGCTAGATAAGGGTTGGCGTCGGCGCCGGCAAAGCGGTTTTCTACGCGGCGATTTTGCGGATCTGATAGTGGCACACGTAAACCCACGGTGCGATTGTCGATGCCCCATTGCAAATTAATCGGCGCCGAGTCGCCAAACATTAAGCGTCGATAGCTGTTCACGTTAGGGGCATAAAAGGCAATGCTAGCGGGAGTAAATTGCTGTAAACCGGCGATAAAACTTAAAAACAACTGGCTATTGCTGCCATCTTCGTTAGCAAACAAGTTGTTGCCATTAAAGTCTTCTAGGCTTTGGTGAATATGCATGGCGCTACCAGGTTCATCTTCCATTGGCTTAGCCATGAACGTGGCATAGGTATCATGCTGTAAGGCTGCTTCGCGCATGGTGCGTTTGAAAAGAAATACTTGGTCACAGGCTAACGTTGGCTCGCCGTGATCAAAGTTAATTTCCATTTGCGCTGCACCAGATTCATGGACCAAGGTATCTACATCTAGGTTCTGTGCTTCGCAGTAGTCGTACATGTCTTCAAACAGCGGATCAAACTCATTTACCGCATCAATGCTAAAAGACTGACGTGCAGTTTCTGGACGACCATTACGCCCAATGGGTGGCTCTAGTGGATAGTCCCAGTCGAGGTTTTTCTTCACTAAGAAAAACTCTAGCTCTGGCGCTACAATCGGCTTCCAGCCTTCTTTCTCATACAGTGCGAGTACTTTTTTCAGAACAGAGCGTGGCGCCATGCCAATCAACTCGCCTTGGCTGTCGTAACAATCGTGAATAAGCTGAGCAGTAGGCTCTTTGGCCCAAGGTACAAAACGCAGGCTGTCGGTATCTGGCTCCAAGCGCATGTCTTTTTCGGTCCAATCGAATAAGTCGTCATCGTCAGGCCAGTCACCAGTCACTGTTTGGTAAAAAATTGATTCAGGCAGGCGCATACCGCCTTCTTTCAGATATTTGTTAGCGGGGATAATTTTGCCGCGAGCATTACCGGTTATATCGGGGATGAGACACTCAACTTCGGTTATTCGGTTTTGCTCAAACCACTTCCTGACGTTATCCATAATCACCTGTCATAAATCTGTTAAGTAAATTGGGGCAGCTTCTTACTTTGCCTAATTTTCACCCCGCACTATTAACAATTGTCATGATTTTTCATTAAAGTCAACAGAGTGTTAAATAAAAACTAAATATAGTCCCTTTTTCAGCTTATTGTTCAATTTAATTTGCATTATACTTAACACTGTGTTGTAAATTTATAGGGATTAGGGGACGATTTAGCCAAGGGACTGTTAATTATGTTGAAACACCAATCACAGATTCAACCCATCAGCATGCTTCAACAAGTAGAGGATTTTTTGGCGGCTCATCCGCAATTAGAAAGTATTGATCTAATGCTTTCTGACATGAATGGTGTGATTCGCGGAAAGCGCATTGAGCCTGCGGCTTTAGCCAAAATTGCCCAAGAGGGAATGTGTTTACCCGCTTCGGTATTTGCGCTAGATATTTGTGGCGATACCGTGGAGGAAACCGGATTAGGTTTTGAGCAAGGTGATGGCGACCGAATTTGTCACTTGTTACCACATAGCTTGTCGATGATCCCTTGGAAGAAAAACGCTGCGCAAGCTTTGTTAACCATGCATGAAGTTGATGGTTCGCCATTTTTTGCAGACCCGCGACAATTACTTAGTAAAGTATTGCAAGAATTGTATCAGCAAAATTTATTTCCCTGTGTGGCCATTGAGTGGGAGTTTTACTTACTTGATGCTCGCAGCGAAAATCGTCAGCCTCAAGCACCATTATTGCCAAAGTCGCAGCAGCGAATGCAGCAAACCCAAGTATACTCTCTTGATGAGTTAGATGAGTTTGATGCGTTTATTCGGGATATCCAAGACTATTGCCACACTCAAAATATTCCTAGCGACAATGTTATTGCCGAATATGCCCCTGGGCAATTCGAGGTGACTTTACAGCATCAAACCGATCCTTTGCTAGCTTGTGATCAAGCTATTTTGCTAAAGAGAGCCATAAAGGCCGTGGCTAAACAGCACGGTTACCTCGCGACATTTATGGCCAAACCTTATGCCGAACACTCCGGCAATGGCTGCCATGTGCATATTAGTATGTTGGATAAGCACGGGCATAACCTTTTTGCTACTGACCAAGGCTTGCTTGAATATGCTTTGGCGGGTTTGTTGAACACTATGCCGCAGGCAATTGCCTTGCTGGCACCTAATGCCAATTCTTATCGTCGTTTTCAACCCGACATGTTTGTGCCGCTGCAGGCTAATTGGGGCTGGGACAACCGCACTGTTGCCTTGCGCATACCCTCTGGCAGCGCTGAGAATACCCGCATTGAACATCGCGTAGCAGGCGCTGATTGTAATCCTTATATTGTTATGTCGGCCTTATTGGCCGGGATTACCCATGGCTTAGACCAGCAGCTGGATTGCCCTGAAGCGGTAACTGGCGATGCCAGCAAAGTGCCAGCTCCTGCCTTACCAAGCTCTTGGGAACAGGCCTTAGCCGAATTTGAGCACTCCACCTTGTGGTCGCTACTAGGTGCAGATTTTAGCCATGTATACCATGCCAATAAACTTAATGAGTGGCAGCGCTTTGAAGCGCAAGTAACACCTTTAGAGCAGAAGTGGTATCAGCAAATGGTGTAGTGCAACAGCAGATTTGTTTTTTAGTTTAAGGTGAGAAAATGAAAGCGCAGCATGCAAATTCATATTATGCGGCGAGTGCAAATGTGCACTTAGATTATCCGCAGCTACAAGGCGAGCATCAGGCTGATGTATGTGTAGTGGGTGCCGGTATAACTGGCGCTAGCACCGCACTAGAGTTAGCCAGCCAAGGTTATAAGGTTATTTTGCTGGAAGGTAGTCGCGTGGGCTGGGGAGCCTCGGGACGAAGTGGCGGGCAAGCTATTTTTGGCTGGGCCAGTGAACAGTCCACCCTAGAGAAATTAGTGGGTAAAGATGATGCCAAAAAATTGTGGGATCTCTCGGTTGAATCGCTAGCTGTTACTAAAGACAACATTCGCAAACACCAAATCGATTGTGATTGGCAAGATGGCCAAATTCACGTAGCGATTAAAGATCGTCATGTTCGCGAGTTAAAAGCATGGCAGCAGCAGCTGAGTGAAGACTACGGCTATGAGCATTTACAGTATTGGTCGCAAGAGCAACTCGCCAGCCAACTTAATAGTCCACGTTACTTGGGTGGGATGTTTGATTCAAATAGCGGTCACTTACATCCGCTTAATTACACCTTAGGCTTGGTAAAGGCTGCCGAACAAGCTGGCGCTAGCATTTATGAAGACAGCAAGGTCATCAAAATTGAACACGGCGCTAAAGTTAAACTTCATACCGCGCAGGCTAGCGTGAGTTGCCAACACGTGGTGTTGGCCTGTAATGCCTATATGGAAGGACTAAACAGTAAGCTAGAAAGCAAAGTAATGCCGGTAGGGACTTATATTTGTGCCACGAAACCCTTAGGTGAAGAGCGTGCACGCGAACTGATCGCCAACAACATGGCGGTATGCGACATCAACTTTGTACTGGATTATTACCGCTGTTCTGGCGATCACCGCATGTTGTTTGGTGGCCGAGTGAGTTATTCAGGTATTGAACCACGTAATTTAGCGCAAACCATGAAACAACGCATGGATTGGGTATTTCCTCAATTAAGCGATGAACCGGTGGAGTTTGCCTGGGGCGGTAATGTCGGCATCACTATTAACCGTGCGCCTCACTTTGGCCGAATAGCGCCAAATGTGTATTTTGCCCAAGGCTTCTCCGGCCACGGCATTGCAGCTACGGGTTTGGCGGGCAAGCTAATGGCGGAATCGATTATGGCCACCTCTGAGCGCTTTGACATATTCGATAAAATTCCACACATGCCTTTTCCTGGTGGGCGCTTATTACGTACTCCCGCCTTAGTGCTTGCCATGACCTATTACCGAATTCGAGATTTGCTTTAGTGCTATCGGCTGGCCAAGCGCCAGCCGTTCAATCCTTGTTTCTCGTACTATAGTTCGTATTTTCTGCCTATAAACCTATTAGCGCCCGCTGATTTATCGTTATACTTGCCTAATATTCGTAATCATAAAGGTAAGCACGTAATGGCTGCATCACCGATTAATCGGGTTTTTCCTAAGGCAAGTCGTTTGGTATATGGCTGTATGGGTTTAGGCGGAAACTGGGATAACTCACCTGTAACGCAAGATCACTTAAACCAAGCGCATACCGCTATTGATGCGGCCTTAGAAATAGGCATTAACTATTTTGACCACGCCGACATCTATACCATGGGTAAGGCTGAGCAAGTATTTGGTCAAGTATTGGCACAGCGCCCAGAGCTGCGTGAGCAAATTATTCTGCAAACTAAGGCGGCAATTCGTTTTGGTGATGAGCAGTGGTGTGGTCGTTACGATTGGTCGGCAGATTACATTCGTCAAAGTGTTGAAGATTCGCTGCGCCGCTTACAAAGTGAAACCATTGATGTGATGATGCTGCACCGCCCCGATCCTTTGGCCGAAATGGACGAAGTGGCCGCGGTGCTTAGCGAACTTAAAGATAGCGGTAAAGTGCAGCACTTTGGTGTATCTAACATGAGTGGAGCACAAATTGCGCATTTGCAATCGCTGCTGAGTTTTCCGCTAGTGGCTAATCAGTTAGAGATGAGCTTGTCTAAAATAGATTGGCTTGATCACAACATTGCAGTAAATGACGAGCAAGTAAAAGGCCACAGTTTTACTGCTGGAACCCTAGAATACTGCGCTATGAATAAGGTGCAAATTCAGGCCTGGGGTAGTTTATCGCGTGGCTTGTTTAGTGGCGCCGATTTATCAAATGCCAGTCAAGCCCAGCGTGATACTGCGCAGCTCGTTCGCCAATACGCCGATCAAAACTCAAGTTCGCCAGAGGCCGTTGTACTCGCGTGGCTAATGCGCCACCCCGCTGGGATTCAGCCAGTTATAGGCAGTGTAAACCCAGACCGGATTCGCGCCTGTGGAGATGCCACTAAACTACAGCTTAGTCGCGAGCAATGGTATCAGCTGTATGTCACATCGCGTGGCAAAGCTTTACCTTAAACACTGCATATTCAGGAAGAACGCCGAGCTAATGCTCGGCGTTTTTGTTTGTAAAGCTACGCTGCTGGTGGCGTGAACTCTGCTTTAAGTTGTTTTACCAAACTTACCAGCCACCACGCTACTACTGCGCTAAGTATTACCGTAGATAGCGGCATTACCAGCCAGATCCCCACCACGCCATAAGTGGCGGGCAGCAGCAACATAAACGGCAGTTGAATAGCCATGTTGCCGACCGAAATAAAGCTAGCGCGATTGGCGCGGTTTATCGACTGAAATACCACCGCACCGGTAAAAATTAAGCCGTCTAATGGCATGGCCCACAGGTGTAAACGAATACCGCTTACCGTGGCGTCTAATAATACAGGGTCATCGTTGTTAAATATTGACACGCTTAGTTCGCTAAATAGGTTCATCAAAAACACCGCCGCTACACCGCTGCCTAGGATAATGCTAAAGCCTAGCGCCATCACTTTTAGTACATTGTCGTAGCGTTTAGCGCCAAAGTTATAGGAGATGAGAGGCTGCATGCCGTTAGCAAACCCTTCGGCAATAAAGTAATAAATAACGCTTAAGTACAACACAATGGCATAGGCGCCGGTGTCGGTCACACTGCCATAACGTAAGAATAAGTAATTGTGCACCAAGGTAATAAAGGCGGTATATACCGTAGTAAAAAAGCTGCTTAAACCTAAATTACTTATATTGGCGAGGTACTTTGGCTTTAAGCAAAAACCGCTAACTTGAAAACTCAAGCTGCTGTAGCGAGAGAAAAAGTATGCAATCGCCAAGAACATTACCAGAGCTTGTGCGCCTAAAGTGGCGTAAGCCGCCCCCGCTAGTTGCCAATCCCACTTTACAATAAACAAATAGTCGAGGCCGATGTTGGCCAATGCTCCCACTATCATCAATAGGGTGGCAAAGTTGGGAGAGTTGTCGTTTCTAATCAATATGGGTAGGGCGCAGCTAAACAATACAACCAGCGCGCCGTTACCTAAAATGCCTAGGTAGCTCTCGGCCATAACTTGAATATTGCCGCTGGCTCCTTGCAAGGTAATGGGTTTGGCGCCTAATAAAGCTAAAATGGCGCTAAACAGCACTGCCATTATTAGCATGAGCAAGAAGGCGTGGCTTAACAGGCTCTGCGCCTTGCTGGTTTTGCCCTCACCACTGGCAATAGAGATTAACGCACCGCCACCTACACCCACCATTAAACCTAAGCCGGTGACCAAAAATATAATCGGCCAAGCTAGGTTAATGGCTGCTAATCCTTCTGCACCGAGCACTTGGCCAATGAACATGCCATCAACAATTAGGTAAATGCCACTCACAATCATGGCTACAACCGAAGGAATGGAATAGCGCCAAAATTGTAAGGTAATGTTTTTACTAAGCATGATTGGCCAAGGTTAAGGAATAGAAAGTACTCAGTGAGCACCGAATTGCAGCTCCATCATATTCACTTTAATGGATCTGACAAGAGGGAAAGCTAACAAATAAGGGCTATGCTTATTGTTTGTGCAAATGCTGCTGGAGTATCTAGGGTCTGTTGATCTTTGCTGATGGTTTTTGCAGCAATTTGTTAGCCATTTAGGCAAGGCTGAGAGTGTGCGGTTAATGGGCTGGGCTTAATAATCACTCGCTAACGCTGGATAAATGGCTAAGAAATGCTGCCCGAAGGGTTCGGATAAGCGAACTTTACTCTTTGTTAAGCACTTCTTGCTTAGCCCACTAGGCTTCTAAGTGCTCGCCGCGATTAAAGCCCGCTTATCTCGAACAAAACTTCAACACCAAAGA
Source organism: Agarivorans litoreus (assembly GCF_019649015.1). Taxonomy (NCBI): domain Bacteria; kingdom Pseudomonadati; phylum Pseudomonadota; class Gammaproteobacteria; order Alteromonadales; family Alteromonadaceae; genus Agarivorans; species Agarivorans litoreus. The sequence goes on along the minus strand of NZ_BLPI01000001.1, from coordinate 1,849,349 downwards.
TCAACAGACCCTAGTTCAAGCTTTGGTTTTTACGAGGAAAACAAGTGAATTCATATGTAACCATCCGAGCTGCCAAAGTGGAGGACGCTGCGGCCATTAGCCAATTACTTTGCGATTTGTCTCGTCGTTTCTTGCTGGATGATTTTACCGAGCAAGCAGCAAAGCGCTTGCTGAGATCGATGAGCGAAAAAGCAATTCGTTCTTATATCCGCGAGGGTTTTTGTTATCACCTCGCCGAGCAAAAACAGGCAGGTAAGGTGGAGTTATTAGGTGTGGTTGCCACTCGGGATAACAGTCACCTTTATCACCTTTTTGTTGCCGAGCTTGCTCAAGGAAAAGGCTTGGCAAGTCGCCTTTGGAAACACGCTAAAGCCCTATGTATAGCAAACGGCAATAAGGGCGAATTTACGGTTAATGCGTCGTTATCTGCTAAAGCGATGTATCAGGCTTGGGGCTTTGTTGCCGAGCAAGAACAGCGCAATACCAAGGGCATTATAGATGTGCCAATGCGCCTAACACTTAATGAGCAAACTAAGGAGAAAACATGCAACTAGCGCAGTTAAATATAGCTACCGCCAAAGATGATTTAGATTCACCCCTGCTCAAAGATTTTGTCGATAATTTAGATCCCATTAATGCCATTGCTGATGCGAGCGAGGGCTTTATTTGGCGGCTTAAAGACGACACCGGCAATGCGACTGATGTGCAAGCTTTTGATAACCCAAGGATGATTGTCAATTTATCGGTATGGGAGTCTTTAGCTAGTCTGCAGCACTTTATGTTTAAAACACATCACATCGACATTATGAAACGCCGGGCAGAGTGGTTTGATAAATCGCCGTTGGCAACTTACGTATTGTGGTGGGTGGAAGATGGCCATGTTCCCAGCACCGCTGAGGCACTTGAGCGTTTAGAATTATTAAGGAAGCACGGAGATACTGCTCAGGCCTTTAGTTTTAAAAAAACATTTAGCGCAGAAGACGCCTTACAGCGCTAATCTAGGCTGTCATTTAATAGCCTTTAGCATCTTTTGCTACTCAGGTTTTGTTGCTCCCCTTTGGAGAGAAAGCGTCTAAGCTAAGTAAATGCAGGGCGAGTATGCCCCGCCATTTTTGCGCAAGGAGAGGGTATGACTAAGCCGATTATTGCCGATGACAAACCCAACAAGGTGAGTTTAACTAAGGGAGACCAATACTACTTTTGCAGCTGTGGTCGTTCTAAATCCCAACCCTTTTGTGATGGTAGCCATGCAGGTACTGGCCTTAGCCCCAAGGCTTTTACCGCAGAAGAAAGTGGTGATGCTTATTTATGTGCTTGTAAAACCACGGGGAATAGCCCATTTTGTGATGGCAGCCATAAGCAGTTTAGCGCCGAGCAAATAGGCCAAGAAGCCCCACAGCCTCAAACAAAAAGTGCTGCACCTCAAGCCACTGCTACCACTGAAGAACCCACCGTTGCCTTTATTCATCAATTGGCGCGTGAAGGTTTATCAAAACTGGGTCACCATGGAGCAATGACCTCGATGGGAGTACCTAGGCATCTTCTGCCACATTGGGACGACATTCAAGTGATGGTGGCACAAATGGCCAAAAAGCCTTTGATGGAAGATCAATCTGTGGCCACAGAACTGATTATCGGCCCAGAGGCGAAAAAGCCACTGCAGCTAAAGATACCTCTGTTTGTCTCTGATATGAGTTTTGGTGCCTTATCGGAAGAAGCTAAAATCGCGTTGGCTAAAGGCGCCGAGTTGGCTGGAACTGGTATTTGCTCTGGCGAAGGCGGCATGCTGGCTGAAGAGCAGCAACAAAATTCCCGTTACCTTTATGAGTTAGCCAGCGCCAAATTTGGTTATCAAGAATCACTGCTAACTCAAGTTCAAGCTTTTCACTTTAAAGGAGGGCAAGGTGCCAAAACCGGCACCGGAGGGCATTTACCTGGCAATAAAAACCATGGCAAAATTTCTTTAGTTCGTGGCATAGCTGAAGGGCAACCGGCAATCTCCCCGCCCACCTTTGCTGATTTACACAGTAGCAAAGACTTTAAACATTTTGCCGATCGGGTGCGTGAAATAAGCGGCGGCATTCCCCTTGGTTTTAAGTTAAGTGCTAACCATATCGAGCGAGATATTCAATTTGCTTTAGATAGCAGCGCTGACTACATCATATTAGATGGGCGTGGCGGCGGTACTGGGGCAGCACCAGAAATATTTAGGGACCATATTAGTGTGCCTACCATTCCGGCCTTAGCCAGAGCGCGACGCTATCTTGACCAACAAGGTGCCAGTGGCAGGGTGAGTTTGATTATAACAGGCGGTTTGCGCTTACCTATGGATTTTGTCAAAGCCATGGCTTTAGGAGCCGATGGTGTAGCGGTATCTAATAGTGCCATGCAAGCCATAGGTTGTGTGGCAGCGCGGATCTGTAATACCAATAATTGCCCAGCTGGGATTGCCACCCAAAATGCCGATTTACGCCAGCGTTTAAAGGTGGACAAATCGGCTCAGCAATTGGCTAATTTCTTTGATGCATCGGTAGCGCTAATGCAGGTTATGGCACGTGCGTGTGGGCATCATCATCTTAATCAATTCACTAAAGACGACTTGGCAACGTGGCATCGAGAAATGGCTTATTTAAGCGGAATAGCTTACGCAGGTTTTAGCACGATTTAGGAGTGCATTGTTAAATTGACAAAGCTGATTTTGGTGGTTTAGCTAGCCTTAAAATTGCTGGTTTTTGCAAGGCTTGCTGGAAAAGTCAGCAATTACCAGTTTTTTTCTAAAATGTCTTTACAGGGCGGGGCTAAAACCCTAATATACGCCTCCGCCAGCGTTGAGCACCCGTAGCTCAGCTGGATAGAGCGTCGCCCTCCGGAGGCGAAGGTCACAGGTTCGACTCCTGTCGGGTGCGCCATTGCTTCGGAAACGCTCGAAATACTCAGTGGTGGGTATAGCTCAGTTGGTAGAGCCCCGGATTGTGATTCCGGTTGTCGTGGGTTCAAATCCCATTACTCACCCCATTATTTAGATGCAACGAGATTCGTTGTTATCGCAATAGTTTGATTATTGTTAAGAGCTTGCTCTACAATAATTAAGATGACAAGCGCAACTTGGTAGCGCATCGTCACGAAGCTCATAAAGAGTGGGACCAGAGGGTTTAGTCCTCTGAAATATCAAGAAAATCGGTGATTAGCGCAGCTTGATAGCGCATCATCGCGAAGCTCATAAAGAGCGGGACCAGAGGGTTTAGTCTTCTGAAATATCAAGAAAATCGGTGATTAGCGCAGCTTGGTAGCGCATCTGGTTTGGGACCAGAGGGTCGGGAGTTCGAATCTCTCATCACCGACCACCTTCTAAAAAGCCTGCTCATCGAGCAGGCTTTTTGCTTTCTTTAGCTTGGAATTGAGCAATGAATGGGGAGTTCGCCTTTTAACCTTGGCGCATCACCGACCACAATTAGAAAGCCCCGTCAGTTATGACGGGGCTTTTTTTTATGGCTGAATAATAAGTAAGAGCTGTGGGAGTTCGACGTTTAACCTCGGCTCATCACCTAACTTTAGAAAACGCTTATTTCCCGTAGGCGTCTGCGGTGACCAATATACAGCGTTTAGCGTAGCCAATTCCCCATTGCGTAACGTCACTAATACTAAGGTCGGTTAGCATTAGGGTGGAGTCTTGAGATTGCTTTGCTTGCGCTAAGGCGAGTGCTGTTGATGGGTTTTGCTTTAATGGAAATAGATATAAAGCATACGTTTGGCAGTGTTTGCCACTGGCGGGACCAATATATCTTAAGTTACTAGGGTCTGTTGATCTTTGGTGTTGAAATTTTGTTCGAAATAAGCGGGCTTTAATCGCGGCGAGCACTTAGAAGCCTAGTGGGCTAAGCAAGAAGTGCTTAACAAAGAGTAAAGTTCGCTTATCCGAACCCTTCGGGCAGCATTTCTTAGCCATTTATTCAGCGTTAGCGAGTGATTATTAAGCCCACTTAACTGCACACTCACTGCCTTGCCTAAATGGCTAATAAATTGCTGCAAAAACCATCAGAAAAGATCAACAGCCCCTAGTATTTCCTTGATAAAAGCTCCGCTCGGCATAGGAGCCATGGTTCCCTGTGGAGCAAGCAGTGAGCACTAATATACTTAAAGCTATAACGCTGTTGTTGAGTAATGAATGCAGCAAAGCTAATCCTTATTGTTGAGGTTAAGCCAAGTATAAACCTTAGTGGTAAGCTTATGATACATAGCTTACGTCACTGGTAAGTATTAAAGAGTTTGACTATCTATTTGTTGAGTCGTTTTGCAGTCATTAACACAAAGGCTATTGCAGATTGTGTTTACCAGTCTATCGCTTTGCTCGATATCTATTGCCGCTGAGCTAAGCCCTCAGCTGGTACGCCATATTGCGCCGCAAGGCGAAAGACTTACGAAATCGCTACTTTATCGATTTACTCGACTTGGTCTTGTCTAAAACTGAGCAGGAGCTTGGGCCGTTTCGTCTCGAGAGCAATAAAGCCAAAATGCGCCCAAATCGCTCTTTGCTGCAGCTGTAAAATAACCACGGTATTGATATGGTGTGGACAATGAGCACCGCAGCGCGTATCGAACAAAGTTTATGGATCGCCTTTAGCGATAGTAGCTTTGATGCACTGTTTTCTCGCTATCGATACGACAATCTAGTTAACGAGCTAAGATCTCGCACGGTGATTAAACTAAATAAGCCCTATTTACACGCTAGCACACCTAGCGAGCAAAGCCCGCTTTGGCTCACTATTAACTAAGAATTACTCTCGCTGTCTCATTTTATGAAAAATTGGTTTTATTGGTGAGTTATCATTTCATAGCTGTTGATGTTTTGTTGATCTGTTTGCTTGCTGCTTGACTCGCCGATTTCATACAATTAGCGAATGAGTTAATGATGGATGATTCCTATGCCTTGCCGCTATTTATGGATATTAGTCATTTTTGTGATTGCTTTAGCGAAAGTCCATGCAGCAAATATCGTGGTGAGACATGCTCAACCCGAAAGCGATAACGATAAACGCCAACAATATTTCGTAGAATTGCTGAACTTAGCTTTGAGTAAAACTGAAGCGGGTTTTGGGGCCTACCAAACGCAAACTTGCGCAGTGCGGATGATGCAAGATAGGGCGCTACAGCAGTTACAGCGCAAGCGTTGTATAGATGTAGTTTGGACCATGACCAGCCTTGAGCGTGAGTCAAAACTGCTGGCTGTACGCATTCCTTTATTGAAGGGCTTATTAGGCCAGCGGGTATTGATGATCCGCCGAGAAGACCTTCGTCGATTTAGAGACATTCAACAGCTTAGTGAATTGGCTCAAATGCGCGCAGGGCAAGGTATGGGCTGGCCTGATATTGAGATACTAGAATACAATCGTTTGCCAGTAATTGAAGGCAAAACCTATGAAGGTTTGTTTGGCATGTTAGAGCGCGGCCGCTTTGATTATTTTCCTCGAGGTATTAGCGAAGTAGGTGCCGAATTAAAACAGCATCAACGGGAAGGTTTTGTTGCAGAGCCAAGAATATTACTCAGTTATCCCGCACCCATTTATTACTTTGTAAACCCAGAAAACACCGTGTTAGCCGAGCGTTTAGAGCAAGGTTTAAGGCTAGCCATTGATGATGGTAGTTTTGAAGCGCTATTTAAAAAATTTAATTACCACAAATTGGCAGATTTAATGGAAAATCGCTTGGTGTTTAAACTACGCAATCCGTCTTTACATCCAAAGACGCCGATTGATGAAGATAAACTTTGGGTGCTCCCTAACCTTGTTAAAAACTTGCGGTAAGCGCATGTATTTAGCTGTTTAATTACTTCAAACAGTAATATTGGTTGTGAAAACATCGTCATTTCGCCTAGTATAAAAGGTGATTAAGTTCACTTTTTTGTTGTTAAGGCTATTACGTTTTTTGCGTCTTATGTTGAACTGTGGACTGCATCAAAAATCTTCCGTTAAGCTAGGCTAGTATCGCCTTATTTAGCGGGTTGCAGAGGTTTCCCACCTTTTTGTTACTCTCATTGTATTGAATTAGTTTTAGGAGTTTTTCATGCCTTTCGCACAGCAAGATAAAAAAGTGCAAACGTTTACCCTTAGGAATGCTAAGGGGAGTGAGGCCACGGTATTGGCATGGGGAGCTACCCTAGCCAGTTTAAAAATAAAACTTAGTAGCGGTGAGTTACGTGAAGTGGTTCTGGGTTGTGACAGCTTTGAGGATTACCTAAAACAAGACGCTTACTTAGGTGCTACGGTGGGGCGCTATGCTAACCGCATCAAGCAAGCGCGCTTTGAGTACCAAGGGCAGGTTTATGCCTTAAGTGCCAATCAAGATGAGCACCAATTACATGGCGCCAATGATTTTAGCCATCGCGATTGGCTAGGCGAGCAGCTGGCAGACAACAAAGTTCGTTTTACTATTAGCTCAGCCGATGGAGAGTGTGGATTTCCTGGTAATATGCAAGCGCAGCTTGATTACACCTTAGATGAAGATAATCAGTTAGTACTGGATTACTCAGCTACTGTAGATAAAGCCTGTCCAGTAAATCTCACCGACCATAGTTATTTTAATTTGAATGCCGCGAGCTCAACGGTATTACAGCACCACTTATACATTGCAGCAGATCATTACCTGCCAGTAGCAGCTGATGGTATTCCGGTTGATGGCTTAAAACCTGTAGAAGGAACTGGCTTTGATTTTAGGCAAGCTAAGCTGATTGCTAAAGATCTTAAGAAAGATCCCGATCAGCAGCTAGTGGGCGGATACGATCATAGTTACTTGCTGCAAGAACAGGTGGTGAGTGATGGCAAGCCAGTAGCCCGTATTATTGCCGATGACGCGTCGCTAGCAATGGAAGTGTATACCAATAAACCTGCGATCCAGCTTTATACTGGTAATTTCCTAACCGGTAATCCGGGGCACAACGGCGAAGTGTATCAGGCTCATAGTGGCGTTGCTTTAGAAACCCAATTTTTGCCAGACTCTCCCAACCGCCCAGATTGGCCACACCAAAGCTGTTGGTTAAAGCCAGGCGAACGTTATCAATATCAAACCTGTTATCGCGTGTATCAACCCACGGCATAAATTTTCCAATATTGAAGTTTTTGTAGGCAGCGTACCGATTTTCACATACATCGTGTATGCTGCTTGCACCATACTCCAAATCTAGGGATGTTTATTTATGAAGAAATGGTTGGCACTGTGCGTTGGTGTGCTTGTATTAAGCTTTCAAGCCGTCGCAGACGATTATCAAGCTACGATTCAGCAGTTCAAAAAATCTGATCGAACCACCCCATTTTTTAACAATGCTTATGGCTATGCGGTGTTTCCTACCATTGGTAAGGGTGGCATTGGTATTGGTGGCGCTTACGGTGAGGGTAAAGTCTACCGAGGCGGAGCATCTACAGGCAGCGTAAATATGGGCCAAGTTACACTTGGTTTCCAACTCGGTGGGCAAGCGTTTAGCCAAATCATTTTCCTTCAAGATAAACGCGCTTACGACGAGTTTACTAGCGGCAGCTTCGAGTTTGGTGCTCAAGCGAGCGCAGTGGCTTTAACCGTTGGCGCTTCTGCTCAAGCAGGTACTTCTGGCACTGGAGCAGCCGCGGGTGAAACCCAATCTAAAGCGCATTATGTAAGTGGTTATGCAGTATTCACCTTAGCTAAAGGTGGTTTAATGTATGAAGCCAGTATTGGCGGACAGAAATTTAACTTTACCGCTAACTAGGGTCTTAGGTATAGGTACTAAAAAAAGGACCTGTTAGGTCCGTTTTTTTATACGCTGTTAAAGCGCCTTCTAGCCGATTACTTGTCGTTTACTCAGCCTAAAATGAACAATGTTTAATTAGCTTAGCTGGTTGACGCTGAACCAGTATCTCGCCATTACGCACCGATAACAGTACTTCGCCTTGGCGTTGAATCACCGATAAATCGTCTTCTCCTTCCAGCAAAATAAAGTTTGCAGGTTTGCCTACCTCAATACCGTATTCAGCTTCTATTTGTAAGGTTTTGGCGCCATTGTTGGTAATAAGATCTAAGGCTTTAGATAGCTCTTTATAACCCATCATGTGGCAGATGTGTAAGCCAGCGTCTAATACTCGTAGCAGTTTACCGTTGCCTAAGGTATACCAAGGGTCTTGAATAGAATCTTGGGCGAAGCAGACATTCATGCCGGCTTCGCATAACTCTTTCACTCGCGTTACGCCGCGTCGTTTAGGATAGGTATCAAAGCGGCCTTGTAAGTGAATGCTCTCGGTAGGACAAGAAACAAAGTTTATTTTAGATTTTTTGAGTAGCCTAAATAACTTAGAACAATAGGCGTTGTTGTAAGAATGCATCGCGGTGGTGTGGCTGGCGGTAACACGCTCGCCCATATCAAGCTCTAAGGCTGCGGTGGCTAATACCTCCAAAAAGCGCGATGCTTCGTCGTCTATTTCGTCGCAGTGCACATCTACCAATAGATCATGTTGTTTGGCGAGCTTCACCACCCAGCGCATCGACTCTACCCCATATTCGCGGGTAAATTCGAAGTGGGGAATACCTCCTATCACATCTGCCCCCTCTTCAATGGCTTGCTCCATTAAGGTTTTGCCATTGGGAAAAGACCAGATCCCTTCTTGGGGAAAGGCAACAATTTGTAAATTAATTGCAGAAGACAGCTTAGGTTTTAGCTTAGCAATGGTTTTAAGCGCGGTGAGTTGTGGATCGGTCACATCAACATGGGTGCGAATGTACTGCACCCCATTTTCAACCAACAGTTGCACGGTTTTTAACACCCGTTGTTCAATGTCTTCGGGAGTGAGCAGCGGTTTGCGTTCGCTCCAGCGTTCAATGCCTTCAAATAAGGTTCCGCTCATGTTCCAAGAGGGCTGCCCGGCAGTGAGCACTGCGTCTAAGTGAATATGCGGCTCAACAAAAGGAGCAGATAATAAATTACCTGCCGCATCTATCGCTTCTTCATATTTTGGCAAGTTAGCTGATAAAGCCGCGGCTTGCGGAGTGATATGAGTAATTAGCCCTTGGGCAACAGATAGACTAAACAGCTCTGTTTGCCCTCTTAAACGTGCGTTAATAATTTTCATGATAATCCTTGAACAGAATGTTGTTGCCGTTGGATTGTTATTGGCTCCATCAGCAGGGCATTTTGTAATTCTAGACGTTGCTGCGCTTGTTCTAGGTCACAACCAGTGAGCGTTTGTACCTTGGCGAGACGATTGCTGAGCGTATTTCGGTGAATATTTAGCTCTTTGGCGGTCTGTCTTAGGCTAGCTAAATTGTCAAAGTAGCAGCGCAGCGTATGCTTAAGGGTGATTAAGCTAGGTTCTTGGCAATGGAATAAGGGCCCGAGTTTGTCGCAGCAAAAATTCAGTAAAATTTGCGGATCTTCTATGGCGGCAAATACTCGGCTCACCCCTAAATCTAAGTAGTGCACAATGGCGGAATGATGGCTTTGTAATTGGCTAAACTCTGCTGCTTGTCTAGCCTGCAAAGCAGCATTGGCCAACTGGTTTAAGCCTTGTGGGCTAACACTCACACCCAAATTGTATTTAAGCTTTTGTTGCATTAAATACTGATTGAGTTGCTGCCAAAGGCTACGTTGTTGCTCTAAAGAGTCTTGGGCTTGAATGGGCAATAATAAATACCAGCCATGATGATCTTCAATTAGCGGGTAGGGGCTTCGCATGCGATTTAGCCACTGGCGAAGTTGAAATACCCAAACATTTAAGTCACTTGCATCGCTAACTTGTGGTTGTAGCTGGGCAATACTAATGGCCGCATCAAAGTTTAAGCCTAATTCTTTGGCGCGGTGTCGAGACAACAACGACAGTTGGTTGGGGCTATTAATCACATGGCTAATAAAATGCTGTAGCGAGTGGCTAGATAGGTTGTCTTGAATTAAGGCCTTACAAATTAGCTCGGTCACTTTAACCATAGGCAAGCTGTAAGGTTGCTCTAGTACAGCAAATTGATGTTGGTTGGCGTAGCTAATCACGCACTCGGGAATGGTGTCGATAAACTCTGAGTGGGTCAGAATAACCATGCCTGCTGCCGACTTTTCTAAAGCTTCATCTATAAGTTGATAATACTCTTGTTCACTTCGTTGCAAATTTATGCCGGTAACAAAGACGAGTTCACCACCGGTTAACCAAGGTGCTAGCTCTTTGTTCTCGGCTAAGTATGGCCAGCGAATAGCTTGTTGAGAAGCTTCCCCGGTAAGCAAGTTAATGCTCTCTAAACCGGGGATTAGGGGAATATCTTTAGCGCGAATAGCCAAGCACTACCTCCTTAACTGGCCGTTTGTTTGGCTAAGGGCTGAGCCGAGCTAATGTGCAGCAATACACCATAGAAACTGGCCGACACAACAATCCCAACTAACGGCGCTATCCAAGGGGAATAGTAGGCTGCAGCCGAACCAACCGCGTATGCGGCTAAACCACATTTATCGAAACTAGGCAGCTTAATTTGCTCTAATGCTGGTGGGTTCCCACGATGTTTAAACCAAAAATCAGCCATGATGATGGCGCCAATGGGTGGAATAAAGGTGCCCAAAAGGATTAAAAATGGGATAAGCAGGTTGTACATGCCAAATACTGCTAGCAGGGTGCCGATGGCTGCACCAACTAAAGTAATTAAGCGGCGCTTGTCGGTTCTCATCAAGTTACAGCCGGCAGCGGCAAAGTTGTAAATAGTGTTGTCTTGGGTTGTCCAGATATTGGCAAATAACATCAAAATGGCAACCAAAATAAAGCCTTGGCTTACTAGTACGTCTACGATGTCGGCTTGTTGGTAAACCATCGCGCCGAACGCGCCGACAAATACCATTAAGCCATTGCCAATAAAGAAAGCTAACAAAGTAGTGATAACCGCTATGCGGCCAGACTTAGCAAAACGGCTCCAATTGGTTGCTTGGGTTCCGCCACTTACAAAGGTCCCAAATACCAACGTAATTGCCGCAGAGAATGCCATGGTATCGCTTGGCGCAATGTTGCTAAGTTGGGATAAGCCACCTATATCAATACTGCCTTGGTAAATCGACAGGCCGATAAATGCCAGCATGGCGGGGACAGATATTTTGGAAAGAACTTCTAAGGCTTTGTAGCCAATAAACGCGGTAATACAAAAGCCAAAGCCAAACAGCACCATTAAAGGTGTTGCGTAGCTTTCGGGTAAATTGAGCAGCTTAAGCAGAATAATCGCTATGGTGGCGGTACCCCAGGCGTACCAGCCTATCTGGGTAAAACCTAAGATAATGTCAGACAGCTTGCTACCATGCTCTCCAAAACAGTATCGCCCTAGCAACACCGAGTTTAAGCCGGTTTTATACGCCACATAAGCCAGCCCAGCGGCATAGCTACCTAATAGCAAATTACCTATTAGTATGATCCACAGCAGCTCGGTGAAACTAAATGAGGTGCCAAGTGTGCCACCTGCCCACATGGTGGAAGTGAAGAAAGTAAACCCTAAAAGTACAAAAGCGGTAGACCAAAAACCTTTACGGGCGTCTTGTGGAACCGCCGAGAGTGGAAAATCGTTAGTTTGGCTCATTGTGTTAACTCCATCTATTGGTGACAACAATCGCTATATTGGTGGTCACGCTAGTTATTCCATCGTGTTAAGCGTTCCAAAAGATGTGCCAAATATGCTGTTCTTTTGGCTTGAGTTTTGTTGTGCAAATGGGTGATTTTTGTTCTGCACGAAATGTACCGTTTGCACATAAAATTGCTGTAGGTAGGGCTGGAGAAATTTGTTTCAAAAAAGATTGCAATTAAACGCACTACTATGGCGCGTATCTGATGGTTTTTGGGGCGTAACTATGCCTAGGGTCTGTTGATCTTTGCTGATGGTTTTTGCAGCAATTTATTAGCTATTTAGGCAAGGCAGTGAGTGTGCAGTTAAATGGGCTTAATAATCACTCGCTAACGTTAAATAAATGGCTAAGAAATGCTGCCCGAAGGGTTCGGATAAGCGAACTTTACTCTTTGTTAAGCACTTTTTGCTTAGCCCACTAGGCTTCTAAGTGCTCGCCGCGATTAAAGCCCGCTTATCTCGAACAAAATTTCAACACCAAAGATCAACAGACCCTAGTATAGTGCTGTTTCTGCTAGCACTTGCTCAATGAAAAGTTAGCCCCTTTTTAAGCACTAAATCTGATTACTGGTGCTTTTCTTTTTTAAGTCCGCGCTTGCAAACTACCTTTTAAACCATAATCTGCCTGAATTTCACCTTTTCATGGTTTTATTATCTAAGTTATTTTTATTTTTTAGAATAAAATAGTGACGCGGGTAGATAAATGAGAAATCGATTGATTGATATTTGAACGCTTAAGCCTTAGCTAGGCATATCTCACAGTTTTGGCTTAATTAGATGTATAGGCTGAAAAATGAAAGTTTCAAAGCATTAAACACTATAAAAATAAAACTAATGAGGTTATCTCGGAATGGAATTATCTAAAGTGGCAAGGTTAACGTTGCCAGTGCTGGCTGCAGTTTCGTTGGCTGCCTGTAATAGCAGCAGTAACAATGACAATGGTGATCAAAACGGTCTTGTAGACCTAAAAGACGGTCAAATTGCCATTTATTACCGTTTAAACGATGCCAAAGCAAGCAATCAGTCTTTAGAAGAATACTACCAAGGTTGGACTATTCACGGCTGGAACGATGCCAGTTGTAATGGTTGGGGCGATGGCACTGACGGTGACGCTACAGGTGGTTGGGATGCTGGCATGGCATACACCGGCATTAACGAAACTTACGGCGCTTACTGGGTGATTGACGCTTATCATGCTGGTGAGTGTATCAATATGATCCCGCGTAATTTAGAGCAAGGTGGTCAAACTGGCGACCTGCGCTTCTACTACACAGACTACAAACATGGCTTGATAAAGGCGGGCGATGACAAGGTGTATGTAGATACCGATTATACCGAGGTAAACCAACCTCCAGTTGGCATTGTTGGCGCAAGTGCACATTGGGTGCGTGATAACCTCATTCTATGGGATGCAAATGGTAGCCAATTTAAACTGTACCATTCTGCCAATGCTGGCATTTCGGTGAATATCGAAGATAAGACAATAGAGGGTGGCGAAGCCCTAGAATTAAACATTACTGAGATGCCAGCAGAGGTGAAAGCTCAATTCCCTCATTTAGCGCATTTACAAGCTTACGAATTAAATGCAGAACAAGCTGCCGAGGTGATAAAAGGCCAGCTAGTGGCTGCGGCGTATAATCAAGATGAAGAAGTGGTTGCTGCTACCTTGTTGCAAATTCCTGGGGCGCTAGATGACCTATATTGGGAAAATGCTAAAGATGAGCCACTGGGTGCGGTGATTCAAGACAGCTTAACAACTTTCCGTCTTTGGGCACCTACGGCTAAAGATGTAAAGCTGGCCTTGTACGATGAAGACTTAAGCGCACGCGCCGATCAAGGCTTTGTGGCTATGGAGTTTGATCCTGCAACGGGTATTTGGTCTAGCGATGCGATGCCTAATATGGTGGATGTTTTTTACCGCTATCAAGTGGAGGTATACCATCCAAATAGTCAGCGTATTGAAACGTTAATGGTGACCGACCCTTACTCACTCAGTTTATCGGCTAATAGCACCCATTCGCAGGTCGTTGATTTACAAAATGACAGTGAATTGTTCCCAAGTGGTTGGGACAGCATTGTTCCGCCAACCATTGACTCACCGACCGATTACGTATTGTACGAAACACAGGTACGAGATTTTAGTTTTGCCGATGAAGATGGTAATCCAGAATATACCGGTAAGTACTTAGCCTTTACCGATGAAGAACGCGCCAGTTATAAGCATTTAATGCAGTTACGCGATCGCGGTTTAAATAATGTGCACCTGTTACCAGTGTTTGATATTGCTACGGTTGATGAAGTAAATCGCGTAGACATTGATGGCACCATTGGTGAGCTGTGTGAGCTAAATGCCAATGCTGGCGTGTGTGAAGACGGTACCGATAAGTCGGCGGTGATTGAAGATGTGCTGCAAGCTTATGTTGATGAAAATCCTGCCACTGAAAAAGTACAGGCTTTAGTGAACGATTTACGCCAGTACGATAGCTTTAACTGGGGTTACGACCCGTTCCACTTTAATGTGCCAGAAGGCAGCTATGCTACTGATGCACATGGCAAACAGCGTATTCTAGAATTCCGCCAAATGGTGAAGCATTTACATCAGCAAGATATGCGAGTGATTATGGATGTGGTGTATAACCATACCCATGGTTCTGGCCCTAGCAACGATAAGTCGGTGTTGGATAAAATTGTACCGGGATACTACCAACGCTTAACCATTGATACCGGTGTAGTGGAAAACTCAACCTGTTGTGACAACACCGCTACCGAACACAAAATGATGGGTAAGCTGATGGTTGACTCGTTAATTGTGTGGGCGCGTGATTACCAAATTGACGGTTTCCGTTTTGACTTAATGGGTCACCAACCAAAAGACTTAATGATCGAAGCACTAGAAGAAGTGCAAAAAGTATCGCCAGATAATTACTTTTACGGCGAAGGCTGGACCTTTGGTGAAGTGCAAGATGACGCTCGTTTTGTTCAAGCAAACCAGCTAAACATGGCGGGCACTGGAATAGGTACTTTCTCTGACCGTTTACGTGATGGTATTCGTGGTGGTAGTCCATTTGATGATGGTGAGCAGCTACGTAAGCAGCAAGGTTTTGCCAATGCGGTTTTAGCCAATGAACTCAATGCCGATACGCCTGACAGCACTTACAACGAAACTTGGATGTACAACGCCGACCTTATCCGTGTAGGCATGGCGGGTAACTTGGCCGATTTCCAATTTGTTGACCGTAATGGCGATCGCATCAAGGGCAGTGAATTGCTTTATGGTGGTGATGAGCAACCAGCGGGCTACACCGAAAGTGCCCAAGAGAATATTTCTTACGTATCTAAGCACGATAACCAAACTCTGTGGGACATTAATCAGTACAAATTGGCCGAAGAGTTAACGCCAGAGCAACGTGCACGTATGCAAACCGTTGCTTTATCTACGGTGATGACAGGTCAAGGTATACCGTTTATCCACATGGGCTCAGAGTTGCTGCGTTCTAAGTCAATGGAGCGTGATAGTTATGACTCGGGTGATTGGTACAACCGTGTTGATTTCACCGCCCAAGATAACAACTGGAACAAGGGCTTGCCGATGAAACACATCGATGGCGCAAACTATGATGTGATTAAGAAAATCATTGCTAACCCTGAAACTCAAGCCGAGCCGCAACATATTGAAGATGCCAAACTACGCTTCTTTGATTTAATGGAAATGCGCACCAGCTCAACGCTATTCCGCATGAATGCTAAGCAAGACATTATGGCGCGTATCGACTTCCACAATACTGGGCTAGACCAAATACCGGGTGTGATTGTGCAATCAATCGACAATGGTATTCATTCAGGCGCTGACTTAGACAGTAACTATGATGCGATTGTGGTGATGGTAAACGCAACAGCAGAAACCCAGCAAGTTAGCATTAACAATGCACAGGGATTTGAGTTGCACCCTGTACAGCAACGTTCAACTGACTTAGTGGTTAAAGGCGCTGAGTTTGCTGATGGCACTTTTGAAGTACCTGCTATGACCACTGCAGTATTCGTTCAGCCTCGTTTGGCTGCACGTGGTGATGGCTTACCAGTGAAGGGATAAATCTGGTAAACACTGCAGCCGATACTGCAGCAGCAACAACGGCTATCTTCGGGTAGCCGTTTTTCTTTGCGAGTCTTTGTAGTAGGGGAAAGGCACAAGCAGAAATGGAGGCTTTGCACTTAGCGGTTTAGCCAATCAATGTGTGGCGCATGCTTTGTCAAAACTAGCCACCCGTTCAGCTCGAACAGGTGCAAGTTACCAGCTCTTATCTAGACAATAGTTCGATTAATTCGTTTTCGGTGGTGGGAATGCTTTGCAACTCTATGCCCGAAGACGCTCCACCTTTAAGCATATAAGCAGAAGTGCCGCAATGGTCGTAGTGGTACCATTGGCCGTCTATACAAACGTCGGTATAACAACGCGGATCTTGTATTAATTCCATTTTTATTACCTCTATTTATTGTTGTTACACTTTCAACATAACCAGCGAGTAGCCTACAAAAAATGATCTACATCAATTGAGGGTTAGAGCTACCTCCATAGTATTAGAGAATTTTGCTTATTTAGTGAGCTGGATCTAGCTATGCACTATAAGCTTGCATTGGTAAATATGGGTGAATGGCGTCTTCACATTGACTTAATTGTTAGTAATGATGCTGGAAATGAGTAAGATAGCGTTGAGTGAATGGTAAGTCATCGATAGGGAGTATTATGTTTAGGTTGGTGTTGTTGCTAGTAGGCGTGGTTTCATTACCGGTGCTTGGCAGCACTTTTTCGCAACAGTTGGTTGATGCTGCCTTGACGCGAACAGAGCACACGGTGATTTACAATGGTGCCTACTTTGCGCTGGATTACCCTAATGGTGATGTGCCCGAACACTTTGGGGTGTGCACCGATGTGCTTATTCGTTCCTACCGTGCACTTGGCATTGATCTACAGGTTCTAGTACATGAAGACATGAAGCAGCATTTTGCGCAGTATCCATCTAAACGTATCTGGGGCTTAAGCCGCACCGATCGTAATATTGACCATCGCAGAGTGCCTAATCTTCAGGTGTTTTTTACCCGCCATGGTGAATCGGTAGCTGTAAGTGATAGCGCTAGCAGCTATTTGCCAGGTGATATTGTGACTTGGATGCTCCCCGGTAATCTGCCCCATATCGGCATTGTGAGTGACCAATACACAGCAGCTGGCGTTCCAAAAATTGTTCATAACATTGGCCTGGGGCCGCAACTAAACGACATGCTGTTTAGTTACCAAATAACCGGCCATTACCGTTATTTGCCTGAGGTAGACTAAGCACTTCAATTAGTTGGCTAGCGCATTAAAACGTTGCTTCAAAAACTGCGTGAAGGCCTGAACTTTACTGGTGCGGTGCATATCTACATGGGTGGTAAGCCATTGTGGAATGGCCCAGTGTTCTGGTGGTGCCATTAGCGGCAGCAGGTCTGGGTAGGCCTTGGCGGTTTCAAAATTGAGTGGTGCTGCGCCAAACCCAGCTTTTATGGCCGGAATAAAGGCATTAAAGTCGTTTACCCGCAAAGCAATTTGTTGCGGATCTAACTCGCTATTCATCCAGTTAATAAAGCTAATCTGCGAGTAGGGCTCAATGGTTGAAATAAACTTATGTCCAGCCACCTTGTTTAAGCTTTTTATTTTTCCGTATTTTTTAAGATAAGCACTTGAGCCATACAGAGTTACGGGGCTATCGGCTAAGTGCTGCACCACGTAGTCTAGATCTTTAGGCTTTTTACCAGGGCGAATGCTTACGTGAGCTTCGCCGTGTTCTAGTTTCAAAATTCTACTGTCGGCGGCATATTCCAATTTGATGTTGGGATAAAGCGCTTGGAAGTCGGCCAGCATTGGCAATAGCAGCTCGGCCATATTGTTCACTGTGGTTAATACCAAGGTCCCGGAAAGCTGATTGTCGGTGCCGGCCAGTTTGCCCAATAAACGGTTAAAGTCGTTTTGGGTGCTTTCGGCGGTTTGGGTAAGTAATAAACCTGCTTCGGTGACTTGGTAGCCGCGGGCATGGCGATGAAACAAGCGGGTGCCTAGGCGCTCTTCCAAGGCATTTATTCGCCGTAATACCGTACTGTGGTGTACATCCAGTGCTTCTGCGGCAGCGGTAAGCGTGCCTAAGGTTGCAACCTTATAAGCTATATGGATGTCGTTCCAATCATTCTTGTGTGCATTCATGCACAGAAGTGTTGCACAGGTGTTGTTTTTCTTCAAATTTGCTTGTGTAAGAATGCTCTCAAATCGAAAATAAATTCCATTTTCAGGCTAGGCCTAGGAGCACAACATGACTAAATTAATTGCTATTGCAGGCAGCTTACGCGCTCAATCGTTCAATAAAAACTTGGTAAAAATTGCGGCCAAAGGTGCCGAGGAAGCTGGCGCTGAAGTTCGCTATGTGGACTTACCTGATTTTGCCATCCCTCTTTACTCAGAAGATTTAGAAGCCGAGGGCACGCCTGCTTCAGTTAACGATTTAAAACACCTTTTTGCGCAGGCCGATGGCATGTTGATCGCCAGCCCGGAGTACAATGGCTCAATTTCAGGCGTATTAAAAAATGCTTTAGATTGGTTATCTCGCCCTTCCAAGGATGCCGATATTGGCTCAGCCTTCCAAGGAAAAGTGGCAGGTATCATGGCAACTTCTCCCGGTGGTTTAGGTGGCATTCGTGGCTTGGCACATACCCGTGATATTTTGTTCAACTTAGGAGTAATGGTTAGCCCAAACCAAGTGGCTGTTGGTTCTTCCTATCAGGCATTCAATAGTGAAGGGCAATTAACCGATACAGATATGGAGCAGCGCGTAAAAGCCTTAGGCGCTGGGGTTGCTGAAACCGCAAAACGTTTGGCTAAATAAAATGGCCTTAAAAGCTCCGGCAATGGCAGGAGCTATTAATACCAAGCCTTAAAACAAGGTAGCAAAAGATTGGCTTTGCTTAATGCTGGCAAGCTGACTTTCTAGATGTTGCTGCATGTTGTTAAATACAAAGTTACCCATACTGATGCGTTTAACCCCAGCAGCATGCAGTTGAGCAAAGTTAGCTA
This sequence comes from Agarivorans litoreus, assembly GCF_019649015.1. Taxonomy (NCBI): domain Bacteria; kingdom Pseudomonadati; phylum Pseudomonadota; class Gammaproteobacteria; order Alteromonadales; family Alteromonadaceae; genus Agarivorans; species Agarivorans litoreus. The sequence continues at coordinate 1,830,661 of NZ_BLPI01000001.1, read as the reverse complement.
AATGCGGCATGCACATTACATTTAGCGGCACGCTGCAGTGTTGACTTAGTTCTTCAATATGTTCCAGTTGTTCTATACCGGGTAAAAAGATCCCATCTGCACCGGCGTCGATGTAAAGTTGCATACGTAGCTTGGCTAGCCTTACGGCATCTTTGCAGCCAACAAGGAAAACATCACTTCTGGCATTGATGAAGATTTCTATCTCTCTCTGCATCAGCTGGTTTTTTATAAAGGAAAGCGTGGCTGCAAAGTCGTTCGCAGACAGCAATTCTCGCTGCTGTTTTACCACGCTGTCTTCAATGTTTATTCCAACTACACCGAGTTTGTTGAGTGACAGTATGTTGTCGACAATAGTTTGAGGGTGTTGGCTATAACCCGCTTCTATATCGACACTTAAGGGTAAACTGCAGTGTTGCTTTATTTGCGCAACAACTTGGATTAGATCGTTAAACGAAAGCTGTTCACCGTCATCTAAACCTCGGGCAGCAGCAATTGCCGCGCTTGATGTTCCTATTGCGGTAAAACCAAGCTTTTTGGCTATATTCGCACTGGCAACATCCCAAACATTGCAGAGTAGTAGTGGTGATTGTTGATGGTGTAAGTCATTGAATGTCATAGCTGTTGTCTCAGAATCTAAAGCTAAAAGGTACATTGAGTGGAAATACTCAACAACCGAAAACTGAACAAGTATTTGTTTTTTAGTCCGTTTGAGTAGACCGTGATATGCAGTTTTAAGAAACTACTCTTTACTGATTTTAACCAGCCCAGTTGGGCTAATGGCAATTCGAACGCTCAGGCTAAGCGTGGTTGAAATTGAGATACTTAGCATGACAAAAATAGCAATTAGAATCACTAGTTGATACTTCACCGCTACCATTGGGTCACTGCCTGCGAGTATTTGACCGGTCATCATACCTGGAAGGGTGACCAAACCTACGGTACTCATAGAGGCGAGTACAGGTGCAAAAGCTTGCTGCATAGCATTTTGCACAAAGCCTTGAGTTGCTTGTACTCTATTAGCGCCAAGCGCTAAATAAGCGTGGTATTCGGCGGTTTTTTCATCCAGTGCGCTAAATAGGCGCTGCAAAGCCACAATGTTTCCACTAAGGCTGTTGCCTAAAAGCATGCCTGCTAGGGGAATGAGGTACTGAGCGCTATAGCTAGGGCTCGGCTTTAGTAAGGCGAATAGCAGCAGTGTCAGTAAAGGACTTAAGCCCAGCACCAGCCCCAACAAGACTGGTATAAACAAGTTTCTTTTAGGTAATTTGGCTTTGCCAAGAATGGCGCTGGCACCCACAATTAACATCACTGTCAGCCACAGTAAATTTACCCACAAATTGTTTAAATCAAACAAAAACTGCAGATACAAGCCGAGCAATACAAGCTGCAGCAGCATTCGCACTAAACTGCTGGCTATGTCTTTACCTAGGCTAAGTTTAAAGCGCCAATTAAGCCCAATCGGAATCAACAGTATTAGCGAAAAGGTGGCAAGTGCTGGCCAGCTAATAGCTATGGTCATGGCAGGTTTCCTATAACAAGAGCGCTAATCTAAGGGGCTTAGAATAATCAGTTTAACCTGAGTGGATTTTTCTGTCTTGTTAGAAAAGGTTAGGGGCTGTTTATCTTTTGAGCTGATTTTTTCGCGAACAACATTTAACCGCGAAAGATAAACAGCCCGTAGTGCTTAGCAGGCTTGTTGCTTGGATACATCCTCATAGCTACGTACGCAGTTTTTACCCTCTGCCTTGGCTTTATAAACCGCTTTATCGGCTGCTTTCATAATCGCTTCGTGGTGCTGCATGTCTTTGCTACGACTTGCAATACCTACACTTACGGTAATGCTATAGCGCTGGTGGTTGAGTTGCATATTAGCAATACGTTCACGAATGCTGTGCCCAAGGTTTAATGCACCTTCTGAGCTGGTATTGGGGCAAATTAATAAGAACTCATCGCCACCTAAACGGGCTACTACATCATCGTTACGCACCGATTCGCGCAATGCGCGCGCCAGTAGCATTAACACCGCATCGCCAGCATCGTGACCATTTCGGTCATTAATTTGTTTAAAGTGATCAGCATCTATCATCATGCAAGCTAATGGACTGTTGCTTTCAAGCGATTGCTTCCAAAGCTCCATGAGTTGAATCATTGCATGGCGGCGGTTAGGCAATCCCGTGAGCACATCGGTATGCGCTAAAGATTGTAAATGCTGATTGGTTTTTTGCAGTGCTAGAGTGCGTTCTTGTACTTTTTGCTCAAGATTTTGATTGAGTTCTAGCAGCTCGTTATTACGCACGCTAACTTGGTGAAATAAACCGCGTAAGGCGGTGATTAGAGGCTCGGTGGCCAAATCTTTAGGCTGCTCAATTTTACTATAGGCAGATGCAGGGCTGTCGCCGGCTTCGATGTAACGCAGCTGTTTACTGAGCACTTGGTCGATGCCTAGAATATGATAGGCCAACCATTGAATGAGATAATCAAGCAGGTGTTTAATTTTGCTTTGCTTATTGTCGTGGTTAAATTGGCTGAGCTTAGCGACTTCGCCTAAAAATTCTCTGTGAGCTTTTACGTGAGCTTGGCAATGGCGCGGATCCACTTTGTGCTTGGCCATAAGCAATTCTTCTTCACGAAAGTGTTCTTTAACGTAATTGTTTAGTTCTTGGCTAAGCGACTCGATCGCGGATTGTTGCAGGGGGTGGCTGTCGGTGAGCTGTTCACCAATTTGATTAATGAGATCAATTAAGTGGCGATGCTGCTCGTCAACAACAGAGATCCCTGTTTCAAAATCTGATGTCCAACGAAATGATTCCATACTATGTTGCGTCCAGCTTCACCTTATTAAAAAACCACTCTTGTACTGTATGCATCTGACGTCTATTTGAGTGGGTGACCACCTTAACCAGTAATCAGATCAGTAGAACTAATCTACATCAAAAAAAGCTCAAATAAGAGTGTTTGTTGTATAAAATTTAGCCGAGAAAGTGAGGGCTTAGCATATCGAATTGCGGAGCTTTCAGAAACATGTGACAAGCAGCTGCTTCTATTGTGAGATTAACGTATTCTTAAGCGATTAATGAGAAAACTTACGTTTCGTTATTGTTTTAAAGAGGTGAAGAGTGGAACAGAATTTAAGCTTAGAGCAAACCCGTGTTATTGGTGCGCTGCTAGAAAAAGAAACAACTACCCCAGATCAATACCCTCTATCACTTAACGCTCTCACTTTAGCGTGTAATCAAAAGAGTAATCGCGAACCGGTTATGGCGTTGAGTGAAGCAGAAGTTCAAGATGTATTGGTGCAACTGCAAGACTTACGCATTGTTACCGAAGCACCAATGGCAGGCCGAGTGGTGCGTTATCAACACCGTTTCTGTAACAGCCAATTTGGTGGTTTGCAGTTAACAGAGGGGCAACGAGCCATTATCTGTTTGCTGTTTTTGCGTGGACCGCAAACTCCCGGTGAGCTGCGTACCCGTAGCCAGCGCTTAGCCAACTTTACCAATGTGCAAGAAGTAGAGCAAAGCTTGCTTGAGTTAACCGAGCATGATGCAGGTAAGCTGGTGCTTAAGCTTGAAAGAGAACCGGGTAAGCGAGAGTCTCGTTATGCTCATTTGTTTTCCGGTGAGCCTGCTTTGCCAGCAGCAAGTCTTAAGGAGGCTAGCGCTCCGGTGGCCGCTCAGCAAAACGCTGAATTACAGCAACAAATAGATGCGCTGCGCCAAGAATTGGCCGACTTAACACTGCGGGTTAGAGAATTAGAGCAATAATAAAATAGGCCAGCAACTCGCTGGCCTTTTTAATGATAAAGATTACTACTCTTAGTGGAAGGGGAAGATGTAGTTCACCCAACCTTGCATGCGTAACAATACTTTTCTAATCATTGATACATGATGGAAGTGCTCGGTGTAAATGGCGACTTGCCCACTAATACCCATAGGGAAATCAAATTCATCAAAACGCGGTTCGGGGTCAATAATCACTAAGCTGCGACTATGAACAAAAAAGGCCTCTGCACCTCGTAAGCTGCCGTTAGCTTGGAATTCACCTTCGGCAATAGTTGGTAATACTTGAAGTACGGTACCTTTAAATACAATGCCAGGCTGAGCTGTGACAATAAACTCAGCATCGTCGCCCTCTTGTAAGCGTTTGATGGAGTTTTCCCAAAAAGCCCCTACAAAAATACTCTCTTCTTTAGGAATAAAGGTCATCACTGGGCGTAGTGGCATAGGTACTGCGATCATGCCTTTACGCAAACCGAGTTGGGTGACATAACCATCTGTTGGTGCACGAACAACAGTTTGTTCCAGATCGAACAAGGCTTTGTCTAATTGGCTTTGAAGTCGCGCAACATTAGTATTCACACCATTAATTTGTGAATCGTAAGCTAATTGAGCATTGGTTTGGTTAGCCTGAGCTACCTGCAGTTGAGCCTCGGCTGCTAAATACGCTTGTTGGCGGTTCTCTACTTCTAGTTCGGTAAATGGACTATTTTTGCCGCCTTTCTTACGGCCCTCAGCATAACGTTGATAAGCCTTTTGGGTGCGGTCTCGCTCGGCTTTCGCTGCATTGGTGGTGGCTTGGGCGCTGGCCAATTGAGCTAGCAATTGCGGTACTTGTTGCTGGGCTGCCGCTACTTCTGCTTCGCGCTGCTCTACTACCGCTTCAAACGGCTCGGGGTCAAGTTTAAACAATACATCGCCAGCTTTAATCAACTGGTTGGGTTTTACTGGCACCTCTATAACTTTTCCGCGCACCAAGGGCATAATAGGCACGGAGGTATATACTTGACGGGCGTTAGCTGTGTAAGGATGGTTGTAATTCATTAAAATGATTAGAGTGCCAATAAGCAAAATACCACCTAATACCGCTGTTGGCACAGTCCATTTAGTTAACGGGATATTGAATATTTTGAAAATAGCAATACAAATGCCGGTGTAGGTGAGAATAAGCAATAAATCCATTATTGATTCCCCTGTTGTTGCTCTAGTTGTTGCACATGTTTACTGATGATGGCGACTTGGCGCTTTAATTTGGTGATTTCTGCACTTAACTCTTCGTTCTGACCTTCCAATTGCTGTTCTTTTTGCTCTAGTTCGTGTTCTTGCTGTTGCAACTGCTTAAAACCCCAACCTCGGTCTTCCCGATACAAGGTGGCCCATATCCACAAAAAGGGCCAAATAGCATGGAGGGTGAATAAACTTATCCAACCGGCCACATGGATGGCGTCTTGGTGAGGGTGATTGCGATGTTTAGATATTTCATAAGGAATGTCGTGAATGGCAATGATGCCGTAGAACAAGGTTAAACCTACGAAAAACAGCAGCCCTAAAGCGAAAAAATCCAAAAACATGGTCCCTCCTTGGGATATTTTTGCGATTAAGAGAATCTATTGTTTAGCTTAAACGATAATAGTCGATAACGATACTAAGTTGCTAAGCTTTAACTCAATGTAAGTAAAAAGTGAGTTTGCCAAATAAATCATATATTTATCTTGGTATAAATAAACAGTGGAGAGAATGTAGATGAAGTTGCGATCAGTAGAGCGAGTATGGGACGGCGGAGAGCATAACGCGTTTACTGACTTGTGCGAGTTTAAAAATTCACTTTGGCTATGTTTTCGCGAAGCTGAGGCCCATGTTAGTGATGAGGGCGATATTCGTATCT